>JALWYS010000135.1 GCA_027003115.1 Deltaproteobacteria bacterium | reverse complement strand
CACCGTGGGGCAACTAAAGGAGATTGTCACTCGTTCCGCCTCTGTCCTTGGCATAAAAATCGAGGATGATGGGGCAAAGGAAATCGCCAGAAGGTCAAGGGGTACCCCGAGAATCGCCAACAGGCTGCTAAGAAGGGTGCGAGACTATGCCGAGGTGGAGGCCGGGGGTATCATCACAAGAAATGTGGCTGACAGGGCCCTCAGGATGCTTGAGGTTGATGAAAAGGGTCTAGACCGCATGGATAGGCAGATTCTTTCCATTATAATCAAAAGATTTGGCGGGGGGCCTGTTGGTCTAGACACCATAGCCGTTTCAGTGGGAGAGGAAAGCAACACCATAGAGGAGGTTTATGAACCCTTTCTCGTACAGGAAGGGTTCCTTCACCGCACACCTCGGGGAAGAATGGCAACGGATAAGGCGTACCAACATCTCGGATTAGGGAAAGAGGGGTAAAAAGGGCATGGAAAAACTGACACCTGAAGATCTTAGACTTGCGATTGATCCAGAGAAGTTGGGTTTTGAGTATTTGAGCCAGTTCGAAACAGAAGGCATGAGCATTTACGGGCAGGAAAGGGCTGAAAGGGCCTTGGACCTCGGCCTTGAGATAAAAAACCCTGGCTTTAACGTATTTGTTGCCGGCCTTCAGGAGGCTGGGGCCTTGGACCTTACCCTGTCAAAGCTGAAGGCCCTTTCCGAGGACGAGAATTCAAGGCCAAAGGACATCTGTTACATCCATAACTTCAACGACCCAGATGTACCCCTTGCCATACTCCTTGAGCCAGGCCAGGGGCTTGAGCTCAAAAAGGACATGGCAGAGCTAGTGGACAACCTGAAGCTCCACATGCCAAAGAGCTTTGAGGGAGAGACGTATCTCGTAAGAAAAGAGGAGGTCATTCGGGAATTCAACAAGAAACGGACCGAGGTCTTTGAGGAACTAGACAAGAAGGTCAGGGCAAAGGGATTCATCCTCCAGGCAGATCCAACTGGTATGATGGTTATTCCTGCCAAGGAAGATGGCAGCCCCCTGACCCCTGAAGAAATCTCAAAGATGACCAAGGAGGAGCAGGATGATCTAAAAAGAAGAAGCGAGGAGCTTCACAGGGAAATGGGAGCAGCCATGAGGCAGGTCCACCAGCTTGAGCAAGAGGTGAGGCAGAAGCTCAAGGAGCTTGATCGCCAGGTGGCAAGGCAGACTGCCCATATCCTTATTGCACCCCTTAAGGAGAAGTATCAGGCCTATCCCCGACTCAAGGCCTATTTCGACTCTGTTCTGGAGGATGTGGTTTTACATTTCCAGGACTTTCTGCCTGCAAAAAACGTCCCTCCACCAGGGCTCCCTTTTCCCATCCCAGGCGCAGGTCCAAGTTTTATCCGATATGACATAAACGTCCTTGTTGATAACTCGCAGACTAAGGGAAGACCTGTGATCTTCGAGGCAAATCCAAGCTATCCAAACCTCTTTGGGGTCATAGAGCGGCA
The DNA here is from genome assembly GCA_027003115.1 of Deltaproteobacteria bacterium. Classification (GTDB taxonomy): domain Bacteria; phylum Desulfobacterota; class Dissulfuribacteria; order Dissulfuribacterales; family QOAL01; genus JAADCZ01. The sequence continues at coordinate 3,204 of JALWYS010000135.1, read as the reverse complement.
GGCCCAGTTTGGGGCACTCCTCACCGATTTCACCATGATAAAGGCAGGGGCGCTTCACAAGGCAAACGGGGGATTTCTGCTTCTAAAGGTAACGGACATCCTTAAAAGGCCTTTCTCCTATGAGGCCCTTAAGAGGGCACTTCGGACAGGAAAGCTTGAGATAGAAGATCCAGGGGAACAGCTTGGACTTTTCACCACGAAGAGCCTTAAGCCAGAGCCAATAGAGCTCAACGTGAAGATTGTGCTCATGGGAGAACCCTTCCTTTACCAGCTTCTTTTCAACTTTGACGAAGATTTCCGCGAGCTTTTCAAGATAAAGTCCCATCTGGACACAAGAACGGACAATACCAGTGAGCGTCAGAGGGAGTTCCTGAGAGTGCTTGCTTCAATAAGGAAGAAAAACAACCTCATTGACATTGACAAGACCGGGGCTGCACGCCTTCTGGAATATGCTGCAGAGCTTGCGGACTCAAGGGAAAAACTCACCCTAAAGATCACTGATATCGAAGACATAGCCGTTGAGGCAAGCTTTTGGGCGCAAAGGGATGGCAGTGACCATGTCACAGGGAATCATGTTCAGAAGGCCATTGATGAAAAACGCTATCGTTCAAGCCTCTACCAGGAACACCTCCAGGAGCTTCTTGTAAAGGACGTAATAAAGGTGGCAACAGAGGGCCAGGCTGTCGGCCAGATAAACGGCCTTGCCGTCTACGACCTTGGAGACTACACCTTTGGCAAGCCTTCAAGGATAACTGCGAATATCTGCCTTGGTAAGGATGGAATAGTCAACATTGAAAGGGAGGCAGAGCTTAGTGGCAAGATACACACCAAGGGGGTCATGATACTTTCTGGCTATCTGAGGCAGAGATTTGCACAGGAAAAGCCCCTGAGCCTTACTGCAACAATATGTTTTGAGCAGAGCTACGGCCTTGTGGATGGGGACTCAGCGTCAGGGGCAGAGCTTTTTGCCCTGCTCTCCGCCCTTTCAGGCATACCCCTTCGCCAGGACATTGCCTGCACCGGTGCAGTAAGCCAGAAGGGTGAGATACTTCCAGTGGGAGGAGTAACCGCCAAAATCGAGGGATTTTTTGATCTTTGCAAGGAGAGGGGGTTTACAGGTAAGCAGGGGGTTATCATCCCCAAGGCCAATGTCCGCGATCTCAATCTGAAGCAGGAGGTGGTTGATAGCGTAAGGGATGGCAGGTTTCATGTCTGGTCCATTGAGACCGTGGAAGAAGGAATCGAGCTTCTTACAGGCATGAAGGCAGGGGAGCCTGATGAAAAGGGCAACTATCCAGAAGGGACACTGTTTTATCTCGTTGATGAGAAACTAAAGCATCTTTCCGAGCTTGCCAAAAAGGAAGAAAAGGAAAAGGAAGAAGGAGAGGAAGGCCCTCATCATCACGGACAAGAGCCGGTTTCCCAAGACTAGTCCCAAACCCGCACGCTGTAGCGCAGGACCTCTTTGCCCCTTGGTGGGACCTTTACCTTCCAGGACACTAGGTGGGCCGTCTCCCTCTCATGGGGGAAATTCTCCTGGGTCATCTTCCAGTCTCCAGGGATGCTTTCTTTTATTACAATGGATACAGGGAGGTCCTTGGAGTTGTGGACCTCTATTTCAAAGCTGCTGTCATACCTGAAGCTATACTTGTCCCCTGTCCTTATTCTCTTAAAGGCAAGCTGTTTCTTCCTGGCCGTTATGTCAAAGGCCTTTCCAAGGTTGAGTACTATCTTCTCTCCAGCAGCGGTGGAGTTGATCCTCTGCTCCCCCACAAAAACAGGAGTATTATCAGAATCCCTTTTATATATCCTGAAAATACCTGCCGGAAAGGGGGCCCCTCCATTGCCCTTTTTGGTATTAATATCAAAGACGATATCTGGGTGAAGATTCTTAAGGGACCTGTCAGGATTTCTATAGTAATAGGAGGAAGAGGATCTCAACACGAGCCTTTTTTGGCAGGAAAGATTGGTGGCATGAAACAACAGAACGTTCTTGGCCTGCTTGGGAAAAAGGCTCAGTATCCCAGGAAGCCTGTACACATGGTATTCAAAAAATTGCTCCCTCAAAGGTTCAACAGGAGCAGCAGGTGCGGCCATGGCTTTAGCCTCAAAGGCACGTGTAACAGGAAAATTTCTCCTGGTATGGAGGTTTACCTTTCCTGCAACAAGCTTCGCCTTGGCCTTTTTTATAAACATGTCCGAATCGTTTTTTATATATGAAAATGCCTGAACATCGATATGTTTCTCATCCTTTGAAAGCATCCCGGTGTATTCGCCTTTCCATTTAAGCCTGCCAGAAAGGTAAGATATTCCAAGCGATTCCTCAGCCGCCTTGGAAGACCATAGATTTATTGTTAACTGGGGCTTGTTTGAAAGCCCCTTTGGAATGCCTGGAAAAACCAAAGTGGACAAATCTGTTTCGAAAAGGCCGGCTTCGGTCAGCACGAGGGCCTTGTTATTACTAAAGGAGACAAGTTTCGCCTCTCTTTTTACCTTTTGCACACAGCACTTTTCTTTTGCCTTTAAAAAAACAGTCTTACCTTGAAATGCCCTAAGTAAAGCCCCTGTTGAAACGGGTTTGAGCTCATAGGAATAGGAGACTATTTTTGAGAAATTTGCAGCCTCAATGAAAATGCTGCCAGGTAAGAGATCTGGGCAAATTCCTGAAAATTGAAGCATGTTTTGCCCTTTTTTAAGGCTAAAATCTTTTTTGTGATAAAAGAGTGCTCCATTTTGATAAATTGTCAATGTAATGGATTTCACATGGTTGATGGAAGGAGCCGTAGCGTTTCCAGAACTTGCGTCCGCATTGGCAATACACAAAATTGTCCAAATCATTAAAGCAAAAGACAGAGTGGTAAACCATTTTAACAAGGGCATGAACATCTCCTTTTTTCTTATTTTAAAAGAAAAAAACCCCTGCTGGTTTAAGAAGGATGGAGGTGGGTATGTTGGTCGTCTTTGTTGGAGATGGTACAGAGGGACCAGCAGGGGTAAATTGTGTTCTTCTCTGTTTGATTTGACGAACACATTCTAAATCATCACATGCCCTTTTGTCAATAGCTTTGGATAAATTGTGTTACGAGCAAATAAATTGTCCTCCATTTTAACACATAACTTGTCCGGATTTATATGGGAGTTTAGGAGGTATCCATATGAGCCGGGCACATATAATGGAGGAGATCAAACTTATGAGATTCGAGG
>JALWYS010000134.1 GCA_027003115.1 Deltaproteobacteria bacterium | reverse complement strand
CTCGAATCTCATAAGTTTGATCTCCTCCATTATATGTGCCCGGCTCATATGGATACCTCCTAAACTCCCATATAAATCCGGACAAGTTATGTGTTAAAATGGAGGACAATTTATTTGCTCGTAACAGAAAATTTTTACTCCTTTTTATCCTCGGATAAATTTTCGTCACTTTCCTCGGCTTTTACCTCTGTTTCTTGAGATTTCTCGCCAGATGAAGAAGATTCTGTTTCCGCTTCTGCAGCTTTTTCGGACTCGTCCACCACCTCTTCTGTCTGAGTGGCTGTTACCTTTACTTCCTCCTCCTGTGAGAACGATTCGGAAACCTCGTCCGTGGGCATTTCTTCTTCACCCTCTGGAACTGTTTCAGCGGTCGCTGTTTCACCTTCACCGGTGATCTGTTCAGCCTCCATGGTTTCCTCTGGCTCTTTTGATGCCTCAGGGATCACAGTGGGGGCGACCTGCTCGGGTGCTGCATCTTTTTTCTTCTTGGGCCTTGAAACCTTTAGAGATTCCATGACAAGCTCAATAACACACATCATGGCCCCGTCTCCCCTTCTTGGCCCAATCCTTACTATTCTGGTATAGCCGCCTCGCCTTTCAGCCATTTTGGGAGCAATCTCAGAAAAAAGCTTGGCCACAACCCCCTTATCCATGATAAAGGAAAGGGCCTGACGCCTTGAGTGGAGGCTGCCTTCCTTGGCAAGGCCTACGAGCTTGTCGGCAACACGCCTCAGCTCCTTGGCCCTTGTAACTGTGGTTGTAATGCGGCCGTGTCTGAACAGAGAAGTAACCATGTTTCTGAACATGGCCTTTCTGTGTGCCGTTTTAACCCCAAAATATTTTGTTCTTCTTCTGTGCCTCATTATTTGTTACCTTCCTTGTCCTCATCACTCTCAGGAGGAGTCCAGCCCTCCAACTTCATACCAAGGGTAAGGCCCATGGAATCAAGAATCCGCAAAATTTCCTCAAGGGATTTTCTGCCAAAATTCTTGGTCTTGAGCATTTCCTGCTCGGTCTTCTGGACAAGCTCTCCAATATAGTGGATATTGGCGTTCTTAAGACAGTTTGCAGAACGAACAGAAAACTCAAGTTCATCAATCCGTTTGTTAAGATCCTTCAGTTTATCCATGTAAGGAGGTCCAGCGGGCTTTTCCTCTGGCTCCTCTGTTTCGTCGAAGTTGATAAATACGGACACCTGTTCCTTTAGTATCTTGGCAGCGTACGCCACGGCGTCCTCTGGAACCACGCTACCGTCAGTCCATATCTCCATTGTGAGCTTGTCATAATCAGTCCTTTGACCCACTCTTGCCTGTGACACCTTGAAGTTCACCTTCTTGATGGGAGAGAAAAGGGAATCAATTGGTATGGTTCCCACTGGCTCATCCTTTAGATTTGTGGCGTTCTCCTCTGCTGGCACGTAACCCTTACCCCATTTGACAAGTAACTCCATGGAGATTTCGCCATCCTCGGTTAGGGTGGCAATCTTGTGATCCGGATTTAAAACCTCGCAACCACTGCCCTGTGACTCAACGAGATCCCCAGCGGTCAGTTCACCCGGCCCCTTTTTCTCTACTCTGAGTCTCCTGTCCTCGTCATTGAAAAGTTGAAAACGTACACCCTTCAGATTGAGAATTATGGCAGTGACATCCTCAATGACGCCAGGAATGGTGGCGAGTTCATGTTCCACTCCCTCTATACGAACGGCAACTATTGCCGCACCTTGAAGCGAAGCCAAAAGGATCCGTCTTAAGGCATTACCAAGGGTGATCCCGTAGCCCCTTTCCAAGGGCTCGCAGGAGAACTTGGCATAGTAATCCGTCCTGGTATCCTTTTTTACTTCGATACGCTTAGGCTTTATGAGCTCACGCCAGTTTCTGTAAAATGGTTTCTGATTTGTATTAGCCATAATCTCTTCTGTTTTTCTACCGGTTACTTGGAGTAGAACTCAACGATATACTGTTCCTGTATCGGCATGGTGATATGTGAACGCTCTGGCATTGCCTTGACAACACCCTTTTTGTTTTCCGCATCAAGTTCAAGCCAGTCTGGGACGCCTCTTCTCGCAACTGCCTCAATGGCCTGGACAATCGGAACTATGTCCTTGCTCTTCTCTCTAACCGTTATCTCGTCGCCCACCCTTACCTGGAAGGAGGGAATGTCCACACGACGTCCATTTACTAAAAAGTGGCCATGTTTCACCAACTGCCGTGCCTGGGCCCTTGAATCTGCAAAACCAAGCCTGTATACAACATTGTCCAGACGTCTTTCCAGAAGTACAAGCAGATTTGTTCCTGTTACGCCCTTTTGCCTGTCTGCTATTTCAAAATAGCGTCTGAACTGAGATTCCTTCACGCCATAAATGCGCCTGACCCTTTGTTTTTCCCTAAGACGAATGCCGTAGTCAGAAACCTTGATCCTTCCTTTTCCATGCTGGCCTGGGGCGTAACTTCTCCTTTCAAAGGCACATTTTTCAGAAAAACATCTGTCGCCCTTGAGAAAAAGCTTACTGCCTTCCCTTCTGCACAATCTACACCTCGGTCCTGTATATCTTGCCACTATTATCCTCCGGTTTTATTCAAATGGTACGATCTTATAATTCGAAAAAAGGAAATTATACTCTCCGCCTTTTGGGAGGACGACACCCATTATGGGGCAGCGGGGTGACATCCCTGATTACGGTTATCTGAAGACCGGCCGTTTGAAGGGCACGAAGAGCCGCCTCCCTTCCACTTCCGGGCCCCTTGACCTCAACCTCCAAGGTACGAACCCCGTGCTCAACTGCCTTTCTAGCAGCATTTTCAGCTGCAACCTGTGCAGCAAAGGGGGTACCTTTTCTGGAGCCCTTGAAGCCGTTGGCGCCGGCGCTGGACCATGAAATAGTGTTACCCTGCTTGTCCGTAATGGTGACAATGGTATTGTTGAAGGTGGCCTGTATGTGTGCAATACCTTCTGGTATATTCTTTTTTACCTTTTTTCCGCCACGTCTCGGTGGTGACATTTATTCCTCCGTTATCTGTTACTTCTTTTTCTTTTTGACTGCTGCACGCCTTGGGCCTTTCCTGGTTCTGGCATTGGTGCATGTCCGCTGGCCTCTTACCGGCAGACCCCTCCTGTGTCTAAGTCCCCTGTAACAGCCAAGATCCATGAGCCTTTTGATATTCATGGAAACTTCCCTTCGCAGATCTCCCTCTACCTTATATTCGGCATCTATGATCTTGCGAATGGCTGTTATGTCTTCGTCAGTCATCTCATCTGTCTTCTTGTCCCAGGAGATCCCTGCCTTATCCAGAATCTTCTGGGCAGAGGTACGACCTATTCCGTAAATGTATGTGAGAGCGACCTCAAGCCGCTTGTTTTTGGGCAAATCAACGCCTGCAATACGTGCCATTTTTCCCCCTAGTTCTAACCTTGACGCTGCTTATGTCTTGGATTCTTGCAAATGACCCTTACAATTCCCTTGCGTCTTATGATTCTGCAATCCTTACATCTTTTTTTAACAGAAGCCTGTACCTTCATTTTTCTAATCCTTTTGATTTATTTTGACCTGTAAACCACACGACCCCTGGTCAAATCGTACGGAGACAGTTCAACTGTTACCCTGTCCCCTGGCAAAATCCTAATGTAGTGCATACGCATCTTGCCTGATATGTGGGCTAATACCTTGTGACCATTATCCAATTCCACCCGAAACATTGCGTTGGGTAGAGTTTCAATGACCTTGCCTTCAACCTGTATTGCATCCTGTTTGGCCATGGTAATACCCTCTTTAATTTGCTAAATAAATCCGTTGCTCAAAATATCAGGGCCTTTATCAGTTATTGCAACTGTGTGTTCAAAATGGGCTGCCAAGCTCCTATCAGCAGTAACGGCAGTCCATCCATCATTCAGTATCTCAACCTCATAGGAACCCATGGTCAGCATAGGCTCAATTGCAATAACCATCCCTTTCTTTAATACCGGCCCTGTACCTCGAATCCCAAAGTTAGGCACTTCCGGCGGCTCATGCAATGCCTTTCCTATGCCGTGGCCAACAAATTTCCTCACTACGCCAAAGCCATGGGACTCTGCCACATTTTGAACGGCGGCAGAAATATCCCCCAGCCTTTTCCTTGCCTTGGCCTTTCTGATTCCAGCGTAAAGAGCCTCTTTGGTTACATGAAGCAGCCTTTCTGCCTGCTCCGAGGGGGCCTCCCCTGCAAAGCAACTAAAGGCAGCATCGCCATAGTAACCATCCAAAATAACACCTAAATCTATACTTACAAGGTCACCCTTGTTGATAATTCTCTTCTCTGAAGGTATCCCGTGTACTATCTCTTCGTTTATGGATATACATGTACATGCAGGATACCCATGGTAGCCCTTAAAGGCAGGCTTTGCACCCTTCTGAATTATCCTGTCGGCAGCAATTTGTTCTAAGTCTGCCGTAGTGACGCCTTCCCTGACTATTTCCTTGAGCTCGCTCAATATTTCAGCGACAATCCTGTTAGCGGCTCTGAGTTTTTCTATTTCCCATGGCGCCTTGAGAATTATTCTTCGACTGCCTGGTTTTTTTTTCACTATTTCAAAACGGGGTTATCTGCCTTTTAACCTGGCCCCCTGAATCAATCCTTCGTAGTTTCTGGTAATAAGATAGGACTCAATTTGTCCAAGCGTATCCATGGCAACTCCCACAACAATCAAAAGAGCGGTACCACCAAAGTAGAATGGGACATTGAATTTTGAAATCAATACACTTGGGAGCACACAAACAAATGCAACATATATTGCGCCAATCAGTGTGATACGCGACAGAACATTGTCTATGAATTCTGCAGTTTTTCTACCCGGTCTGATACCTGGGATGTAACCTCCGTTTTTTTGGAGGTTCTCAGCTATATCAGACGGATTAATGATAATAGCAGTATAGAAATAACAAAAGAATATTATGAGGGCTACATATATGCTCTCATAAATGAGGCTTCCCGGTATGAGGGCCTGAGCAACAGATTGCATCCACGGAACCCTTATGAAATTGGCAATGGTGGCAGGGAACATGATGATTGATGAGGCGAAAATCGGCGGAATGACACCGGCAGTGTTAACCTTAAGAGGTAGATGCGTGCTTTGCCCCCCGTAAACCTTGCGTCCCACAACCCTTCTGGCATAATGGATGGGTATCCTTCTGTGGGCCTTTTCCATAAAACAGATAAAGGCCACAACCGCCACCATTAGAATAAGCAAAATGAGCAGTAATGCTGCGTTAATCTCACCGGTCTTCATGAGCCTGAAGGTATCAATTATGGCAGAAGGCATCCTGGCCACAATACCAGCAAAAATGATTAGTGATATGCCATTTCCTACTCCGCGCTCGGTAATCTGCTCACCAAGCCACATGAGAAAAACTGTGCCAGACATAAGGGTTAGGGCGGTGAGCAAACGAAAGGCCCAGCCTGGATGAGCAACAACAGGTATTCCGCCTGGAGCCACCATACTTTCAAGGCCAATGGCAATTCCAAGTCCCTGGAGAACACTTAAGCCGACAGTCCCGTAACGGGTATATTGGCTCATTTTCTTGCGCCCTTCCTCACCTTCCTTTTTCAATTCTTCCAGTTGAGGCACTGCCACCTGAAGAAGCTGGAGGATAATGGAGGCGCTGATATAGGGCATGATACCCAGAGCAAAAATGGAAAATTTTCTCAAGGCACCACCAGAAAACATGTCAAACATGCCAAAAAGCGTGCCTTGAGCCCTTGAAAAGAAGGAAGCCAGGGCCTGAGCGTCTATTCCTGGAGTTGGTATCTGCACACCAATTCGGTATACAGCAAGCATTAACAAAGTAAAAATAATCCTGTTTCTAAGTTCAGGATAATTTCCTAGACCTTCGACTCCCTTTAGCACTTATAGCTCCTAAACAGAATCCCTTTGAAACTTACTCAACTTGCCAGCGGATCTACTTGGCACCAATCAACTCCACAGAGCCGCCTGCACCCTCTATCTTTTCCTTTGCTGAACGGCTTATAGCATGAACACGAACCTGTACTGCCTTGTTAATATCCCCTTCTCCAAGGATTTTAACGTACTTTTCCCGTTTCTTGACAAGACCCTTTGCCTTAAGGACTTCAATGTCGATTATGCCCTCATATTCGATGGATGAAAGTGCAACAACATTTACTACGCCATAGCTTTTTCTAAAGGGATTCTTGAAACCTCTTTTGGGCAGTTGTCGATAGATGGGCATCTGACCGCCTTGAAATCCAGGAGGAATGGTAGCTCCCGAGCGTGACTTCTGCCCCTTTGTACCGCGACATGCCGTCTTTCCATGCCCGCTACCTATGCCCCTGCCGACTCTCTTCTTGTTTTTTAAAGACCCTAAGCTTGGCTTTAGGCTATCTAAGGTAATCATGATTTCTACTCGCTCGAAATTTTATGCTGCTTTTGTTTTTGAGGACCCTGTCTTAACGCCCCTTAGGCCTGCCCTGAATACAGAATCCCTAAGTTCCTGAAGGCCTTCAAAGGTAGCTCTTAAGACATTGTGGGGATTATTGGTACCAATGCACTTGGTTAATACATCATGAATTCCAGCGGCTTCCATTATGGCCCTGACCACAGCACCGGCAATAACTCCCGTGCCTGGTGGTGCTGGCTTTAGAAGCACCCTTCCAGCGCCAAAATGGCCAATAACCTCATGGGGGATGGTTGTGCCGACCATTGGCACATCTATCATGGCCTTTCTGGCCTTTTCGGTTGCCTTTCGAAGGGCATCAGGCACCTCCTTGGCCTTTCCAAGACCAAAGCCCACCTTTCCTGCTCCGTCTCCCACTACGGCAAGGGCGCTAAATGAGAAACGCCTGCCTCCTTTTACAACCTTGGCGACCCGATTAATAAAAACTATCTTTTCTATAAATTCCTGTTCCTTGTTTTCTATATTGGTAAGCAACTTTTACCCCTCTACTTAAAATACGAGTCCCTCTTCCCTCGCTGCATCAGCTAGGGCCTTTACCCGACCGTGGTAAAGATATCCGCCTCTGTCAAAGACCACCTGCTCTATCCCCTTGGCCTTTGCCTTCTGGGCAAGAAGAGCGCCAACCTCGTGTGCCATGCCCTTTTTGCCTCCCTCGACCTTCTTTCCTGTAAGTTCCTTGCTGAAGGATGAAGTTGCAACCAGGGTGACTCCCTTATCATCATCAATCAGCTGGGCAAATATGTGTCGATTACTTCTAAAAACAGATAGTCTGGGCCTTTCGGCAGTACCACGGATTTTCTTTCTAATCCGTAGCTTTCTCCTGAATCTGGCCTTTACTTTTGGATTGGTACGCCTGTTCATATCTTTTATCTCGACTAAGATTTTTATTTTGCTGCAGCCTTTCCTGCCTTCCTGATTATCACCTCATCAGCATACCTGACCCCTTTGCCCTTGTAGGGCTCTGGCGGCCTGTATGCCCTTATCCTGCTAGCTGTAAGACCAAGAAGCTCCTTGTCATAGCCCTCAAGGATAATGCGAGTCTCCTTTTGGGTATCAACCTTTGCACTAATTCCTTCAGGAAGTGGAAAGTCAATGGGATGGGAATAGCCAAGGTTAAGCACCAGGGTTTTACCCTTGACCTCCACCTTGTATCCAACCCCAGTTACGATTAACTCCCTTTTAAAGCCTTGGGTCACTCCATGAACCATATTGGCAATAAGAGCCCTTGTCAGACCATGAAGGGCCCTTGTTGGCTTGGAATCATCACTTCTGGTCACTTTCAGTACATCACCATCCTGTTTAATCGTTATCTTGGGATGGATAGACCTTTCCATTTTGCCCTTGGGGCCTTGGACATAAAATCTTTGTCCATCAATGGTGACTTTTGCTTCCTTGGGCAACTTTATGGGTAATCTTCCTATACGAGACATATTAAGCTCCGATTTCTACCAGACTTCGCAAACTACCTCTCCCCCTACACCTGCTTCCCTGGCAGCTGAATCTGTCAATACTCCCTTAGATGTAGAAATAATGGCAATGCCCAGTCCACCACGGACAACGGGAAGCTCGTCCTTGGAGGCATATATGCGACGGCCTGGCTTACTGACCCTTTTGATGTCCTTGAGCACAGGCATCTTTTTATGAAGTTTGGAAGTATGATAGCGCAATGTAATGCGTATTATCCCCTGTTTCCCGTCTTTGATAATGCGATAGCTGTTGATATAACCCTCGTTTTTAAGTATCTGGGCGATATCGGTCTTTAGACGTGAGGCAGGTATGTCCACCTTCTCATGTCCTGCCCTCACAGCATTTCTTATTCTTGTCAGCATATCTGCTATTGGATCAGTCATTGACATAAGACTACACCTTTAATCGTGATTAATTACCAGCTAGATTTTGTAACTCCTGGCAGCTGCCCAAAGGAGGCCATCTTTCTGAAACATATCCTGCAAAGGCCAAACTTTCTCAAATAGGCCCTTGGCCTGCCACATATGGGACACCTGTTATATTTCCGCACCTTGAACTTGGGTTCCCTTTTCACCTTCTCCATTAAAGCTTTTCTTGCCAAGATATCCTCCTACTTTCTGAAAGGCATGCCCACTGCCTCAAGGAGGCAAAGGGCCTCTTCATTTGTATCAGCTGTGGTGACAATGGTTACATTCATACCCTTAATTTTGTCTATCTTGTCATAGTCGACTTCCGGAAAGATAATGTGTTCCTTTATTCCCAGACTGTAGTTTCCTCGTCCGTCAAAAGCCTTTCTTGAAATCCCTCTGAAATCACGGATACGCGGAATGGCTATATTTATAAGCTTGGTCAAGAAGTCGTACATACGTTTTTTTCTCAAGGTGACCATGCACCCAATGGGCATCCCGGCTCTGAGCTTAAAGGCCGCTATTGATTTTCGTGCACGAGTTATAACCGGCCTCTGACCCGCGATCTGTGCGAGTTCTTCCACAGCAGAATCGAGAATCTTGGCATTTTGAATGGCCTCACCAAGGCCCATATTCAGCACCACCTTCTCGATTTTGGGTACCTGCATCTTATTCTTGTATCCAAACTCCTCTATGAGCTTTGGAACGGCTTCCTGGTGATATCTCTCTTCAACACTTAACATTCTCAAAATGCCTCCCAAAGGCTACTTACTCTCGGTTGGTATGACTTCCCCACATTTCTTACAGATCCTCACCTTGGTGCCGTCATCCAGCACCTTTCTAGAAATCCTCACCGGATCCGTACACTTGGGGCAGATCAGCATTAAATTTGAAATATGGATGGGGGCCTCTTTTTCAATGATACCACCGGAGCTCCTGGGACCAGGCTTAGTGTGCCTCTTGATAATCTGGGCACCCTCAACGATGGCCCGGTATTTGCGCAAGTCCATGAGCTTAATTCTGCCCACCTTGCCCTTGTCCTTGCCGGCCATAACCATTACCCGGTCATTTTTCCTCAGGTAGGTCTTTTTCTTTTCTGTAACCTTCATCTGCTTCAAGTCCCCTGATCTATATTACCTCTGGAGCCAATGAGATTATTTTCATGAATCTCTTTGCCCTAAGTTCCCTGGCCACTGGCCCAAAAATGCGGGTACCAACTGGCTCCCCATACTGATTTATCAAGACCGCAGCATTTTCATCAAATCGTATATATGAACCATCAGGTCTGGGAATCTCTTTCTTGGTACGAACCACCACCGCGCGGGCCACATCTCCCTTTTTGACCTTGGAGTTTGGTATAGCCTCTTTTACCGACACTACAATGGTGTCTCCTACCCTTGCATACCGTCTCCTGGTACCACCAAGAACCTTTATGCACAGAACCTTTTTGGCTCCTGAATTGTCTGCTACGTTGAGCTTGGTTTCCTGCTGGATCATTTTTCAAATACCTCGCAATGATAATTAAACGGCCCGCTCCACAATTTCCCTGACAATCCAGCGTTTTTTCCTGCTTAAGGGCCGATGCTCTTCTATGGTTATCTTGTCACCCACGTTGCACTCGTTCTTGGGGTCGTGGGCCATGTATTTCTTTCTTCTCTGGACAAACTTTCCGTAGATAGGGTGCCTGAATCTCCTGATTACTACAACCGTAACCGTTTTATCGTTCTTGTCGCTAACAACCCTGCCGGTAAGCGTCCTGCGTAATCCCTTTGCCTTTTCCATCAGACCTCAGCACCCTCCAGCTGTTTCTCTCTAATTATTGTGTTTACCCTTGCAATTTCACGCCTTACCGTTTTCAGCCTTGCTGTATTCTCCAACTGGTGTGTTGCGTGCTGAAAACGCAGATTGAAAAGTTCCTTGCGAAGGTCTTGATCCTTCTTCCTTAGCTCTTCTATGGTCATTTCCCTCAACTTGTCTGCCGAACTCATGCCATACTGCTCCTGCTGACGATTTTGGTTGGTATAGGAAGCTTATGCGATGCTAGTCTAAGAGCCTCCCTGGCCGTCTTTTCATCAACACCCTCCATCTCGTAGAGGATGCGTCCTGGCTTCACCGGAGCCACCCAGAATTCCACTCCACCTTTACCTTTTCCCATTCTCGTTTCAGCAGGTTTTTTGGTAACAGGCTTATCGGGAAATATCCTTATCCAAATCTTGCCCTTCCTCTTCACATGCCTAGTTATGGCAATACGGGCCGCCTCTATCTGTTGTGCGGTGATTCTGCCCCTTCCCAAGGCCTTGAGGCCAAAATCGCCGAAATTCAACTGATTACCCCTTTGGGCAACCCCTTTTATGCGACCTTTTTGGTGCTTGCGATACTTTATTTTTTTAGGTGCTAACATCTTTTCTCACCTGCTTATATATCTGCTGATACGTACTCTGCTTCCTTATCAGGCAGTACCTCGCCCTTGAATATCCAAACCTTTACGCCAATCACACCGTAGGTTGTAAGCGCCTCGGTAAAACCATAGTCAATATCTGCCCTCAGGGTATGAAGGGGTACCCTACCCTGAAGGTACCATTCACGCCTTGCCATCTCGGCACCACCAAGCCTGCCAGAACAGGCGATCCTGATGCCTTGAGCCCCAAACTTAAGGGCAAGCCCCACAGCCCTTTTCATGGCCCGCCTAAAGGAGACCCTTCTTTCCAGCTGGGCGGCAACGTTTTCTGCCACAAGTTGCGCATCAAGCTCAGGCCTTCTCACCTCGGTGATATCGATTAAAACTGGACCAGTGGCTATCTTTTCCAGGCTCTTCTTTAGTGCCTCTATTTCCACTCCCTTTTTTCCAATCACTATACCGGGACGTGCCGTATGAATCCGTACCCTTACCCTCTTGGCAGCCCTCTCAATCTCCACCTTTGAGATTCCTGCATGGGCCATGCGCTCTTTTACATGCTTTCTTATGTTGTGGTCCTCAAGAACAAGCCTAGGATATTCCTTGTTTGCAAACCACTTGGAATCCCATGAACGCGTAATCTTCAGTCTAAGTCCAATTGGATTTACTTTCTGACCCAAAATTGCCTCCCAGTACAGCTGACTAATATTCGTCCAAAACTATTGTGATGTGTGAAAGCCTGTGCCTTATGCCGTATGCCCGCCCCATGGCCCTTGGACGCCATCTCTTAAGCTGCGGACCCTGATCTATGCATATCTTTTTCACATAAAGGCTATCCATATCAAGATTCATGTTCTCAGTGGCATTGGCCAGCGCGGATTCCAAGACCTTTTTGATAATGCGAGCTCCCTTCTTGGGAGACAGACTCACTATCTGCATGGCCTCGTCCACTGGCTTGTTCCTGATAAGATCAGCCACCAGCCTGGCCTTCTGCGGCGAAATACGCCTGAACTTGCCTATTGCCCTAGCCTCCATGATAAACCTTCCTATTTTTTCTTTACCTTGGATTTTTTATCTGCAGCGTGGCCGTAAAAAGTCCTGGTGGGTGCAAACTCACCCAGCTTGTGACCGACCATGTTCTCAGTAATAAAAACAGGAATGAACTTCCTTCCATTATGAACAGCAAAGGTCAATCCAACCATGTCAGGAATGATCATGGAGCGCCTGGACCATGTCTTTATGACCTTACGGTCGTTGGTCTCCAGGGCCTTTCTGACCTTCTTCATCAAATGTTCGTCTACAAACGGTCCTTTTTTAACTGATCTTGGCACTAGCCTACTCTCCTTTTATAAGACCAATTACTTCTTATGCCTGCTACGTACAATAAACCTGTCGCTCGGCTTCTTACCCCTTGTACGATAACCCTTGGTGGGCCATCCCCAGGGGCTGCACGGATGCCGTCCTCCAGAGGACTTTCCCTCGCCTCCACCCATAGGATGATCCACCGGGTTCATGGCAACGCCCCTGACCCTTGGCCTTCTTCCAAGCCAGCGGCTTCTTCCGGCCTTGCCTATGGAGACATTTTCATGGTCGAGGTTTCCAACCTGTCCTATAGTAGCCCTGCAATCTTCAAGGAACATTCGAACCTCGCCACTTGGAAGACGTATCTGGACGTATCTGCCCTCCTTGGCCATGACCTGGGCAGCAGTCCCGGCACTTCTTACCACCTGCCCCCCCTTGCCCGGCCTCATCTCTATATTGTGGACCAGGGTACCAAGGGGAATATTCTTAAGCGGCATTGAGTTTCCTGGCTTAACATCGGTGACCTCGTCTGATATGACCTGATCGCCGGTTTTAAGACCAAGAGGGGCGAGTATATACCTTTTTTCTCCATCTGCATAGTGGAGAAGTGCAATCCTTGAGCTCCTGTTTGGGTCATATTCAATGGCCGCAACCTTGGCTGGTACTCCAAGCTTGTTTCTTTTGAAATCGATGACCCTGTATTTGCGTTTGTGGCCTCCGCCCCTGTGTCTGCTCGTTATGCGCCCGTATGTATTTCTTCCACCGCTTTTCTTAAGGGGTTCAAGCAGGGACTTTTCAGGTTCCTTCTTTGAAAGCTCTTCATCAACTACGACGCTCATGAAGCGTCTTCCTGGTGAAGTAGGCTTGTACTTTTTAACTGGCATTACGCACCCTCAAAAAGATCAAATTTTTCATCAGGATATAACCGTACTATGGCCCTTTTGGTATCAGGCCTTTTTCCCACAAACCTGCCACTTCTTTTTTTCTTTCCCTTCCTGTTGAGTATCTGGACGGCAAGCACCTTCTTGTTAAGCACCTTCTCTACCGCCTCTTTCACCTCTATCTTGTTGGCACGCCTGTCAACCGCAAGGAAGATCTGGTTGTATTTTTCATTATGTATAGTGGCCTTCTCCGTTAATATGGGAGACTTTATTACCGAATATATATCCTTCATTACTTTAGCCTCTCATCAAGGTTCTGAACGGCCTTTTCCTCAATTAGGAGATATTCATATTTGAGAAGATCGTATACGTTGATACCCTTTTCAGCCAGAACCTTCACCCCGGGAATATTCCTGGCGGAAAGCTCCACCTTTTCATCCCTGTCGCTGGTAACAACCACGGCCTTGTCGCATCCAAAGGCCTTTAAAAGTTGGGCAACTTGCTTGGTCTTTATTTCCTCTATGCCCAAATCCTTGAGCACAAAGATGCGATCAGAGGCCACCTTGTCACTAAGGGCCATTTTAAGGGCAAGCTTTCTCACCTTCTTTGGAAGGCTGTAGGAATAATCCCTGGGCTTAGGGCCATGGGCCACTCCTCCATGTCTCCAGTGAGGAGCGCGTATTGTGCCCACTCGGGCCCTGCCTGTACCCTTCTGCCGCCAAGGCTTGCGGCCACCACCACGCACCTCCGATCTGGTCTTCGTCGAGGCCGTACCGCGACGCCTCTTTGCAAGCTGCCATTTAACAACTTCGTGAAGGACACCAATTTTTGGCTCAATACCAAAAACCGCATCGGAGACATCAATGTCCCCCACCTTTTCTTTTTGTGAACTATAAACTGCCAGGGTAGCCATAATTTGCCCTGTCTCCTGCATCCTATTTAAAATAGACCAGAACCATCTGATTTCTGGCCCCTGCTACTCCGCCCTTTACCAGTAGAAGGTTTTCTTCTGGGCGAACGTCAACTATGAGTGAATTCTTTACTGTCTTGCGCTTTCCTCCCATTCGACCTGGCATCTTCTTGCCCTTTAGCACTCTGGAAGGGTAAGCGCTCATACCCGTAGAACCAACTGCCCTATG
The DNA here is from genome assembly GCA_027003115.1 of Deltaproteobacteria bacterium. GTDB lineage: Bacteria > Desulfobacterota > Dissulfuribacteria > Dissulfuribacterales > QOAL01 > JAADCZ01. The sequence goes on along the minus strand of JALWYS010000134.1, from coordinate 1,306 downwards.
GTGCTTGGAACCATGGGCCATGGGTCCTCTTGAAAAACCATGTCTTTTGACTGTTCCAGCAAATCCCCTGCCCTTGGTTACGCTCACGATATCAACCAGCTGACTGATATCTACGTCAGAAAGGGTGAGTTTCTGGCCCGGCTCAAAGTCGTCAGGATTCTCAACTGGTATTTCACGTATGAACCTGAACCCTGTCTCTGCCCCAACCTTTTCCACATGCCCTCTTAAGGGCTTGTTAAGTCTCTTAAGGGGTTTTTCCCAATAACCTATTTGAAGGGCATTGTAGCCCTCCTTGTCGGTAGTCTTTTTCTGCAGGACAACACAGGGGCCAACTTCAAGCACCGTAACAGGTACGCTTGAGCCGTCTTCGCCAAATACCCTGGTCATCCCTATTTTTTTACCCATAAGGGCACTAATACCAGCCATTACTGTAGTCCCCGATTAAAGTTTTATTTCCACGTCAACGCCTGCTGAAAGCTCAAGCTTCATTAACGCATCAATGGTCTGCTGGGTTGGCTCAAGTATGTCAACCAGCCTTTTATGGGTGCGCACCTCAAACTGTTCCCTTGACTTCTTGTCAATGTGAGGCGATCTCAGCACTGTATAGCGACTTATTCGAGTAGGAAGGGGGATGGGACCTGCAATTCTTGCCCCAGTCCTTCGCGCCGTGTCCACTATTTCATTGAGCGACTTATCAAGCTGCTTATGATCGTAGGCCTTGAGCCTTATTCTTATTCTCTGTGTAGGGACCATCATCCCAATCGCACTCCTTAAGTTAGAAAAACTTATTCAATAATTTTGCTGACAACGCCTGCACCAACAGTGCGTCCACCTTCCCTGATGGCAAACCTCAAACCCTCTTCCATGGCTATAGGCTGTATCAGCTCCGCTGTTATCTTTACATTGTCTCCTGGCATCACCATCTCTACTCCCTCAGGAAGCTCCACTATCCCCGTAACATCCGTGGTCCTGAAGTAAAACTGAGGACGGTATCCGGCAAAAAACGGTGTATGACGCCCACCTTCCTCCTTGGAAAGTACGTACACCTCTGCCTCAAACTTCTTATGAGGCGTTATGCTCCCAGGCTCCGCTACCACCTGGCCTCTTTCTACCTCGTCGCGCTTTATTCCACGAAGAAGAACTCCTATGTTGTCTCCGGCTCGACCCTCATCCAAAAGTTTCCTGAACATCTCAAGACCAGTACAAACCGTCTTCTGGGTCTCACGAAGACCTACTATCTCTACCTCATCTCCAACGTGAATGATTCCGCGCTCTACCCTTCCGGTAACAACCGTTCCACGACCAG
>JALWYS010000133.1 GCA_027003115.1 Deltaproteobacteria bacterium | reverse complement strand
ACATCTTTAAAAACTTCTCAAGATGGATCTTGATGTATTCCTGTAGGCCTAAAACCTCATCTGTGATTTCCTCCATTATGAAAAGCCTTCCAGGGTCAAGGGCACCTTCCCTGACATATTCCCTGTTCAAATGAATCAAAAAGGCCTTTTCCATGGACAGTCCTGCATTTAAAAAGACGTAATATTGAAAGGCCAGGTCGTATTTATGATAATCTTTTACCTTTGTAGTTGACTTCACCTCATAGATATTCCAGCCCGTCCCTGTACCCAGGAGTATGTCGGCCATGGCAAATCCGCTTCTAGCTGAAAGTGCAGCCTCGAAGATTACCTTTTGACCCTCTTCTATCCACTTCCGTGTCTGCCTGATCATGGCAGAAAAATCACCCCTTCTGAAAGGTATCTCTTTCCCATGGGGAAAGAGTTTCTGGGCGTGTTTGCCAACCTCTGCTCCCAGGGCTAATCTTGCCTTAAGTTCCTCATCCACTGGGTCCTTCACAACATGGCCTTTTTTGTGAAGCCAGAGGGACTTTGGGCACTTTATTCCCCTGATGAACTCTGATTTTGAAATATTCATATTTTACCTCCGGGCTTGGTTTTTATTGGGTCCGCACTGGTCTAATTTGCAATAAAGCCTATTTTACGAGGCTTTCTAGACCTGGTTATTGTTCCGGGATGGCATTTCAAAAAGGGATAACCCTTTTCCAGAAATTTAATTTCCATAAGATGCAGGAGGGTTCTCAAGGTAAGCTGTTCATTTGCAGAACGGGCATTTTTAACTATTTCACAGGCTACCTGTCGAAGCTCTTGTTCTTTTACCCCGTTGTCCAGGCATGTAAGACGGTCTGAAAAAAATTTTTTGCTAATCTTCACTCCTATATCAACAAGTTCATTTGGATGGTATTCCCTAAAGGGCAGGAAAATCAGGCGGTCTTTGAGCTCTGGGATCTCTTCAATTGGCCCCTGGTTGTTCGCCGTGAGTATAAATATTGTTTTAAAGCGAAGGTCGTGTTCCAGGTGTGGAAAGACTTCTTTTAGAAATGTATCCTGTAATGGCTGTTGGGGATCAAGCAGGCTCAACAGACTTGAAAGGTTCTCTGGAAGCCCTTTTTCAACCTCATCAACAAGGACAACGATGACCTGTGTGTCCTTCTTTATTGCCTGAGTAGTCAGGGTGGAGGGTGACCCATTGGAGTAGTGAGCCGAGGTGCCAAAAACCTGCATATCGAACTGTTCAGCTCCAATCCTGGAATCAGAACAACAGAACCTGTGAATAACGGCTTTTATTCCGAGTTCCCTGAGTGCTTCTGTCAAAACATCTGCAAAGTAGCTTTTCCCAGTCCCTGGAGGACCAACCAGAAGAGGACTTTTTCTAACGCGAGAGCCAGTAAAGGTCTGCAAAAAATTCATTAAAAGCATCTTGCTTTCATTCTCCCTTCCTGGAAACCTTTCTTGGATGAGATTGAAAAGTTTCTCCATGAAATCACTATCCAAGCACTTGCTTATTCCCTCTCTGTACTTTTCGAGAAAGATTCCTGGTTCGTCGAGTTCTTCCACAATTCCCTCTATCCGTTTTGCCACATCCGGATCTGCTATTTTGGATATTTTCCTTACACTTGACGTTTCCAATGTCTTTTTCAGTTCCGAGAGCGGGTCTAAAGACTCCGGTTCCTCATTGCACTGTTGTGATTCCGAAGATTCACCCGATTCCATGGACTCCTTTTGTTGGATTTCTTTGTATCTGGCTTCTAGCTCCTTGTACCGGCGTATCAGGTCTGCATGAATATGGGCTTCCGAAAGACCTGGCCTTAGGACTTTAGATAACTCCTTTCTAAGATTTTTTTCTTTCATAATACCTCCATTAATACCTTTTATGACGTATTTTAAATAATCATAAAATATCCAACAGGACTGGACAAAAAATATTGTTTCCATTTAACAACTCGAAGGATCAGGCCTTTAAGGACCTTTTCATGCCTCTTAGACGATTACTAATTAGACCATGAACATACTGCCTCACCTGCTGGAAATAAGGCCTTATTATCTCTTTATCCTCTTCTGCAAGATTCTTTATCCCTGACTTCATATTGGGCAGGAACACCATGACCTTGTGCAGGCTTGGCATTACGTGAACGAAACCTCTGCCGACCTCCCTGCTTATGGAACATAAGTCCATAATTGCGGAACACGCCTTCGTCCCCACAATGAAAACAAGATTTGCCCCTGAAAGAGCCAGCTTCCACTCCAGGTATCTGCTGCTACATGTCCTTAGCACCACCACGGGAAATGGCCCTTCCTTTATGCGGTTTCTGCAGTTGACAACCGGCGCAAAGGCCATGACCGCCTGAAGATCTTCTTGGCCCAGAAGATCCAGGGCAGTCCGATTCATCTTTAGAAGACCTGCAAGCATCCCCTTCATCATGGAAATGGGCGCCTTGTTCAGGCCTATAAGCCTTTGAACGTATCCCTTAAGCACAGGGTCAGAAATTCCATCAAGGCACGGTGGCTTCTCACCCTTTATCAGCGGGGCCTTCAGTCCCACAAAAAGGACCTTTGCCCTTACGATGTCTCCTATCCACGGCAATGGGGCATAAATTTCTTCAAGGCCACCTGCCTCGTAACTGAAAAAGAGTTCCCTGCATGGGTTTTCCCTTTGTCCCCTAACAAAACGCCTGATCTCAGGGCATCTTGTTGTCTTGTGAAATAGTGCCCTTGCCCACTTTTCTCTATAATCATCCTGCAAAATAAAGGGGAGGAGCTGCCTGACCCCTGTTTCACTCAAGTAACAGCCGAGGGCGTCAAGCCACCGGGAGGACATTGAAACCAGGTCCCTTTCCTTTGGATACAACACTATCCTGGGCCGAAACCTCGTTGCAGAAAGTATCTCAACAAACCTCGTTCCTGATTCCTTCCCCTCCACCTCCAGGAGGGGTTCTTCATTACGGGAAGGATAAAAAAACAGCCTGTTTCCATCCTCCTCCACCTCTGCATGACAGCGGCCCCTTAGGAGCGCCCTTACCTCCTTCTGGCACTCTGGCGCCACAACACATAGCCCCGCACTCAAATCCAGCAGCCTTTTCCCATATCGCTTCATGCATGCAGCCAGGTAGTGGGGGTGACCTTGAATGTCACCGTGACAGTGACACAGGTACGTCACTGCTATATCTGAAAGCGGCCTGGCATCCCCTCCTGAGAACAGACGTTGGCCCTGAATAAGAGCCCACTCCACTGTCTCATCCAGGATTATGCGTTTTGCCCTGGCAAAATCTGACTGGTAAAAATCCTCTACCTTTCCAGGAAACCACTTTTCAGAAAACCTTGGAACCCTTGGGTTATACCATGTACGTCCCGGCTCCTTTCCAATGAACACCGCCCTTGCCCCCATAATTGAGCCATGCCAAGGCACGGGCGTGGGAGTGTCTTCTAGCCTGCAATCAGAACCTAAGACATGAATCCTTTTACATGGATTTTTTGAAGCCGGGGCCCTTTTTGCCTTAACCACATTTGAGCACTTGGCGATCTCGTGAAAAAAGGACCTGCCACTTCCCTCTGCTTCGTCAACCAGATCCCTTATCTGTACACCAAGAATCTTTGCAATGCGAGAAAGGGTCCTGATAGTAGGCGGAATCTTGCCCTTGGCGATCTTATTGAGGCTTGCAAACTGTATTTCACCCCAGGATGCCACCTCCCTTTGGGTGTAGCCAAGGCGTGTGATAACATCGGCAAGCCTTATACCATAAGAAGGTAAATCAGACGGTGCAAAACGGAATAGCCTTTCTATCTGCTTGACCCTGGCGCTTGAGGCCTCAAGGACCTTATCCATGAGCCCTTGCCCCTGTGAAGCCGTAAGCTCTGCCACCCCCAATCCTCTGACAGCCGTATCCTGCAAAAGGCACCCCACCTCACCAAGCCCGCTGGTCTCGATATCCAGATGAAACAAACTTATCCTTTTGGTCAATAGCGGACATGTGGCCCTTTCCTGACCAGATAGGGGTATAAAACTGCCTTCAGGCCTGGCCAGCAGCATGTAGTATGGCTGGTAATCCACATACATGTGTGAACCCAGGCAATCCTTCAGGTTAAAACGCCAGGCCCTGGTGTTCTTAAATTCGGATAACGTCCCTGGAAGCTCTATTTCCAACCCCTGAGACATGTCTGCCCTGAACCTGGAATATCCTTCCTGAGTGTGGATTGCGTGCTCAAAAAGTTCTTCCTTGCCCTTGGAGGTTGGAAGCTCCACCTTTCCCAGCACGGTAAACACCGTATCAATCCAGAGGTAGCCTCGCTTGCATGGGCTTTTGCAAGCCCTGCACTCTTCGCTATTATGGCACAGGCAGCCTCCAAAAAATATCACGTCCCCAGCTACTGCTTCTTGGGAAAGGAGACCTCCCTGCCCCCCTGAGGCAAGCAATACGCGGTTGTGTTCCTTCCTAATGCTGTCCAGGCGGCAATGGGCAAGAAACCAGGGCAACGGGTCTGAAAAGACACAGGGATCCATGTTGGAGTTCAAAACGCCTGGTGCCTTGCTGTCGATATTTAAAAAACCTTCTCTGCTTACAAGGCCCTTGCCTCCTGTTTCCGCGCGGTAGCTTGAAAGAAAGGGCCACCTTCCGGGACGCTTTTCCTGCTCAAGCGGATGCCTGAAGAAAAAATATCGTGCCATCTAACTTCCACCTATTCCCTTGTTTTAATTACCTGACAGCTACCAAAATTCTCAGTC
>JALWYS010000132.1 GCA_027003115.1 Deltaproteobacteria bacterium | reverse complement strand
AGCTATGCAGCCTAGTAACAGACATTGTAGTGAAATCCATTATCCACTTACTGCACCCAGCCACACCACTATGGCAAACAATTCAGGACGTTAGATGAGGGGGAAATACAAGTCCGAAAGTTGAGATGAGAAGTTATTTGTCCTTTTCCTATATCGTGTCAGTCTTCTTGTTCATGGCCTTTAACCTGTGTTTTGGGGAGGTTGCCATGTCATTTCAATTAACGTCACAAGCCTTTAAAAATGGCGAAGAGATACCCTCAAAGTATACCTGCCAGGGTATGGATATCTCGCCGCCTCTTTCCTGGAGCGGGGTGCCTTCCGGCACCAAAAGCCTTGTTCTCATTGTGGACGACCCGGATGCGCCAGATCCGGCTAATCCAAAAATGACTTGGGTGCACTGGGTGTTGTTCAACATCCCGCCTGAAGTTACGGACCTTCCAGAGGGAGTGAAGGAAAACGAGCTTCCACCAGGGGTGAGATCTGGGCTTAATGACTGGCATAGGACCGGGTATGGAGGCCCCTGCCCACCAATAGGGCGTCACAGGTATTTTTTCAAGCTCTATGCCCTTGATACCGTACTGGATCGCCTTGAGCGTCCCACAAAGGATGAACTTGAGGCTGCCATGAACGGTCACGTTCTGGCCGAGGCGGTACTCATGGGCACCTATGAAAAAAAATAGTCGATTTCACACTTCCACTCTTGTTCCGGGGGTATCTGGTGCCTACCTTTTTGACAGAAAGGTTAGCACAAGGTCGTCCATCAACTAAAAAGCCTAGGAGGTGCTTATGGACAAGGGCAAGTTTGGCAGGCTTGACAGGCTGGTAAAAGAAAAAAGGCATGATCCTTACCAGTCAACAGAGAAGTTTCCTGAACCCACTGTCTGTACCAGTTGCGGCTGCGTATATTCTGGAGGCCGATGGGTATGGATGGAGGAGAAACCTGAGAAGGCCAACAAGGCCTTGTGTCCAGCCTGCAGAAGGATAAAGGAAAAAATGCCAGCCGGAACTATAAGTCTTAGCGGCAGGTTTCTCAAAAGCCACGGCAGTGAGATATTAAATCTCATCAAAAACGAGGAAAAAGCAGAGAAGGCGGAACATCCCCTTGAGAGGCTCATGGAAATCAGGCAGAATGGGGATTCTATAGAGGTGTTGGTAACAGGAATACATCTTGCCAAGCGGATAGGGGAGGCGATAAGGCGATCTTATCAAGGTGAGTACAATCTCGAATATGGTGACGGGGAAAAGACCGTTCGTATAAAGTGGCACAGGGATTAGGTCCCTGGAGTGCACAGATCAAGAATTGAACCTGCAAGGCCGTCCACAACCTGGGCGGCCTTTTCATATGTCAGCGTGGATGGAAGGTCAGAAGGCCTGTGATAATTTGGATTTCTGTAAAAGGCAGTGTCCGTGACCATTACGGCCTTATAGCCGAGCTTCTGAAATGCCCAATGATCAGAAAAGTCAATACCCAGCATTATGGCAGGGGCATTCAGCGATTCAACAGGGAGGCCGCTGTGTTTTTTAAAGAGTTCTTTTAGGGTCAGGGTGAAGTCCTTTGATTTCAGGTTCCCCACAATTGCTATGAAGTTGCCTCTATCCGGATATATTCTGTTCATAAGCGGAAACGGGTACTTCTGACTTCCCGGTCTTTCAGAAAAATAACCCACCATCTCAAGGCAAATCATGCCCATGAGCTCCTGGCCAATATTTTTAAGGTGTTTGGCATACCAGTAGCTTCCCATGTTTTTTGTCCGGAAAACCGGAGGCTCTTCCATACAAAAGGCAGAAAAAATAACGTTGTCCAATTGAGAGGAAGAAAGAATTCTTGCAGTCTCTAAAAGGGCAGCAATTCCGCTGGCATTGTCGTCTGCTCCTAGTGTAGATGCTACGGTGTCATAGTGGGCACCAACCACCAGAACTGCCTTGTTTCGCCTTGAAAGGGGGTCCATTCCACTGCTTGATGCGATGACGTTGTGGTACTCAATCCCTTTGTAAATCACAGGTTGCAGGGAAACAGCCATTCCAAGATTTTCCAGGTAATCCCTTATGAAGTCCCTGGCCTCCTTGAGCTTTTCGGGTCTTCTTATTGGCCGTGGGCCTATATCAGAGGCCAGTGCCGTCACTATTTTTTTTATTGAATCAGGGTTCGCAGGTTTCATTTTTTTTGTTAGGGTATATTGTTTGCTTATAAAGAAAGTTGGAGATTTGTCAATTTATTCAAGGGAAAAAGCCATGTCTACCAAGAAGATTCTTTTAGTGGATGATGACGAAAACATCCTTACCGTGTTGAAAATGCGTCTTGAGCTCATGGGCCTTCAGGTCACTTCATGTGACAACCCTATTGAGGCCCTGGCTCTTTTTAAAAAGGGGGATTTCGATCTGGTGCTCACTGACCAGAGGATGGATGGATTAAAGGGCGTGGAGCTTCTTTCAAAGATCAAGGAGATAGCGCCCTTTGTCCCGGTCATTATCATGACAGCATATGGTAAGGTGGACGATGCCGTGATTTCCATGAAAAAAGGGGCCTTTTCCTACCTTGAGAAACCTGTTGATGCCAAGGAGTTAAAGGACATAATCCAAAGGGCGGTTGAAATAGCGGGTATAGAAAAGAGGGTAAGCCTGGAAAGGGAGCTCTGGGGAACCGTTATTGCCCAGATTGGGGCAGGTCTTGTAATAGTTGACATGGAAGGGAATATCCAGTGGGCCAATAAGTCCACCTGGGACCTTTTTCGTCTTTCAGAGGATTCAAGGCTAAAAAGGCTTCCGTTTGACGAGGGGCTGATAAAGGACAGAACTCTTAGTAAAAACAAGGGCAACTTCGAATACTTCCATAAGGATTCAGGAAGGTGGTTTCTGATTTCTTCTGCCAAAAGGCCAGAAGGAACGGAGGTTGCCGTTTTGATTCTTGATATAACAGAGCTCAAGGAAGCACAAAGGGCTCTGCTGGAGCAGCAGCGTCTTGAAGGAATCGTTGAGATGGCCGGGGCTGTGGCTCATGAATTCAGTCAACCCCTTCAGGCCATGTTGTTAAACTGCGAGCTGCTTCGCTCCTCCGCATCTTCTCTTGACAAAAAGCCGCTTCTCAGACTTGAAAGACAGGTGGAGCACCTTGGTGAACTGGTCCACAAACTTACGGACATAACAAGGTACGCCAAAAAGGATTATCCTGGCACAGACGGCATCATTGACCTTCAAAAGGCAGCAGAGGGCTGATTTTGGCCCTTTGAAGGCCTTATGAGGGCAAAGATATGTACTAAAGCATTCCCATGGAGATAGCTTCAGCGATCTCAGCAAGTTTTTTTATGTGTTCCTGGAGGAGCACCATGCGTTCCTGCCCAAGGCCAAGGTAGTTTGCCAGGGCAGCCATGTTACAATGAGGACGCACGTAAAGTCCAATCCCAAGTTCGTGACTCAAGTAGTCTGCAAGTTGGATAACTGCACCATCGGTGTTGAAGTGAGGGTGTCCTGGAGGCAAGTGATGGCTTGCAATCACCCTGTAGTAAATGGGGGGGAGATCCCAGTTCTTGACTAGCCACGCACCTATAATGTTGTGTGGGAATCCGAATTCCCTTTCAGACGCGATTAAGGAGCTTTCGTTTTCGTTGGCATATTCGATTATCTGTTTCCACTCTTTTGGAAAACAGGTATCCATGACGGCCCTTCCCAGGTCGTGAAGCAGGCCGCAGGTGAAATAGACATCGGTCTCTTCCAGCTCAAGCTCTCCTGCAATTATTCTGCTGATCATGGCGGTTGCTATGGAATGTTCCCAGAACTTTTGCCTGTCAAAGCCGGTTTTTGATTTCTTGCCCTTGAAGACACTGGAAATACTCAGGCTCAAGGCGAGACTGCGCACCTCTGAAAACCCAAGGAAAACAATTGCCCGGTGTATGGTGGTTATTCGGGTGGCAGGGTAGTAGGCAGCGCAGTTGGCCACCTTTAGAAGCTGTGATGACAGGGAAGGGTCATGCATTATCACCTGCTCAAGACGCCTTATATCCTGGGGATTTTGTGCAACAATGGTCAGTACTTCCTGGGCAGCGGCTGGAAGTGGAGGAATCCTTTTTATCCTTGAGATGATCTCCTTTTTCCGTCTTTGGGTGTTGAGATCTATTATGGCGACATTTTTTTTCATATTTTGTGTGAAAAAAGATTCCCTTTTTAGAAAAAAATTTCTTCCTAGTTTGTTTTATCGGTTCAATTATGGGGATAATTTACGAATTTTATGCACCTCTTCCCAGCAAATCTGGCAAAAACTTTGCATTAAAGAAAGACAAGACCAGAAAGAAAGGCAGGTGTGAAAATGAATCTTGCTACTGCAAAAAAGGAACTTCCTATCACGGCAATAACAAAGAACAAGCGCATAAAGCTCCAGGTGGAAAAGGAATACTATGAGAGCAAGATCAATTGCTTGATGGACATGAACCTGCCAATAAAGCTCATCCTTCTTGCCTGCTGGGATGCGCCTGTGGAAAGGGAAAACCTTACCTCCAAAAGGGGGCAGCAAAGATTTATCAAGCAGTGCCTCAAATATTACAAAAAGAAGTTGAAAGAGGTCAAAAAAGAGGAAAAAAAGCTCAAATAGCCTGGGGCCTATGGGCTAAAATTTTTTTATTAACAGGGCCTAAAACTTAAAATTTTTTTCGTGTTCCTGCACTGAAAGAAAAAAGGCCAACTGCATTTTTTAAAATTACACGCGTCCTCTGCTTGAGCCTCTGCCCAAGGCCCCTGCAATGAGGTGGGCCGTTCTGAG
>JALWYS010000131.1 GCA_027003115.1 Deltaproteobacteria bacterium | reverse complement strand
TAGCAACACCTACGGGGCGGAAATCCGCCCCGTAGGTGTTGCTACTTCTTTTTGTGGCAGGTGGAGCAGGACTTGCCCTTTGGCACCTTCTTTTCTACATGACATGGCCAGCAGAATTTTTTGTGGAAATCGTTGCTCATGCCCTTTATCTTTTCGATCTTGAGTTTAAGAGTGCCACCCTTGTCAGATGTGTGACACTCCACACATTTAAGTTTTCCCTGGTGTATCTTGTGAGGGAAAATCACTGCAGGTTTCTTGCCAGTTACAGAATATTTTTCCTTCAGGTTAATGGTTTCAGGGCCATTAGAGGCCACGGCAGTAGCTGACACCCCAGCCATGATTCCTGCTGCCATCAAACAAACAAACTCCTTTTTCATAAACAAATCCTCCTTTTTATTGGCCCTCTCATTTTATCAATTTGAGATAGGCTTTTGCATACGCTTATTGTGCGCAGCTAATGTTCAAAAGCAATTTGTATGCCTATAACTGATGGATTCTGCCAGAACATAAGTGGATGGTGTTGACTCCAGGAGTGCTTCGTTTATCTTGTGTTTTTTACCATCGAATGTCCAATAGCGCACATGCTTAGAGAGCTCGTTATAGAAAATTTCATTTTAATAGACCGTGCAGAGGTGTTCTTTGCGCCAGGTTTCACAGTTGTGACTGGAGATACAGGTGCAGGCAAAAGCCTATTGATAAAGGCGCTAACCATGTTAATGGGTGCACGGGGCGACAGCAGGCTTGTGGGAAAAAGAGGAAAAAGGGCCACCATTCAGGCGGTCTTTGACGCAGGTGATCACGTAAGGGAAATTCTTGATGAGCGAGGTATAGAGTGCGACGAGGAACTCATTTTACGAAGGGTTATCTCCCGTGATGGAAAAAACAGGGTCTTTATTAATGGAGTAATCACCACACTTTCTGACCTGAGGAATATTTCCACTTTGCTTTTAAGCCTTGCCAGCCAGCATGAGTTCCAGCGGCTTTTAAGCGTGGATATTCACCGCAGATGGCTTGATGAATTTGCTGGCATAGAGACGGAAAGTTTTTCCTTGCTGCTAAAGGAATTCAGGCAACTTAAAGGGGAGCTTAACACCCTTTTTGAAAAACAGGCAAACCTCGAGGCCCACAGGAAAGAGCTCCTTCACGATGCAAGGATCATAGACGAGATAGATCCGGAGCCTCAAGAAGAAGACAGGCTCATGGAGGAAAGAAGACTTCTAAGGCAGAGTGAGAAGGTAAGGGGCCTTGCCCAGGAGCTTTTTCAAAGGCTTTACGGGGAAAAGGGAAACGTCCTTGAGGGGCTATCTTCTTGCAGAAGGCTAATTGAGAGGCTTTCATCCATTGATTCTGGCCTTCAAAAACTTTGCTCCCAGATGGATTCAATAATTGTTGAGGCAGACGATGTTGCCTCATCCATCAGGGACTATCTCTACAACCTTCCCATGGACGACAGCAGGTTGCGCCAGGTGGAAGAGCGTCTCTTTGATTTAAAAAGGCTCAGGAAGCGTTTTGGCCCCTCCATTGAAGACGTCCTTGAATACCGCGCCCGGATTCAAGAGGAGCTCGCTGGCGTGGACAGCCTTGAGGAGAAGATAGAGGATACAAAGGGGCTCCTTGAGAAAAAGGGTGAGACCCTTCTGAAAGAGGCAAAAAGAATAAGCAAAAGGAGAAAGGAGGCGGCTCGCCTTTTCCAGGAGGCGGTTCAAAACCAGCTAAGGGACCTTAATCTTAAAAGGGCAAGGTTCCAGGTGGAGGTAGCCAGCCCTTTAGAGCCATCAGTGGAGGATCTTGGTGCAACAGGCATGGACAAGGTAACCTTTCTTTTTAGTGCAAATCCTGGCCAGGAACTTAAGCCCCTTACAGAGGTGGCCTCAGGGGGTGAGCTTTCAAGGCTTCTTCTTGCTATCAAGGTGGTTATGGGCAGGAGCCAGGGCAGTGAAACCCTGATATTTGACGAGATTGACTCTGGCCTTGGTGGAGAGGTTGCAGAGAAGGTGGGCCGTAAACTAAGGGCCATATCAGATACCTCCCAGGTGATTGCCATAAGCCACTTTCCACAGATAGCGGCCCTGGCCCACAGCCATGTCGTTGTTAAAAAGGAGCAGGGCCAGTCAGATACCGTATCCCGGGTCTTTCAGGTTGAAGGTGAGGAAAGGGTTGAAGAGATAGCGAGGATGCTTGGTGGAGAAAGCGGAAAGGCAAGAGAATATGCAAAGGAGCTGCTTGGTCCTGTTTTCAGGGGGGCTTGATAGCATACTTGCCTGCAAGGTCCTTCAGGAGCAGGGAATCGATGTTATTGGAGTCAAGTTCATCACGCCATTTTTTTCATATAATCTAAGGGATGAAAAAGAGGCCCAAAGATACAGGGAGCAGGTTTATCAAAAGTACGGCATAAGGCTTGAGGTGGTGGATATTACAGAAGAATACCTGAAGATGGTAACCAGGCCTGCCCACGGCTACGGCCGCTACCTCAATCCGTGTATTGATTGCAAGATTCTCATGGTGAAAAAGGCCCTTTCCCTCATGGAAAGCTTCGGTGCCTCCTTTATAGCAACAGGAGAGGTGCTAGGGCAAAGGCCCATGTCCCAAAGAAGAGACACCTTGAGGATAATAGAAAGGGATAGCGGGGCAGAGGGTCTGCTTCTAAGGCCGCTTAGTGCAAGGTTTTTGAAAGAAACCATTCCTGAGATTGAAGGAGTTGTGGACCGCTCGCGGCTTCCGGCAATCACAGGCCGCTCGAGAAAGGAGCAGATGCGGCTTGCAAAAAGTTTTGGGATAAAGGATTATCCTGCACCTGCAGGAGGTTGCGTCCTGGCCGATCCCATTCTTTCAAAACGGTTCAAGACAATCTTTGAAAAGTGGCCAGATTTTACTGTCAAGGAGTGTGTTCTTGCCCAGACAGGCCGCCATTTCCTTCTTCCTGGTGGTTCATGGCTGGTGGTTGGAAGAAACAAGGCGGAAAACGCCATCCTTGAAGGGCTTTTGGAAAAAGGAGACCTTGTTCTTAAGGCAAAGGAGTGCGCAGGCCCACTTTGTATTCTTAGAAGAATGGGAGCCAGGGAGGATGTAAAACTTTCTGCTGCCATCTGCGCCAGGTACGCCAAAAAGAAGGAACTCCCAATAACTGTGGGGGTGGTTCAGGTTATGGGGCAGGAGGAAACCGTAGAGGTAAGGGAAATCCCTTCGGACGAGGAGTTACAGGCGATGATGTTTTAGTATACTTCAGGCAAAAAGTTTCTAAAGGACACCATTTTACAGGACTTTCTTGACATTAAAGCCCTCAAAAGGCATCCTACAGTCCTGTTTCAAGGTCCAATACTTTAGAGAGGAGAGACATCTAGGAAAATGCTTGAGATAATCAGAAAAAACGCCGCTTCTTGGCTCATGAAGTTCATTCTTGGGGCCATTGTGGTGGTATTCATCTTTTGGGGTGTTGGCACCTTCAGGTCCCAGAGGCTAGATGTGATGGCAAAGGTAAACGGGGAGAAGATCCTCGTAGAGGATTTTCAGAAGGCGTACAATCTCACAGTGGAGCGCCTAAGACGCATGTACGGCGGAACCCTTCCGGATGCCATCTTCAAGCAGATGAATGTGAAGGAGCAGGTGCTCAACCAGCTCATAGATCAGGCGCTTATAAGGCAGGAGGCTAAAAGGCTTGGGCTTTCTGTTACAGATAAGGAGATACAGCAGGTCATACTGAATATTCCTGCCTTTAAACAAAACGGTATGTTTGATGTAAGGCTTTATCAGATGGCCCTTAGAAACGCAGGGCTTAAACCGGCAGACTTTGAACAGCAACTTCGTCAGGAGATGATCACCAGAAAACTCCAGACCATAATGGCTGCCGGGCTTCACTGCCCGGATTCCGAGGCCCTTTCCTTTTTTAAATACAAGAATGCGGAAATAGATGTGGATTTTGTCAAGGTGAACAGTTCCGACTGCATCTCTTCTGTAAATGCCACTGAAAAAGAGCTCAAGAGCTGGTTTGAATCCCACAAGGAGGAGTTTCGTACTGATCCCCAGATAAGGCTCAAGTACCTGCTCTTTTCAAAAAAGAAGTTTGAGGCCTCTGCCAATGTCACTGACCAGGAAATAAAGAACTACTACCAGGAACACAAGGACGAGTTCCATGTTCCTGAGAAGAGACGGGCAAGCCACATCCTCTTAAAGGTTCCTCAGGACGCAAATGAGACAGTAGTTGAGGCAAAAAAGAAGGAGCTTTTGGACATCAAGAAGCAGTTAGAAAAAGGAAAGTCCTTTTCCGAGCTTGCAAAGAAATACTCTGAAGACGAGGTCTCTGGGAAAAAGGGCGGTGACCTTGGCTTTTTCAGCAAGGGTATGATGGTTAAGCCCTTTGAGGAAAAGGTCTTCTCCATGAAAAAGGGCGAGGTGAGCGGGCCTGTAAAGACAAGATTCGGCTGGCATCTCATAAGGCTTGAGGACATTCGCCCTGAGCGGACAAAGCCCCTTAAGGAGGTAAGGTCACTTATAATTAAGAGGCTAAAGGAGAAGAAGGTAAAGAAGATGGTCTGGGATGCAGCCAACAAGGCCTACGATACCATCATCGAGATGGGAGGCCTTGAAGGCTATGCCAAGACGGCAGGTATGAAACTTAATGAAACTGGTCTTTTTTCAAAGAAAAGCCCGGCCCCTGTCCTTGGGTACAACCCAAGCGTGCTGGACATGGTCTTTTCCCTTGACAAGGGGGAGTTAAGCTCCCTTCTTGAGGTGCCCGAGGGAGTGATGATAGCAGAGCTTGT
>JALWYS010000130.1 GCA_027003115.1 Deltaproteobacteria bacterium | reverse complement strand
ACATTCCTCCCTGCACTATGCCAAAGAGAAGGAGTTCAGGCCTTGTCCTTGCGGCAAGGCACCTCTTTGCCCACCTGGTTGTAAGATCTGTGGCTTCTTCCGTCTCTTTTTGAGTTGAAGGGTAGGGAATGCAGGTGTCAAGGGCCATCATGATGTCTGAGCCAAGGGCTTCTTGTATCTCCACGGCAAGTTCAGGGGTCAGAAGATGTGTGGAGCCATCTACGTGGGATCTGAACGTGGCCCCCTCTTCCTCAATCCTTCTAAAGGGTGCAAGGCTGTAGACCTGGAATCCGCCGCTGTCTGTAAGGATGGGCCTGTGCCAGTTCATGAACCTGTGTAGGCCGCCAAGTTTCCTTATGAGTTCATGGCCTGGTCTGAGATAAAGATGATAGGTGTTTCCAAGTATGACCTGAGCGCCAAGTGAAACAAGTTCCCCCGGGGTCAGGGCCTTGACGCTTGCCTGGGTTCCAACTGGCATGAAGACAGGAGTCTTTATGACACCGTGTCTTGTAAAAAGGCACCCGGTTCTGGCCCTTGACCAGGAACATCGGCTTCTTTCAAGAAAAATTTTGGTGTTCACCTACTTGTTCGCCGCCTTTTTTAGCCCTTCAAGGAGCCTTTGGTGGATGTTTTCAAAGGGCCCGTTTGAAAGCACGACAAATACGTCACCTGGTGAAAAATCCCTTGTGATGCGTTCAACTATTTCACCTGCATTTTGGCAGAATATGGCCTCTTTACCTCGGGCTTTTAGGTCAAGAACCAGCCTCTCAGAAGAAAACCTGTCACCCTCAGGGGCCTTGTCGGGGTCCGGAACCTGCCGTACATAAATCTTGTCTGCTGCGCCAAAGGAGTTGGCGTAGCGTTTTTGAAATATGGCCCTCCTGCTGGTATTTGTCCTTGGCTCAAAAATGGCAACGATACGCCCTTTCTTGAATCTTTCCCTTAGGGCCTCAAGGGTTTCCCTGACGGCCCTGGGGTGGTGGGCAAAATCATCTATGACCACCATATCTCCCACCTTACCCCTAACTTCCTGGCGTCTTTTGACCCCCTTGCACTCTCTAAGGCCCTTTAGCACCCCATCCATATTTAGCCCCAGGGTGTCACAAAGGGCCACCACAGAAAGGGCATTTAAGGCATTGTGACGCCCCGGAAGGGAAATGGAGACCTTGTGTGTGCGTCCGTCAGGCCCAATTGCCTTAAAGGTTGTCGTCTCTTCTCCTGTCTTTAGGGACCTTATCTGCCAATGGGCGTTTTCATTCATTCCATAGGTGATGACAGGGCAGTTTGCATAAGTTGCTGCATCCATTACGTCTTTCCAGTCGCTACAAGCAACAAGAACCCCCTCTTTTGGTAGAAGCGAGGCGAACTTGTTGAAGGAGGCCTTAATATCATCCAGGGAAGCGAATATGTCCGCATGGTCAAATTCAAGGCTTGTAATAATGGCTGAAAAGGGTCTGTAAAAGAGGAATTTTGACACCTTCTGGAAAAAGCTTGAATCGTACTCGTCTCCTTCCACAACAAACCACTCGCCTTTGCCTATGCCAAAGCCTCTTTCTTTCTGAACGGGCACCCCGCCTATCATGAAGCCTGGCATTTCTCCGCATGCCTCAAGGGCTGAAAGAAGAAGGGTGGATGTGGTGGTCTTTCCGTGGGTTCCAGCCACAACCAAAGGTTTTTTCTTGGAAAGGAAAAAGTGCCCCATGGCCTCTGGAAAGGACATGTACGGCATCTGGTTTTCAATTACAAAGCGTGCCTCCGGATTGTCCCTTCTAATGACGTTTCCTATGACAACAAGATCGGGCTGAAAGGTCTCTAGGTTTTGAGGTCTGTAGCCTTTTAGAATCTCAATGCCCAAATTCTCCAACACCCCATCCATGGGTGGGTAACAGCCAGAGTCTGATCCGCCAACCAAAAAGCCCTGCTCCTTTAAAAGCCCAGCAAGGGCGGCCATGCCAGTGCCGCATATCCCAAGGAGATAAACCCTTGTTTTCTCCACGCTCCTGTCTATTTTTTGCTCCATTGTAAGATGCCTCTGGCCCTGCACTATAACGTTTTGCTCCTTTGGGAACAATCCGCTTTTTGGACACCTTCTTTGTATTTAATATTTTGAGTTTTTGTTTGAAGTGGGTTCGTATCAGGTAACAGAAGCCTTGTAATTTTGGTTTCAAATTGATAGTTTAGACCACCTATGAAAAGGGATAGATGGGCGGCAATAGACAGGGCAAGAAGGATTCTTGGGCTTACCGAGAAGGCCTCCAGAAACGAGATAAGAAGAGCCTACATGAAGGCTTGCAGGCTGAACCATCCGGATAAGAATATGGATGCAGAGGATTCAGAAGAAAGAATGAGCCTAATCAACAGTGCATACAGGCTTCTTATGGAATATTCAGACAATTACCGTATGAGTTTCCTGCCCAACGAAGACGGTATGGATGACGAGGATTGGTGGTTTTACCATTTTGGGCAAGATCCCATCTGGGCAGGTGAAAAAGAGGAATAGACATGGCTCTTGTAGTGCAAAAATATGGCGGTACCTCAGTTGCAAACTGCAACAGGATAAAGAGGGTGGCAGACAGGGTGATAAGAAGAAAGCAACAGGGCGATGACGTGGTGGTGGTCCTTTCGGCCATGGCTGGCCAGACCAACTATCTCATATCCCTGGCCCTTGAGATGCAAAGCCAGCCTGACAAAAGGGAACTTGACGTGCTCCTTTCAACAGGAGAACAGGTAACCATCTCCCTCTTTTCCATGGCGGTAAAGGCGCGTGGGCTTGATGCCGAGTCCTTTCTCGGCTACCAGATCCCCATTGAGACGGATGCTGCCCACACAAAGGCAAGAATTAAAAATATCCCAACAGAAAAATTAAAAAGGGCGATTTCCCAGGGAAAAATACCGGTGGTTGCAGGCTTTCAGGGTGTAGATGAACTTGGAGACATAACAACCCTTGGAAGGGGAGGCTCTGACACAACGGCGGTAGCCGTTGCCGTAGCCCTTGGGGCCGATGTTTGCGAGATTTACACGGACGTTGACGGGGTTTACACAACTGATCCAAACATTTGTCCAAGCGCCAGGAAGATTGACAGGATTTCCTACGAGGAGATGCTTGAGATGGCAAGCCTTGGCGCAAAGGTCCTTGAGATAAGGTCCGTGGAGTTTGCCATGCGCTACAACATGCCGCTGCACGTAAGGTCGAGTTTCAGTGATGGCCCTGGTACCATGGTGGTTAAGGAGGATGAATCAATGGAAGACGTACTGGTTTCGGCAGTAACCTACAGCAGGGATGAGGCGAGGATAACTGTTAAAAGGGTGCCGGACAAGCCCGGTATTGCCGCAAGTATCTTCAATCCTATTTCTGATGCAAATATTGTGGTGGACATGATTATCCAGAATACCAGGGAGGGAAACCTCACGGACATGACCTTTACTGTGCCAAAAGGTGACTTTCAGCAGGCCCTTGAGATTGTTGAACGCACAGCCAAGGATATTGGTGCAGAGAGCGTGGTGGGTGACAAGGGAATTGCAAAGGTCTCCATTGTTGGCGTGGGCATGAGAAACCACGCAGGAGTTGCAAGCAAGATGTTTGACATCCTTGCAAAGCACGGGGTGAATATCCTTATGATAAGCACCTCGGAGATAAAGGTATCCTGCGTGATAGATGAAAAGTTTACAGAGCTTGCAGTAAGGGCGCTGCACGAAGGCTTTGGCCTTGACAAGGAAAATAACGGCTGATCCTTCCAAAAGAGGTGTTTAAATGTCAAAGAAGGTCGAGATATATGACACCACCCTGAGGGATGGTACCCAGGCAGAAAATTTCAACCTTTCCGTTGAGGACAAGATCAGGATTGCCCAGAAACTTGATGAACTTGGAATCGACTACATTGAAGGGGGCTGGCCAGGGTCAAACCCAAAGGACCAGCAGTTTTTTTCAGAAATAAGGCAGTACAACCTAAAACACAGCAGGATTGCCGCCTTTGGCTCCACACATCTCGCCAGGAACAAGGCAGAGGAAGATCCTAATCTCAGGGCCCTGGTGGCATCTGGCGCGCCTGTTATCACCATCTTTGGGAAAAGCTGGGATATCCACGTAAGAGATGCCCTGCGCATCAGCCTTGAAAAAAACCTCGAGATTATAGAAAGCTCCCTTTCCTTTCTGAGACAAAGGGTAGAGACCCTTTTTTACGATGCAGAGCACTTTTTTGACGGCTTCAAAGCGGACAGGGAGTATGCTCTTTCAACACTCAAGAGGGCCAAGGAGGCTGGGGCAGAATGCCTTGTCCTTTGTGACACCAACGGCGGTACCCTGCCAAACGAGATAGTGGACATAGTAAAGTCCGTGCAGGATGCCCTCGGAGAGGATACTGCCCTTGGCATCCACTGCCACAACGATTCGGAAATGGCCGTTGCAAACTCTGTAATGGCGGTTACAGCAGGGGTAAGGCAGGTGCAGGGCACCATGAACGGCTTTGGAGAGCGATGTGGTAACGCAAACCTTTGTTCCATAATTCCCGCCCTTGTCCTTAAGATGGGCTACGAGTGCGAGGCAGGAAGGCACCTTTCAAAACTTACCAGCATAGCAAGGTTCGTTTACGAGATAGCAAACCTTGCTCCCAACAAGTACCAGCCTTACGTTGGCGCAAGCGCCTTTGCCCACAAGGGCGGTATCCACGTAAGCGCTGTCCAGAGAAACCCGGAGACCTACGAACACATAAGGCCAGAGCTTGTTGGAAACGTGCAGAGGATTCTTGTTTCAGACCTTGCAGGAAAGAGCAATGTCCTTGCAAAGGCAAGGCAGTTTGGCCTCG
>JALWYS010000129.1 GCA_027003115.1 Deltaproteobacteria bacterium | reverse complement strand
GATGTGCCCTTTTGTGAATATGGCCAAGGGCCCAGTAGTCCACAGGGGCCTTTTTAAGATCGGAAAGCTGGCAAGGGGCATAGGGCTCATGCCCTTCCTGGGAACCCACTGTGCAGTGAAGAAGCGCTATCCTTAAAAGGTTTTCTGGGCAATCTGGGACAAGCCTTGCCAGGTTCCTGTATTCCGCCCTTTTAAGAAAGCTCATTCCCCAGAGCGCAACCTCCATCCCGCTTTTCATCTTTTTGAGGTGCCATTTTCTGGTATCTGCTGGAAACACCAGGACGTTTTCCGGAAACCTTGCCATTTCTGAAATACTTCCCAGGGGGTCGTGGTTTCCACAGATCAAAAATACCCCTATTTCGTGCTCGAAAAGGCGACTGAAACCCCTTTGCAAATGAAGAAGGGGCCTCAGATTCCTGTCCTCAAGATCAAAAAGGTCTCCACAAAGAAGCACGAAATCCACTTCCTTCTCTATGGCAATTGTCAACAGGTTGTCAAAGGCCCTGTAAGTGGATTCTGAAAGGGCAAGGGCCACTTCCTCGTCAGTCCTTCTAAGCCCCTTAAAAGGGGTGCCAAGATGCAAGTCAGAGCAGTGGAGAAAGCGAGCGGTTTTCATTTGATTGCCTTGATGACCCCTTGATTAACCCTTTGAATAACCGTGTAAGATTCTTGCCCTCTGAACACGAAGTCACTATAAACAGACATGACGGGTATAATAACACAAAAATTCTGCACCGGCCTTTATTGCAAAACCTGGTAAGTGCCATGGGATGGTTAAATAATTTCAGAAAGTGGGTATGGCGGGAAGCTTCCCCTGACGAGCAAGAGGTGATAGAAACCTTTTTGAAAAGCGTCTTCAAGGTTCTTTGCCTTGTTATCTCAGGATTTGGCAAACACGGCCTTGAGCTAAGAGCGAGCGCCCTTACATACATGGTCATTCTTTCCATTGTTCCAGTCCTTGCAATGGGGACAGCCCTTGTTAAAGGCCTTGGGGCCGATAACTACCTCAAACAGGCCGCATACAGGATGCTTGCAGAGGTGGAGGCCCTTTCAGAGCCCCAGGGGCTTCCAGATACCAATACCACCAGGTCTAACGCGGAGCTTAACAAGGCTGCTCCAAAACTCCATCTCAAGTCCACAAGACACCTCAAACTCGCCATAGACAAGATCTTTGACTATGTGGACAAGACAAACTTCGCTGCCCTTGGCTGGCTGGGTATTTTCATATCCCTGCTTACCATCGTGGCCCTAATGACCCACATAGAAGAGGCCATGAACACCATATGGGAGACCAAAAAATCAAGGGATATCGGAAGAAAGCTCATAGACTACATAGGGCTGATAGTGCTTATGCCTCTTTCCATAAACATTGCATTTTGGGCCATAACTGCAAATCAGAGCAAGGCATTCATTGAAAAGATGACCTCTCTTCTCAAAGTTTCCTGGCTCCTTCCAATAATATTCAAGTTCCTTCCATTTTTCATGATAATTGGCACCTTCACAATCCTTTACAGGTTTATGCCAAACACCTATGTGAAGTGGTGGCCTGCAACCCTTGGCGGCATAATCGGTGGTGCTGGATGGATAGCTGCCCAAACCTTGTACGTAAAAATGCAGATTGGAGTGGCAAGATACAATGCCATATACGGCTCCTTTGCCACCCTGCCACTCTTCATATTCTGGGTCTATGTGGGGTGGATCATATTTCTCATTGGTGCGGAAACCTCTTATGCAGTTCAAAATTTTAGGAGGCTAAACCCCCTTATAAAACCCCTTGACCCCATAGGAAAACTCGCCCTTGCCCTTGATATCCTCTTTGTTGCCTATGACTATTTTGATAACGGGCGCACTGTCACCGCCAAGATTCTCTCGGACGAACTCAAATATCCTCTTCCCGAGGTAGACAGTGTAATCGACAGCCTCCTGTCAGCCCACCTCCTTGTGAGAACAGACAACTTTGAAGAATTTCTCCCTGCCATCTCACGAAAGCATATAACAAACAAACAAATCTTTGATGCCCTTTGCGGACGCATCCTTGAGAGAAAGACCATTGGGGAAAAGATAGCTGGGGAGTTTTATGACCAGGCCATGGAAAGGGTAAGGGAATTTTCTGAAAAATATCTTAGAAAAAACATGAAGTGAGATATAGACTGAAAAAGTCTAAACAAAAAAGGGGATGGGTTGTTTCCCCATCCCCGGGCTAGTTAATCACACATAACCAAAATTTTTTAATATCTCTTTCTTCTTCTGCTTGCCTTCCTGCGTCTGCGTTCAGCTTCCTGAGCCTTCCTACGCCTTTTAACACTTGGTTTTTCGTAAAAGCGCCTGTTTTTAAGCTCACGCTGAAGCCCGTCAAGCTGCATCTTCTTTTTTAGCAGCTTAAGCGCCTTCTCCAGGTTATCCTGGACTTCAACGACAATGGCCAAGGGTATCCCCCCTTTCTCTTTGAATAGTCAGCCAATAATAAAAGGATTATGTAAAAAGTCAAGAACTAGGCCTTAGAAACCGCAGGCCATAACATTTTTTAGGTGCTCTTTGAAGTGTCACTCAATTTTTGTACAACTTGTTGAGACCTCTTAAAAAGAGCTTTCAATTCGGTATTTTTGAGCTTAAGTTCATAACTCAACTGAGGTGGTCCCCTTTTTTCGACAACATGTATTGTTCGCTTTCGCTGTATGAAGTAACAAGAAAACAGTGAAAGGAGAAAAACAAATGGCAAAGAAAAAGTACAGTTCAAAGTTCAAGGCCAAGGTGGCACTGGCAGCTTCAAAGGGGAGGAGACCACCAGCCAGACAGCCTCAAGATTTGGAATTCATCCCAGTCAGGTAAGGCTGTGAAAGAGAGAATTTTTGGATAATGCCCCTCTTGTATTCGAAAAGAACAACAGCGAGGAGAAAAAACTTAAAAAGCAGCTAGATACCCTTTACAAGAAGATCGGACAGGTAACGGTGGAACGTGATTTTTTATTGAGAAAGTCCGGTCTTCTGTAAAAAAGAAAGACAGGAAGGACCTGGTGGAACCGGACAACCCCGAAATAAGCAAGACGAGGCAGTGTAAATTACTGGGAATAAGCAGATCCAGTCTTTATTATGAGCCTAAAGGCTTTTCAGAGAAAGATTTGAGAATCATGAAAGTAATAGATGAGCAATATCTAAAAACTCCATACTATGGCCGAAGGAGAATGCATAAAGCCCTTAAAAGACAAGGCTTCCAGGTGGGAGAGAAAAGGATTAGAAAGCTCATGCGGCACATGGGTTTTGTGGCCATAGCACCTGGCCCCCATACCAGCAGGAAGAAAAAGGGACATAAGATATATCCATACTTACTGAGAGATATGACAGTCTCCCGTCCTGGTCAGGTGTGGTGCACAGATATCACATACTTGCCCACCCCTGGAGGTTTTATGTATCTGTGCGTAATCATGGACTGGTACAGCAGAAAAGTGTTGGCCTGGAGCATTTCGAACACATTGGACACGGAGTTTTGCGTTAGCTGTCTTGAACGGGCCCTGGCCTTGTATGGCTGTCCAGAAATCTTCAACTCTGATCAGGGATGCCAGTTCACCAGCGAAGAGTTTACAACCCTTCTAAAGAGCCATGGTATCCGAATCAGCATGGATGGTAAGGGCTGTTTCACAGACAATATCTTCATTGAGAGGCTGTGGAGAAGCCTTAAATATGAACTTATCTACATCAAGGAGTTTAATTCAGTCCCGGAACTGAAGAAAGGACTGACCTCCTGGTTCAAGCTCTACAACCAGGAAAGGTTCCATCAAGGTCTGTCTTACAAGACTCCAGATGAGGTATATGATTTTGCCTGTGCAGCATGAAAACAGATGGCGGAGGCGAACATAAAATTAACAAAAAGTTGTACAAAAATTGGGTACCACTTCAAACTTTCGGACTTGTACCTGCCCTCGTCTAACTTCCTGAATTGTTAGCCATAGTGGGGTGGCTGGATGTAGTAAATGGATGATGGATTTTACCACAATCTCTGTTGCCAAGCTCCATAGCTCCTTACCCCACCAGCCTGCCTTTTTCAAAGTATTTATCAACATAGTCTGAACACGTCTAAGCGCATCTATAAAGGTCAAATCTGTCAGCTCCTTACAGCATCTCTGGAAAAGAAGACCAAGAGTTCTTGGATCATCCTGGCGTCTCTTGAGAAGCGTGAGGAAAACATGTCTCATCATCACTATGGTTGTGTGTGCTATGATGCTGTGAAAGTCCCTTGCCTGGATACCGTTTTCCAGATTGAGATGTTGCTTGGTGACCTTGAAAAATACCTCGATGTCCCATCTCTTCCCGTAGAGCCTGATTATCTCTTCATCAGGCAGGTCAATATCCGTTGACAAAAGGGCAAGCCAATCATTACTGTTTCGATTCCTCACAAAGACCAATTTTGCAGAAAGCCCATCATCCAGGGTTACAAGTGTACTGGCAAGAAGCTTTGCCTTGCCGGGCCGTTTACGAACGAGTCCGTAGATGGCTCTTAGAGGAAGACGCATGCCTGCAAAACCATAATGAATTTTTGTAGTATTCTTCACCATGCAGATCACAGGAAGATGGTTGTGGAGCCTAGAGATTATCACCGGTATGCCAAACCAACTATCCATAAGGATATTTCCGGCCTTAATCCCTGAAGACAAAATCCTCTTAATCATGGGTTCGAGAAGATCGGTAGACTTTGCCAGGGCTTCCTTACGCCTCCTGTAACCGCACGATTTCTTGCTTGTCTCTTTTGTGATACCCTGAAAACGGTTTTGCTCCTTTTGGGAAGACAGCATGGCAAAATCCAGGGGAAGAAAA
>JALWYS010000128.1 GCA_027003115.1 Deltaproteobacteria bacterium | reverse complement strand
ACATTGCGGCAAACGGCCATGTTCCTGCATACAAAAACTGCAGTGACGTGGAAATTTGTGCCGTCTGTGACAGCTGTGTTGAGAGACGCTCAATAAATGACAGGCTTTTAAATGGCAGCAGGTTCTATACCTCTATTCAAGAGCTATTTGAAAAGGAATCCGTTGATTTCGTTGATGTTGCCACTCCCCCTGCCATGCACTCTGGTTTTATCTTGGAGGCCCTTTCACGGGAAAAGCATGTACTTTGTGAAAAGCCATTGGTTCTTGGTGCAGAGGAGCTTGTTCATATCCGGGAAAAGATAAAGGAAAGCGGTCGCCAAGTGGTTACCGTGCATAACTGGCGATATTCTCCAATCATGCAGGAGATCTCCCGTGTGGTAAGGGGAGGTAGGCTCGGTAAACTTATTGAGGTGGAGTATCTGGTCACCAGGGTAAAGCCCTCCATTGCCGTATCAAACGGGGATAATGAAAACAACTGGAGGCTTGACCCTAAGGTTGCAGGGGGGGGAATTCTGGTTGATCATGGCTGGCACGCCTTTTACCTGGTTAACGAATGGGTTGGAGAACAGCCCGTTGCCCTTGAATGCGGGCTTGAGAACAGGAAATTTCACCAGATACCTGTAGAGGATACGGCTGAGGTCCTTCTTTTTTATCCCTCTGGGGCAAGGGCGAGGCTCTTTTTTACCTGGGCCGGAAAGAGACGGGAAAATGTGGTGAAGATTAAGGGAGAGCGTGGAAGCCTTATCTGCCCGGACAGGAGCATAGAGATAGAAAATGGCTCAGGGCCCTACTCTGTCAAATTTGAAGAGGCCCTGTCAGAGGGGTCCCACCATCCAGAGTGGTATTCAGGGGTTCTTGAAGAGTTTCTGCGAGAGGTCAGGGATGCATCCTTTGCAGGAAGGAATTTCAAAGAGGCGGCCTCCTGTTTGAACATACTTGAGCACTGCAAGAAGGCCCACAAACAGAGAAGACGCGTTGATATCCTGCCCCTTTTTCAGGAAAATTAAGGTGAGATGAAGGTCCTTTTTTGTGTTCCTGCACAAGATCTGGAAGGGCTTTTAAATGAAAAGATAGCAGGCCTTCACCTTTGGGAAAGGCTCTTAAATCACGCAAAAAATGCAGGCATGCACCCTACTTTTATCCTCAAGGGAGATGGCCTGCTTTCTAAGGTGATTCCACCGGAGTCGGTGGCTACAACCTTTAATGACCTTCCCTGTCACCACCAGGGGAAGGTGGTGGTTTTAGATCCGTCCTTTCTTCCAACAGTGAAATGCCTAAAGACACTTTCTCTAATGCCGGTTTCAGAAGGGGAGTTTATGGACCTTGGAGGGTGTATCCTTTTTCATCCGTCTAAAGGATGTTTTGAGCTTGAAAGGCTTTTTGGAGTAGAGGGGTATCAACGGCTCAAGGACTTTCTCTCCGTTTTTCTAAGGCCAAAAAGGGCAGGGTGTGAAAAGGGGGAGCTTTTAGCTGTCAGGACGGAAAAGGACAGAAAAAAGGCGCAGAAGCTTCTCTTTAAAGCCCTTGTCAAGGATACAGAGGGTTTCATGTCAAGGTATGTTGAAAGGCCCATATCCCTTTTTATTTCGAAAAGGCTTGCTGAAACCTCCATTACCCCCAATCAGATAACTGTAATCTCCACCATCATTGGACTTGTGGGTGCCTTTTTCATCTCCTTGGGCCAGGGATTTTGGCAGGTTGCCGGCGCACTTCTTTTCCTTGCGCACTCCATCATAGACGGATGCGACGGGGAGATAGCCAGAATAAAGTTCATGGAAAGCAGGTTGGGTGGAGTCCTTGATTTTTGGGGAGACAACCTTGTTCACGCAGCGGTCTTCTGGGCCATTGGCCTTGAGTGGGCCGTAAGAACAGGCTCCACCTATCCCCTATATCTTGGTGCAGCTGCAGTTTTTGGAACGCTTCTATCCGCATCCATCGTCTATTTCTCCACCATGACCAAGGTCAAGGAAGGGCCTTTGTATACGTCAGTTTCAGGCTCTTCGGAAAAGGGTAGGATAGTAAAGATAGCCGATTTTCTTTCCAGAAGGGATTTTATATATCTTGTGGTGATACTGGCCCTTTTCAATCACCTGGACTGGTTTTTAGTGGCCGCATCTGTTGGAAGCCTCGTTTTTGCAGGGGTCCTTTTATGGATAAGGATTAGGGGTTAAAATCCTTTTCTTCCTCATCAATCAGGTCCCTTTCAATGACCTTGCCGGTTTCCTGATCCCGCATGAGGACCTTGACTCGTTCCTCTGCAACCTCGAGTATCCTTGCACATTTTCTCGATAGCTCCATTCCCTCTTCAAAGAGGTTCACTGCCTCTTCAAGGGGAATGTCCTGTCTTTCCAGTTTTTCAACTACTTCCTGGAGCCTTTTGAGACCTGTTTCAAAGTCAAGTTTTTTGTCGTCTCTATCACTTTTGTCTTCTTTCATTGCAGACGATTACTTCCTTTTCCGTGACTATATAGTCCATAAATTGGTCGTGGGGAGCAACCGGTATCTCATTATCAAGGACCTGGAATGAAAAAGCAAGTGCTATGCGTATAGCCTGTGGGGCATCCCGTGACAGGAAACGGTCATAAAACCCTCCGCCATAGCCGAATCTTCCTCCCCTTCTGTCAAAGACGCTCCCTGGCACAATGACAACATCCAGCCTGCTAGCTTCCACCTTCTTATACTTGGCTGGATCAGGCTCCAGTATGGAAAATGCGCCAGGAATCAACTCCCCTAAGGATTTAACAAGATAACATTCAAGTTTTCTCTGGGCCACCAGGGTGCGAGGTAGCACGACAGGCTCGCTTGCTTTCATGCGCCTTTCTATCAATGGATGTGTGTCCACCTCGCTTCTAAAGGAATAAAAGAGAAGCGGGAGTCTTGAACCGGAGTAGACGGGCAGGGTCAGGAGATTTTCCTGGACCTTCTTGCTAAGGTCCTTGATTTCTAAAGGAGAAAGGAGGTCCCTTTTCTTAAGGATTTCCTTTCTGAGGTCCAATGTGAATGGCCCTGGCTGATGCGGGCTAAAGGCTTTGGCCAGGAATGAAGAATATTTTCATGCAGGAAGAGCGTTTTATGGCCCTTCTGCTCCAGACGGGCCTGCAGTTCTTATCACGAAATTGGATGTTTCTTCCACTGGGAAGTGATTTCACAGACCTGGCTACAAGATAAAGGCAGCCGTCAGTGCCGTAAAATTTTGAACCAACAACGCGCACCGTCATGCCAGGTGAAAGTTTCATGTGGATGCGTTCCACAAACCATCTTGGTGCTGTGATTACCCGGAAGGATCTGGAATTTGATTCCATGACAAAACACTTAAGGCCCCTAAATTCGCATCCTCCTGGCTTAAGAACCGTACCTGAAACTATTATTTCAGTGTTCTCGTCATAACCGACAACATCTTGGCCCGCACATACTGCACCCACAAGTAAGGTGAAAGTAACAACTGTAAGTATTGCAATGTTGCCAGCCTTTATCATAGACAGCATTCCTCTCCCGACGAACAGATTTTTATAACATTATGCATCTAATGTGCCGTTGTTACGTTGGTTGCCCTTTGTCATGGAAATATCTCGTAGTTTTTTATGAGGCCAGCGAACAAGGTACGGCATTTTTTCTTTTATTTCATAATATTAAGGAGGCCATTAGCCCGTTTCCAGTCTGGTGATGTCCCATAGCGCGGCCAGGGTTTCCCTTTTAAATTTTCATGCGCACTATTTGCACAAAGTGCATAATTTGCAGTTTTTAAATGTGCAAAGTTTGCAGATTGCATGATCTTTTTGATTAATAAAATGGACCACTCATGTCCCATGGCAAAAATCAAAACAGGATGTGCATGAGCCAGTTTTTTGATTTTTTACCCTGCATTTTAAGGGATTGGGAGGCGAGGATTGGCTGAAAAAGGCATTTTTTGTCCTTTGCCACCTTAAAAAAAGACAAAAAAAGAAGGCCTTCTTCTAGGAGGTATCAGAAGGCCTTCGGGGAGAGGAGGGTTGGGAGGGATAGGGAGTTTTTGCTATGTTCAATTTTTATTAAGCAAGTTTTGTGCCAACCTCTTTGATCCTTTTTTGTATCATCAGGTCGTTACTGTGATATCATGCACATGGTGTGCCAAATATTATTTTCTTTTTTTGTAGCCATATTTTTTTATCTTATATTGCAAGGTCCTTAAGGAAATTCCAAGGATATCAGCAGCTTTTTTCCTGTGGCCATCTGTCATTTTCAGGGTTTTCTCAATGGCCTCCCTTTCAATCTCTTCAAGCCTCTTTAGCTCTGCGCCCTTGTTTTCCCCAGATGCGCCAGAAGAGCCATCTGTGCCAGCAAGATCAATGAATGAGAGGTCTTCAGGCCTTAAGAGCTCCTGCTTTTCATCAGCCAGGATCACGGCCCTTTCAATGGCATTGTAGAGTTCCCTGATGTTTCCAGGCCACTCATAGGAAAGAAGAAGCTCCAGGGCCTCAGGGCTGATTTTTCCCATGCGCTTACCCACCCTTGCGCTGATATTTCCGAGAAGATAGTTGCCAATGGTTTCAATGGCATTTTCTCTTTTCCTCAGTGGAGGCAGTTCAATGGGGAACACGCTCAACCTGTAATAGAGGTCTTCCCTGAATGTCTTGTCCCTTATGCGGGCCTTCAGGTCTTGGTTCGTGGCGGCAACAATTCTCGCATTGGTGGTAAGGGTTATTGTGCCACCAACCCGTTCAAATGCCTTTTCCTGAAGTATTCGAAGGAGTTTGGCCTGGGCGGAAAGGGGCATCTCGCCTATCTCGTCAAGGAATATGGTTCCATCCTGGGCGAGCTCAAACTTTCCCTGCTTTGTCTTTATGGCCCCAGTAAAGGCCCCTTTTTCATGGCCAAAAAGCTCTGATTCTATGAGTGTCTCTGGCATTGCAGCACAGTTTAGCTCTACAAAGGCCCCCTTCTTGTTGCTGAGCTGGTGGATTACCTTGGCTATGAGGCTCTTTCCTGTTCCGCTTTCGCCGTGGAGCAGAATGGTGGCTTCCGTGGCCGCAACCCTTTGTATCTGTTGCCACACATCCTTCATGCCGGCAAAGATCACATTGGTTGGAGGAAGTCCGTCAGTGAGCTGGCTCTGCCAGAGGGTGTTGCTTTTGATGAGGGTCTGTCTTTCAAGAACCTTTTCCACTGCAAGTCTTAGTTCATCTGGATTCTTGAGTGGCTTTATCAGGTAATCAAGGGCACCGCACTTCATGGCCTCAACGGCATTTTCAACAGAGGCATAGGCCGTAAGTATGATAAAGTCTATTTCAGGCGCCTCTTGTTTTACCTTCTTTAAAAGGTCGATGCCGGACATCTCTGGCATCTTGAGATCCGAAATAATGAGATTAGGGGCAAAATTTTTAATGATGACCAGTGCCTCAGGGCCACTGTAGGCACCCTGCACCTGGTATCCTTCCTTTTTGAGAATCCGGCTGGCGAGAAGCACCAGGGATTTTTCATCATCAACCACCAATATTCTGAAATCTTTTTTTTCCATTGCTCTGTCAGTCTTTCACAAGGGTATTAAAACTGTTTATAAATTAGTTAGCATATCTTATGGTATCAAGTTGATGGACTGTATCTTCTTCGTAAATCCCAGATCAGGGTCTGGACAGGGAAGAAGGCTTGCCGAGAAAATAGAGCAGCTTGTCCTGCCTGCTCCAGTTTTCAAGCAGGTTGTATTCACCGACCCGGACAGACTTGATCAGCAGGTCTATTCCTGTGCGAAGGGAAAGGACCTGGTTGTGCTTTGTGGTGGCGACGGCACAGTGAGCTCCATCATTGCATATCTTGCAAATTTGGACAAGGCCCCAGTACTTGCCATCATTCCACTGGGTACAGGAAACGATGTTGCAAGAAGTACTGGCTGGCTGTGGAGCTGGACCGAGTTTGGCCTGGACGGGCTGTTTTACGCCATAAAGGAAGGCAAGGTGGCAAATCTGGACGTGTGGCAAATGGACATCAAAAGGGGTTCCAGTGTAAGGTCCTTCCCTTTTTGCGCATACGTAGGAATAGGTTATGACGGCAGAGTGTGCCAGGAGTTTTTGAAACTCAATAGGTTTTTTATTAAAAGATCCGTGTCAACAGGAATCAGGAGGCTTCTTTACCTGCCAGCAGGTTTGCGAATACTGTACAAGAATCTTTTTTATCCCGAACGCATACGTTGCACCATATCCTACCAAGCCCCCCGGGGGGAAAGAGAAAGTTATAAAGATAGGGTTGGCCAGCTGCTTTTTTGCAATATTGGTTATTATGCGGGCGGAAGCCTCCTGGACAGGGACTATAGCCTGGAAGATGGACTGCTCGAATTTTTCGGAATAAAGGGTTACATGAACTACATGCAGCTTCTTTTTGAAGGCAGACTGCCAATGCGTCATTCATCCATTCTGCCAGTAAGGGCGCGTGCTTTCGAGGTGATGTTATTTGGTGCTGCCTACTTCCAGGTGGATGGTGAGCCAGCAGGGGTAATAGAAAGGGGCAGTGTCGTGGAAATAGAGCGTTTAAGGAGCCTGCCCATTCTGGAACCGCTAAAAGACAGGCGTGCCAGGAAGAGATTGAAGGATGCAAATCTGAAAGGAGTAATGGAAAAAATTTCATCTTCTGCCAGGCCGGCTGTTACGTAATTAATACATGATGACGATAGGTATTCAAAAGAGCTATTTAATTTTTGTGCGCCACATCAGGAGTTGAGCATGGAAAGAAGAAGGTCTCCCCGTTATCCTGTGAATCTGAGGGCATATTTCCCAGAATACAAGCTTTGGGGTACCACAAAAGACGTCTCGGTGGACGGCTGTTTCATTACGCTTAACAAGAAAATCAACGAAGGCTTTTTGGCAGATATATTGCTCGAGCTGCCCATCATTGGTGTGATTGCCCTTAAGGGATACATTCACCATACAGGTTCAAGCGGGGAAGGACTTGGAATGCAGTTTGTACAGGTACGCTTTGCCCAGGAGCAGTCTGCCTATTACTCAATCTACACAGACTACATCAAGCTTCTGCCAGAACACGAGTCCATCCGTAGCAGATATCTTGAAGAGGTCCAGAAGGGGCTAATCAAGCTTCAAACCTTTCCGGACGAGGGTTGATATCTGCCATGTTAGAGTGGATTTCCCGGGTTCCACCTACGCTCTCCTACTTTTTTGTTTTTCTCTTTGGGTTGTGCATAGGAAGCTTTCTCAACGTCTGTATATGCCGTTTGCCAGAAAATGAATCCATTGTATTTCCTGCTTCAAAATGTCCAAAATGTGGCCACCGCCTTTCGTGGTGGGAAAATGTACCTGTAATCAGCTTTTTCATACTGCGGGGCAGGTGTTCAGGCTGTAAAGAACCAATTTCCGTCAGATATCCCCTTGTTGAACTCCTCACCGGGCTTGTAACCCTTTTTCTTTGGCACCGGTTTGGTCCATCATGGTCTTTTTTGGCCTATTTTATCTTTTCCTGCAGCCTGATCGTAGTGACCTTCATTGATCTTGCCCACAAAATCATACCTGATGTCATATCACTTCCAGGCATTCTGGTTGGTTTCGCCTGCTCTTTTGTTCTTCCGGATGTGTCATGGATAGACTCTCTCCTTGGAATACTTGCAGGAGGAGGCATCCTTTACGTGGTTACCTGGGGCTACTATCTCCTTACAAAGCGTATAGGCATGGGAGGCGGGGATATAAAATTTCTAGCCATGATAGGTGCCTTTCTCGGTTGGAAGGCCATCCCCTTCGTGATCTTCTTGAGTGCACTCACTGGCTCAGTAATCGGTATTATTTTTATTCTCGCCAAGGGTGCAGGAAGAAATTATCAGATTCCCTTTGGCCCGTTCTTGGCCCTTGCTGCAGAATTGCAGCTGTTTTTCGGAAAAGACATTCTTCTCCTTTATAATCAGCTCTTTTCATTTCAGTCATAATTTCCGATAAGCATAAAAAATGACTCACAGCCCCATTGGGGCACAAGATATTCGGAAAAAATGGCAAAAAAACGCGTACTAATCATTGATGATGAATTTGAAATAAGGTCCCTTTTGGGCAAGTATGTTGAGAAAATGAAGGGTTACGAACCATGTCTTGCCAAGGACCTAAATGAAGGGCTTTCTCTTGCTCGAAACAACAACTTTGACCACATCCTTTGTGACTATTATTTGAGTCCAAATGGGAACGGAAACGGTGGAGATGACCAGACGGCAACAGAGTTTCTGAAAAGGGCGAAGGCACAAGGAATAAACTCCAACATAATAGTCATGTCTGGAAAGGCCGAGGTGGACATGGCCGTCCAGGTGACAAAGATGGGGGCCGTGGACTATCTGGCCAAACCCATAACCTTTGCTCAATTGGAATTTGCCTTAAAGAGGGCAGAGGAGCGAGAAAAGCTATACAGGGAAAACGTCAAACTCAAGAAGCAGGTTGAAGAAAAATACTCCTTTTCAAGTATTGTTGCCAGAAGTCCGCAAATGGAGCGGATTTTCAACGTCATTGAAAAGGTGAAGGATTACAAGACAACGGTTCTTGTTACAGGGGAAAGCGGCACAGGCAAGGAGCTTGTATCCCGGGCACTTCATTTTAACAGCATACGCAAACATGCCCCCTTTGTTGCGGTCAACTGCGGAGGCATTCCTGAAAACCTTCTTGAAAGCGAGCTTTTTGGCCACGTAAGGGGCGCTTTTACAGATGCGGTTCGTTCAAAAAAGGGTCTCTTTGAGGAGGCCCAGGGAGGAACCCTGTTTCTGGACGAGATAGGAGAGCTGCCTCCCAGTCTCCAGGTGAAGTTGCTAAGGGTTCTTCAAGAACATGAGATTCGCCCAGTGGGGGATACTCGGACCATCAAGGTGGATGTGCGTATTGTGGCAGCCACAGCCCGTGACCTGGGCGAACTTGTAAGAAAGGGCAGGTTCAGGGAGGATCTTTACTACCGTATAAATGTCCTGACAATCGTTATACCACCTCTAAGGGAAAGGCGTGAAGATATCAGGCTTCTTATAGACCACTTCATCAAAAAGTATAACGAGGTCATAAGGCCCAAAAAGGTAAAAGGGGTAAGCCCGGAGGCCATGCAGGTGCTCATGAATTACAAGTGGCCAGGAAACGTCCGGGAATTGGAAAATGTCATAGAGCGAGCCCTGGTCCTCACCGAACATGACACCATCCAGCTGGAGGACCTGCCCCTTAATCTTCACTCCATAGAAATGCCGTGCAACCAGGAAAGGGAGGGAGAATTTGTTCCAGAGACCCTTTCCATAAAGAAGAATGCAAAAAAAATGGAAAGCAGGCTCATAAGCATTGCACTTGCCAAGACCAAGGGCAACAAGACCCAGGCAGCTCAGCTGCTTGAGATCAGCGTGCCGGCCCTCCTTTACAAGATGAAGGAATACGGTCTAAAGGCGTGAGGCTGAAAGAAACTTTTCCGCCTCTTTGACGTCCTGTAAGCGGTCAACGTCTATTCCAATGCCCATGTCAATACCTCTAAATGGGATTCCTGAATCAAAGAGGCGTCCAAGGAATTTTCTAAGGGCAGGAAATTGTTCCTTTTCTCCAATTTTTCTAATCTTTGCAGGAACAAGGTAGACACCACAGGTCACTGCATTCCCGCTTTGTCCCCCGATTTTATTTATGCGGCCTTTTGCCCCTTCTTTAAGGGTGACAAAGAGGGGTTTTTCGTCATCCACGAACCTGGTGATACCAAGGACGACCTCGTCTTCCAGGGCATCAACGGCCTTTTCAGTAAAGGCCCTGAAGGCCCCCTCCTGGAAGATGGAATCAACTGTTGTAATAAGAAGTTTTTCTTCCGATTGAATTTTTTTTAGAAGACAAAGGAAGCTTTCTGCAGAGCTTTTCGTATCGCGGCAGATAATGTCAAATTCCATCTCTGGAAATTTTTCGGCAAGATAGTTTGAACAATCCTTGCAGATGGAGTTTCGAAAGATAATCCGAATCTTGTTTATCCCTGCCGCCTTGAACTGGTTGACAGTCCTTCCAAGTAACTCTTCGCCATTTATTTTTACAAGTGGTTTGGGGCATGAAAAGCCTTCCTTTTTAAGCCTGCGCCCGTGTCCTGCTGCTATTATTCCGCCTCTTATCATTTCTTAATCCCTAAGATTTCAAGAAGTTCATCTAGTTGTGAAATAACAGGAACCTCACGCAGAGACACGCCGTGAGGTACGCCATTAGGAGAGATGAGAACCGCCTGCATACCAAGGTCAAGGGCGCCTTGGATGTCCCGTTTTATGTTATCCCCAACCATGATGGATTCCTGGGGCAAGACCTTTAAAGCGCTTAGGCCCCTTTTAAATATCTCAGGGTGGGGCTTTGTTTTACCAACAAGGTTTGAATCAACGAGACAGTCCACAACGTGAAAGAGGCCGGTTTCCTTGCATATGGCCTCAAGATTTCCATAGTTGTTAGAGATTATGCCAATACGAAAGCGTGCCTTGAGCCTTTTTAAGATAGATATGTTTCTATAAATCTGGGAGAAGCTCTTTTTAAGAAAATCCCTGGCGATCTTTTCCTGAAGCTCACGATTAAAGACACCAAGGTTTTTCAACACCCTTGCCACCTGCTCGTAAACCACCTCCGTAAGGTTCATGTGAATCGGGTTTTCGCTGGTAAGGGAATCATCAGATGCGTAGAAGGCCCTGGCAAACTCTTTTTCGTGGACGTTGACACCATGTTTTTGATAGATGGGGAAAAATTGCTGCTTCCACGCCACCCCTGGAGCATCAAGCGTGCCCCCGTAGTCAAAGAAAATGGCCTTTAATGGGTCAGGATCAATACGCTTCAACTATTTTTCCCCTGTTTTTTTGTCTTTTTTCCAAGGCATCTATCTGCCTGTTCATGGAGTTTTTCAATGAGCTCTGAAATAGAGTGTTTTTTCAAAAATGCGTTGTAATCGGCCCGTTTAATAGAAAGGTCATTTACCCCCCTGGCTGAAACGCTGACTATCTTCCAAACCTGTCCCACCTTTCTGCATACGTATTTGAAATCTATCTTCTCACCGTTTGCCTTTACGAGAACGGCGTCGACGATGTAGTGGCCGCGGCTGTCAAGTCTTGACCCTTGTGTTTTAAAACGCTCTCCCGAGTATGAATCAAAACGTTTTGCATAGGTGGCAACGGTCATTTCAAAAAAGGCCTCTATGAATCTTTTTCGAGTCTTCTGGTCCATTTTTTTCCAGTGCTTTCTTCCTAGCACGATGCGGCATATGATTGGAAAGTCAAAGCTATTTTTTATAAAAGAGGAAAGAAACTGGAATCGTTCTTGGCAGGTGCTGTTGCTTCCCATCTTCATGGACCGAATAAGGAGTTCGTGAAGTTTTTCAATCACCTCCACTGCGGTTTCATTCCCCTGATTTTGGATATTTTCAACACCTTGAAACTCAGATGAAATAGCCGGATTGTTTGACATGAAAAAAATTGCCGCAAAGACCCCAAGAATCAGGCTCCATCCAGATAGGCTACGGTAAAAGGCGCTATTCATAAGTTTACTCCTTTTCGTTTTCCTCTTTCATGCTTTTTCTCTTCTTGCGGCCAAGTATAAGCCTGCCTTCCTCTATTTGCCACAAGATGAGACCTGGGATTCCAAGCGTAAGTTCCCTGAATCTTTTTGCCAAAGACATGCCAAGGGCGATTTCTGGAGTGATGCCAATTAAATTTCCTAGGATAACAAAGCCGCCTTCCTGTATGCCAAAGGCGCCTGGCACCAAAAAGGCCACACCCCTTATTACCTGACCAAGGCTTTCAAGTAGGATTGCCTCAAACAAGCCAGTATGTGCGCCAAGAAACTTAAGGGCCAGCCAGACCTCAAGGGCGCCTGAAAACCAGCCAACAAGGCGCCAGAAGCTCGATTTGAGTATGATGGCCTTTTGCCCGTAGAGCATTGTTATGGCATCATCCAGGGCCTTGGCATCTGGAGCCAAGCCTTGGAGCCTTTCCTTGCTGAGGAAAAGGGACATTACGCCTAAAAGCCTTGTCCAGATGCCCTTTTTCTGAACTGCCAAAAAGCCTATGGCCCCAATGGACAGGGCAATTACCGCCAGAATCGCCTGTTTTACAAGGTGTTTGTTCCCAAGGTAGATAAGGCCTGCGATGCCAACCAGGGAAAAGACAAGCTGTGTTAAAAGGGCTACGGTTATCTCTACGAGCACGCTTGCGCCCGCCTCGGAAACGCTGTAGCCGCGGACTGCAAGCATCCTTGCCCGCACAAGATCCCCTCCTATCTGGGCGGCAGGAAGAAGGGAGTTTATGGATTCTCCAATCCATCGCGCCTTCATCAAGATGGGCAGTCCTGGGATTTTTTTGCCAGTAAACAAGAGCTGCCAGGCAATTGAGTCCAGGAACAGGGGTGCAATGTGGGATGCCGCTACCAGAAAAAGTCCAAAACCCGCTGCCTCCAGCGCCCTAAAGACATCACCAATGCCATAATAGATCAATATTGCAATGAGGAGGCTTATGCCAAAGACAAAGAGGATGTACCCGGTCTTTTTCATGAAATATCAAAAAACGGCTAAATGAGCCCCTGTTCTTTGTACCACTCTACTGCATCTTCAATGGCCATCCTGGCAGGCCGATGTTTGTAACCAAGTTCCCTTTCTGCCCTTTTACTGCTGAAAAACATTCTCTTCTTGGCAAGTCTTACCCCATCCACTGTGGCAAGGGGTTCCTTGCCCGTAATTAGGGAGACTGCCTCAAAGACATATGCCAGGGGCAGGATGAGATTATGCGGAAGCCTTATTCGAGGAGGTCTCTGGTTGGTAAGCCTGGCAATGGTCTCCAGTATCTCCTTGAGTGTCATGTTTTCGCCACCAAGGATGTACCTGCGCCCTGTCCGTCCTTTTTGAAGGGCCAGGAGGTGCCCCATGGAAACGTCGTCAACGTGTACAATGTTAAGCCCTGTGTCCACATAGGCAGGCATCTTGCCCTGAGCTGCCTCGAGAATCATCCTGCCCGTTGGGGTGGGCTTAATGTCCCTTGGGCCAACGGGCGTTGAAGGGTTTACAATAACCACATCTATTTTCCCTAATTCTGCAAGGTTTCTAACCGCCTCCTCAGCCATGAATTTTGACCTCTTATAGTGGCCAATCATGTCCTTAAGGCTGACAGGTGTTTCTTCGTCCGCGGGCGTCCCGTCTTTTCTGAGTCCAAGGGTGGCAACGCTACTTGTATATACCACCCTTCTTATTCCCGTCTTGATGGCCGCGTTCATAATGTTTTTGGTGCCTTGTACGTTGTTTTCATAAATTTCTTTGGGTCTTGGCACCCAGAGCCTGTAATCTGCGGCAACATGAAAGAGGTAGTCGTAACCGGCAAGGGCCTCTTCCAGGGACCGCGGATCCTTGAGGTCTCCAAAGTGTATGGAAAGATTGAGATCTTCCACGTTAGCAAGGCTGCTGTTTTTCCTTGCAAGGATTCCCACCTGAAAGCCTTCCCTTATAAGCAGCCTTACAAGACTTGAGCCGACAAAACCCGTGGCACCCGTTACAAACGCCTTCATCTGTAGTTTGCCTCCAGACAGTAAAGAAGGTAGCCTGCCTGCCGATAAAAGATAGTAGGAACAGCGTGCTCTTTCTTGTAAATAAAGAGCCTGTGCTTTATAATTCTTAAATCAGCATTGCAGCTACTTACTATCACCAAGAATTTTTGTAAATACAAGGAAGGCCTAGATGAAAAAAACCACACCCATTTTACCCCCATGCATTATTGCTATCTTTTCCGCACTGTTTCTTTTAAATCTGAGTCCTTCTGAAATCCATGCCTCTAATGAGAATCAAGCTACGGTAAAATCAGTTCAGGATACGCAGAACAACGAAGACTGGATCATGGGCGAGGATTACCTCTCGGAGGAAACGGAAGAGGGGGCAGAGGAGATATCAGACCCCTTAGAGCCGGTCAACAGGGTCTTTTACAACTTTAATGACAAGCTCTACTTCTGGTTCATAAAGCCTGTTTGCAAGGGCTATAACAAGGTGATGCCAGAGCCTGCGAGAAGAGGGATAAGAGCCTTTTTTTCAAATGCGTATACGCCGGTACGTGCGGCAAACTGTCTCCTTCAGGGGAAAATAGTGGGTTTCTGGAAGGAGGTGGCACGCTTCATCATAAACACCACGGCAGGGGGGCTTGGTTTTCGTGATGCAGCCCTTGAGGATTATAACGTTTCCAAAAGCACAGAAGATTTTGGCCAGACCCTTGGCTTCTATGGCCTTGGCTTTGGCCCCTATCTCATGATTCCATTTATTGGCCCAAGCTCTCTCAGGGATGCTGCAGGCTCTGCGGCAGATTCTTTCATGTATCCGCCCAATTACTACATGAATACCTGGGAAAGCATGGGACGCTCCGCCTACAGAAAGATAAATGACGTTTCTCTTCGCCTCGGTGAGTACGAAAACTTCAAGGAAACTGCCATTGATCCCTACGTTTCCATCAGGCAGGCCTACTATCAGTACAGGCTCAAACAGATAAAGAAGTAGCCAGATGGGGCGTCTACTCATGGAAACGTAGGCCCTCAATTTTTCTAGTACCTTATGGCAAAGGTCGTAGGCGTAGCAGTTGCCCTTAAACAGGAGGCCTTTGCACTTTTTGGAAAAAAAGGCTGGACAGATTCGGCCGGCTTATTGACAAGGGCAGAACGGGCTGGCAAGGATCTGTGTTGGATAGTAATTACAGGACCAGGGCCGGAAAGGGCAAGGCTTGGGCTGGATCGACTCCTTGATTGTGACCCCCAAGCAATCTTAAACCTAGGGGTATCGGGCAGTCTGGTGGAAGACCTAAACTGTGGTGATCTTATCTGCCCAGGTCTCCTAAGGCACAAAGAGCAAGGCCTTGACATAGACTCAAAATTCAAGAAAGAGACAGACAAAGCCCTTTCTTCCTCAGGATTAAACATAAGAGACGGAGTTCTTTACACTTCAAGCTGGGTTCTTGAAGGCCCTGAAGAAAAGAGGAGGCTTCATAAAAGAAGCCTTGCCCATGCAGTGGACATGGAGGCCTTTTTCTTGGCAAGGGGTTGTCTGGAGGCAAGGGTGCCGTTTTACTGCGTAAAGACCATATCAGACACAGTCACCCAGGTGGTGCCAAGGGCTGTAACAAGGTGTGTAACCAGAAACGGGGGGCTCAACGTGCCTCGTTTGGTGGTCTCCATTCTTTTTGATCCTGGCCTCTTACCACACCTTTTAAAGATGAGGGATGGCTTTCAAAGGGCGCTTTATGGCCTTGAGCTGGCAAAGGCAACCCTTTGGCACACCTTGCTTGAAGGGGCGTGAAAGACCTTTTTCAAGAGGTTAAGAGTAATATTTCACTCTTTGGCTTTAAGGCCAGTGTATTTATCTTCAAGGTATTCAATAAGAGGCAAAGCAGATGGACTTTCGCCAGTGACCTTCTTTACCAGTTCCTTTGCCTTGTATTTCTGACCATGGCGGTGGATGTTCTCCTTGAGCCAGTTTGAAATTGGGGAAAATTCTCCCATCTCCACCAGGGATTCCATCTGGTCCACATCCCTTTTAATGGCCTTTAAGAACATGGCTGCATAGATGTTTCCCAGGGTGTATGTGGGAAAATATCCAAAACTTGCTCCAGACCAGTGGACATCCTGCAGGCAGCCAAGGGCATCATTTGGGACATCAACTGAAAAGAGGTCCTTGAAAAGTCCGTTCCAGCGCTCTGGAATGTCTTTTGGCGAAAGTTTTCCCTCAATGAGCTCCCTTTCCACAACAAAACGCAGGTAAACGTGCAGGTTGTACGTGACCTCGTCTGCCTCAACCCGGATAAAGG
>JALWYS010000127.1 GCA_027003115.1 Deltaproteobacteria bacterium | reverse complement strand
GAGTGGAAAGGGAGAACAGCCCTTTCCGTTGGAAGCGGATATGACACCCACCTGAGTTCGCTCAGGTTCAATAGACTCAGCTGCACGGCACGGCGGGGTTTTTGGTTGCTATAACCCCGTCTGGGTCTTTATATAAACGGATACTGGTGAGATTGAATTATACACTCTGCGGCAGCAGATCTGGATATATGCATAATAAGTCGGGTTTTGTTGTTTATAAAATTCAGCTTGCCACGGTGCAGAGGGTTCACCGGTTTGTGGCAAATTAAAATCCATCCCTGCATCTCAACCAATATCCGTTTTCAAAAATAAAAATTAGATGGGGTGTGGCACTATAATCCAGTTTGGAGGCCACACATGATTGACATAACGACCATACTGTTATTACTGCTATTCACGGCCATTGGGGCTGCCGTGGGCTACGGAGTCGCAAGGTTCCTTTTTTCCAAAAAACACCATCAGGATGTTGAGGAGGCATCACGCCTGCGCAAGGAGGCTGAGGCAGAAGCAAGGCGTCTTTTAAAGGAGGCCGAGGTTCAGGCCAAGGAAGAGGCGCTCCAGCTAAAAAAAGAGGCGGAAAGAGAGGTTGCTGAGCGGCAAGGCGAGTTAAGAAGCAGGGAAAAGAGGCTCCTACAACGGGAACAGCAGATCGAAAAGAAGAAGGAGCTTGTTGACTCCAAGGAAATTGAACTCCTTGAAAAAGAAAAGCGTATCCAGACAACTGAAAGCAGGCTGAAGGACAGGGAAAAAGAGATCGAGGCCCTTATTAGTGCCCAGAGGGAAAAGCTTGAGCACATTTCAGGTATGTCCAAGGAGGAGGCCAAGGAGCAGCTTCTTAAGAGCTTTGAGG
Organism: Deltaproteobacteria bacterium; assembly: GCA_027003115.1. GTDB lineage: Bacteria > Desulfobacterota > Dissulfuribacteria > Dissulfuribacterales > QOAL01 > JAADCZ01. Next base: position 49,582 of record JALWYS010000127.1, on the reverse strand, counting down.
CAGAAGTCAGGCAGGACGCTGGAAAACTCCTCAGAAAAATAGAGACAGAGACAAAGGACCTTGCTGACAAAAAGGCAAGGGAGATAATAGCCCTGGCCATAGCAAGGTACGCTGGAGAATACGTGGCAGAGCGTACAGTTTCTGTGGTTGCCCTTCCCAACGAAGAGATGAAGGGACGGATAATTGGCCGGGAAGGCAGAAACATAAAGGCCATTGAGGCTGCTACAGGGATCGATATCATCATAGATGATACCCCGGAGGCGGTTCTTCTTTCAGGTTTTAACCCTGTGAGAAGAGAGGTTGCCAGGGTTGCCCTTGAGAGGCTGGTCCTGGATGGCCGCATTCATCCTGCGAGGATAGAGGAGGTTGTCCGCAAGGTTGAAAAGGAGATTGACGCGGCCATTAGGGAGGCAGGTGAGCAGGCCACCTTTGACGTTGGCGTCTATGGAATCCATCCAGAACTTGTCAAGCTCCTTGGAAAGCTCAAGTTCAGGACGAGCTATGCCCAAAATGTTCTTCAGCACTCGGTTGAGGTGGCATTTTTGTGTGGGATAATGGCTGCAGAGCTAGGAGTCGATGTCAAAAAGGCAAAAAGGGCCGGCCTTCTTCACGATATTGGAAAGGCCGTTGACCACGAAGTAGAGGGCTCCCATGCCATCATTGGGGCTGATCTTGCAAAAAAGTACGGTGAGCCCAGGGATGTAATTCACGCAATTGCTGCCCATCATGAGGACGTGAAGCCAGAGTCGGTTTTGGCAGTGCTTGTGCAGGCAGCCGATGCCCTTTCTGGCGCCAGGCCGGGGGCGAGGCGTGAGATGCTTGAAAGTTATGTCAAGCGTCTTGAGGATCTGGAGCGTATAGCTACTTCATTCAAGGGCGTTGAAAAGTCCTTTGCCATCCAGGCAGGTCGTGAGATACGCATAGTTGTAAACAGCGAGTCCATATCGGATGCTGAGGCGGCAATGCTTTGCAGGGATATCACCAAGAAGATTGAGAGCGAACTGACTTACCCTGGGCAGATAAAGGTGACTGTGATAAGGGAAACCAGGGCGGTGGATTACGCCAAGTAGCGGTGGTTGTGGGTAGAGGTTAGAAATGGAAAAGGATATTGAAAAGTCACTGGAGCTGATAAAAAGAGGCGCTGTAGAGATCATCTCCGAGGAGGAGCTTAGAAAGAAGCTAGAAAGGGCAGTAAAGGAGGACAGACCCCTAAGGATAAAGGCAGGTTTTGATCCAACTGCCCCTGATCTTCACCTCGGCCACACCGTCCTTATTCAAAAAATGCGCCACTTTCAGGAACTTGGCCATCAGGTCATTTTCCTTATTGGTGATTTCACAGGCCTTATTGGTGATCCCACAGGCAAGTCAGAGACCAGGCCTCCCTTGACCCCAGAGCAGGTGCAGGAAAATGCTGCCACCTACAAGGAGCAGATATTTAAAATCCTTGACCAGGATAAGACAGAGATTGCCTTTAACAGCAAATGGATGAACAAAATGGCGTCCATAGACATGATACGTCTTTGCGCAAAATACACGGTAGCAAGAATGCTTGAGCGCGAAGACTTTAAACAGAGATTTCAGCAGCAAAGGCCCATTGCTATCCACGAGTTCATTTATCCACTGATTCAGGGGTACGACTCAGTGGCCCTTGAGGCAGACGTGGAACTAGGCGGAACTGATCAGAAGTTCAACCTGCTTGTGGGCAGGCACATCCAGAAGGAATATGGGCAGGAGCCGCAGGTGGTGATTACCATGCCTCTGCTTGAAGGGCTCGATGGGGTCAACAAGATGAGTAAATCCCTTGGCAACTATGTTGGGATCACGGAAGAGCCGGGTTCCATGTTCGGGAAACTCATGTCCATTTCCGATGAGCTTATGTTTCGCTACTATGAACTTCTAAGTGCAAGGTCACTTGATGAGATAGAAAAACTCAAGCAGGGTATTGAAAAAGGAACTGTGCATCCCAAGGATGCCAAGGAACAGCTTGCCTTTGAGCTTGTGGCCAGGTACCACGGAGAAGAGGCGGCAAAAAGGGCAAAGGAGGGATTTGAGGCCCAGTTTTCAAAGGGGGAAATTCCAGAGGACATTCCAGAATATCCCTTGCCTGCTGATGCAGGGTCCAAAATCTATATCCCCAAGGTCTTGAAAGAGGCAGGCCTTGTAAAAAGTACGTCTGAGGCCAGACGACTTATAAAACAGGGAGCAATCAGCCTTGACGGATCCAAATTTAGCCAGGAAGAAATAGAAAAACCAGCTCCTGGGTCAATTCTAAAGGTGGGCAAGAGGCGTTATTTGCGGCTTGTTTAGAGATTACAACTAAAGAGGAGGTGGTTCCTTGTTTTCTAAGCCACTGGCAAACAGGGAAGGGAGCCAACAAAGCTCATGAATCCTTGGCTGGGAAACGCTCTTGCTGCGCTTTTGTGCTGGGGTTTGTGGGCATTTTTCCCCAAGCTTTCCCTTGCCAGGATATCACCAGCAAGTTCAGTATTTTATGAGGCATGCGGAGTCATGGCCACCAGTATAGTGGTGGTCTTTTTGCTTGGCCCTGGTCTGGATAGTGATCTGGAAGGTAGTTTTTATGCCATACTCACAGGGATATTTGGAACCGTTGGACTCTACTTTTTCTTCTGTGCAGCAAAGACTGGCCCGATATCCGTTATTTCCGCACTTACTGCCCTGTACCCTGTGGTTACCGTGGTACTTGCCGTTATTGTTCTTCACGAACGACTTGGGATGAGGCAGGTTCTCGGGGTGCTATTGGCCCTTTCCGCAGCTGTTCTTCTTTCAGGCAAGAGCTGAACAACCAAGGGCATGGGTACAGACCTCTATTTCAGTTCCTGTTTTTTTATTGTAAAGCAGGGTCCAAGTAAGTCTTGAGGCCTTTTTCGGTTGTCCCTATCTGAAAATTTTGAAAAAGACAGGAGATGGTGCCGAAGGGGAGATTCGAACTCCCACGGGAATAACTCCCACTAGATCCTGAATCTAGCGCGTCTACCAATTCCGCCACTTCGGCTGGTGCAAAGCTAATTAAATAGACAGGTGTTGCGCTTGTCAAGTGGTCATATTACTGTTTCCCAGACCAGTCTACCGGGGACCTAGATGAAGATATACACTGCTCTTGAGGAAATAGAAAGGCCATTTAACAGGCCCGCTCTCACCATTGGGAACTTTGATGGGGTTCACCTTGGGCATCAGGCGCTTTTCAAGAAGGTGGTGGAGCTTGCAAACCAAAAGGCGGGTGACAAGGTGGCCCTGACATTCCACCCTCATCCCATGAAGGTCCTCAGGCCTGAAAATCCACCCAAACTCATCTGCACCCTTGAACAGAAGATCGAATTAATAATGGCAGCAGGTATAGAACACCTGATATGCCTTCCTTTCACAAGGGAGTTTGCCAAAACAAGCGCTACAGAGTTTGTTGAGGATATTCTCTGTGGGAAAATAGGGGTTGAGGACCTTGTTGTGGGTTACGATTATGCATGTGGTAGGGGCAGGGAAGGCAACATTGAATTCTTAAAAAACATGGGTAGAAAGCTTGGCTTCAACGTTCATGTCATCTCCCCGGTAAGAATAGATGGAGTCATTGTCAGCAGCACTGCAATACGGGAGTTTGTAAAAAAGGGCGACATGAAAATGGTACGCAAGATGCTCGGCAGGTTTTACCAAATAAGGGGCGTTGTAAGGAAAGGAAAAAGAAGGGGCGGCCCTGTAGTTGGTTTCCCAACGGCAAATCTTTCCATAAATCCTGAGGATCTTTGTCCAAAACCGGGTGTCTATGCGGTACAGGTGATTCATGGAGAGAAACTCTATAATGGTGTTGTAAATATAGGATTCAATCCCACCTTTGGAGACGGAAGGCTTGGGGCCGAGGTCCATATATTCAATTTTGACAAGGACATTTACGGTCACGAGATAAAGGTGAATGTGGTAGAAAGGATACGGGATGAAAAGCGTTTTTCAGGGCCAAGGGAGCTGGCTGAACAGATAAGAAAAGACATTGAAAAGGCCAAAGAAATCCTGAGCTCCATAAAGCAGTAACAGGTTACCACGTAATCCATACCAGAGGGCCAAGGCCCGGGTACATACTCTTATGCAGGGAGAAAAGGGAAATAAAAAGAGACCGGCCGGTAGGAGGCCAGGATTTTCTGGTCTCAGGTTCCTGGTAACCTATGTCCTTTTTATGGGAGCCCTGGCACTTGTCATGAGTCTTGAACCCATAAAGAGGGTCATTGATATCAACGGGGTTTATACCGATTTTATAGTAAGGGCCACGGCCTTTGTACTCAAGCCTTTCGGGTTTGTAAGGGGAGTGCAGGGTTCAGTCATCCACCTACAAGGCATATCCTTGGATGTGAAGTTTGGGTGTAACGGCCTTGAGGCTTTTCTCATCTATATGGTTGCCATTTTGGCATTTCCCGCCCACTGGAAAGAGAAACTATGGGGAATTCTTGCAGGTTTCGTAGTTATCCAAATCCTTAACGTGGCCCGAATTGCGGCCCTGGGTTACTGTGGCGTCCATTTTGCGAGTTTTTTTCACATATTCCATATCTACGTGGCCCAGGGCATAATGATTGCCATAGCCTTTGCCCTCTTCCTTTTTTGGCTCAGCAATGTTGTCAAGGAATAAAATAATCCTGGCCACACTCCTTTTTTTGGCAGCCTACAGTCTAGGAGTATTCTTATGGATCCATGTAAAGGCCTACTACGGCATGGCAATAACCAGTATTGCTGCACACCTTTCGGCATTTGTTACCGGTTGCCTTGTTGACACTATTGATTTTCATGGCGAAAAGGCCGTCTGCAACTTCGTTTACCAAGCCCTTACCGTGCGAGGTCCTGCGAATCTCAACTTTAATGTCGCGCTTTTTGTCTCCAACTATTCCTACAATGTACCCCTGACCCTTTCGTTGATGGCAGCCCTTTATCCGTTCATTTTGTGGAAGTCACGTACACTGGCAGAAGCTTTGGCGTTACTTATACTGATACATGTACTCTATGTGTTTTGGTATTGTGGTTTGCAGACCTATTATTCTTTAATTAATGCAGGTGTAAAAACTGTCTGGAAACCAGAGGCCTTTTTCTGGGAATTTCCCTGGGTTTTCATTAATGCCATGGTCATAAGGTTTGAACCCTTTCTCATTGGGGCCTTTTTGTGGTTCAGAAACAGGGGTTTTCCTGTGCCAGGCAGGCGACGGACAGGGGGTAAGACCATTGAAAATAAAAAGGCCCCCAAAAAGGGGGCCTAGAATGTTTTTACTGACGTTTAGAATTTAGACTTCTTCAACTGTGATTGCACCTACAGGGCAAACCTCAACGCAGGTTTCGCAACCAAGGCAATCATCTGGCCTAGCTATTACTGGCTTGTCATCCTCAAAGTCATAAACTTCTGCAGGACAAGCGTTTACACATTCCTCATCGCCCTGGCACTTGTCATAGTCGATTGTGATCTGAAACATGGCTTCCTCCTTAATTTTTAGTTTGTGGGAACTTGTCCCTGTCTCTCTTGCCTTAAACAGATTAAACAGGACTCATATAGACAAAAGACAAAGGCCTTGTCAAGCCCATTTTGTGTTTTTTGCTCAAAATCTCACATGCTCCCTTTGCTTTTTATTTAAGGCCCTTTGAGAAGCGGCTGACCCCTTGAAGGAAGGTACGGGCCCACTCCTTCTGGCCAAGGGCATGTACATGTGTGTATGTGGAAAACGTATTTCTCGTAACAAAACCCTCCTGGCCTCCTGGAAAACCCTTACCCCTGATGACTTTGCAGACGAACTTGTGATCTGTCTGCGGATCCGCACACAATGAAGGAAGGGAGTAGTGAAACTCATGGCCTTTTATTCTGGCGCCCTTTTTGTAAAATGGGCTGTCCGCAAAAAATTCAAGGGTGGTGTAACCATGACCTGCGGGCTTTCTTTTCATTTCAAACTCAAGGGGCAGGGCCTTTACCATATTAAATTTTTTGTTCTTCCACACTATCTTTCGGCCCAGATACATGAGCCCGCCGCACTCTGCATACACTGGAAGCCCTTTTTCAATGAGTCTTAGAAGCTCTTTTCTAAAGGTGTGATTCTTCTCAAGGTGATTTGCCTGGGTTTCAGGAAAGCCTCCTCCTATGTACATTCCGTCAACAGGCGGGATGGCCCTGTCATAAAGTGCATTCAAGAAGATAAGCTCTGCCCCAAGAAGTTCCATGGCCTCAAGGTTTTCTGGATAATAAAACTGAAAGGCCGCATCCTTTACGACACCAATCTTCATCCCGGTAAAAGGTCTATCCCTTACACCAAAAAGAGCCATGATGTCCCTGTTTACGCTCCTGTTTGCAGACCTTTGGGCCGAAAGAGCCAGGACTTTTTCCACATCAACGTTTTCCTCCACAATCCTGGCCAGGGCATCAAGGGCCTCAGACTGGCCTGTAAATTCGTCTGCAGGAGTCAGACCAAGGTGTCTCATGGGAAGTGGATCTTTTTTCAGCCTGGGAATAAAACCCATAACTGGCAGGCCTGTGTAGGTCTCCACCGCCTCGGTTACCACCCTGACATGCCTTTGACTTCCCACCCTGTTGAGTATCACCCCCAGAAAATCGAGCCCATGTTCAAATTTAAGACATCCAAGCACCATGGCAGCAACCGTCCTGGTGGATTTTGTACAGTCCACGACCAGGAGCACAGGGACTTTAATACTGATGCAAAGCCTAGAAGTGCTAGAGGTTCCCGTGACATCCATGCCGTCAAAAAGCCCCCTGTTGCCCTCTATTATGGCAACGTCAGCATTTTTGGCCCTAAGGTTAAAGGAATCTCTCAGCGTTTCCCCATCCATCAAAAAGGGGTCAAGGTTGTAGCAGGGTCTGAAGGAGGCACAGGCAAGCCATGCCGCATCTATGTAGTCTGGTCCCTTCTTGAAGCAGCAAACGGTTTTGCCCATTTGACTGAAGGCCCGGGCAAGGCCAAGGCTTACAATGGTCTTTCCAGAGCCACCGCTAAGTGCCGCGACAGTAAAGGCAGGAACTTTGAAGTTTTCCTTTATGGTATTTTCTTTCATGTCTCGGTAGTGGCTAGTAATCTCAGTTTTTGCCCAGTTTTTTCATCCTTTCTTCAAGGCTTGATGCCAGAGAGTTTTTTCCCAGGGAACGGGCACAGTGTATGGCGTAACGAAGGTTTTGCAGAGAGGAATCGTGTTTCATGAAGATGTCAAGGGCCTTTGCTAGCTCTCCCAAAGACATGAGGCTAACCCCCAGACACCCACTTAGATCAGGGGAATCTGGAAAGTGTTTAAGACCTTCTTCAAGCAATCTGATGGCTTCGCTGTGCTTTGCCTTTTTCTGAAAAAGTATGGCAAGGCCAAGGTACGCCCTGTGGTCTGGAAAGAATGACAGGGCACGCTCAAAAAGGGCTTCTGCCGTCCGGGATTTATTGGGTATTTCCTCTATTTTGCCGTAGTCTCCAAAAACAAACGTCATGCCAAGGCGTGAAAGAAAAGAGGCGTGATAAGGGGCAAGCTCAGGAAGATCCTTTAACTTCATATCCAAGGAAAAGGCAGGAAGGTTGGAGTAAAAGGCTTTTCTTAGCCTCTTTCCGAACTTAAGGACCTTGTCTTCGTTTAACCTTTCATCGGTCTGGAAATACATGATGTCTTCTATTCGATTCAGCCAGACGTCATCTCCTTGTCCGGTCCTCTTCTTAAAATCCTCGTAAAGCTTTGTGCCAGGAAATATGTCCAGGATGTAAAAGATGGCACCCAAGGGTTTAATCCTTTTTATTAACCTTATGGACTCATCAATGGTTTTGTTGTTTTCGCCAGGGCTTCCGTAAATAAAATAGGCCCTTGGCATCATGCCATAGGCCCTGGTTATTTCAAAGGCCCTTTGTATCTCCTGGTCTTTGATGGTCTTGTTAAGGGCCTTTCTTATTTTGGGAGATCCACTTTCAACGCCGTAGCTTATCTGTGTGCAGCCCGCCCTTCTCATCCAATAGGCGATCTCCTCATCCATAATGTTTACCCTGGAGATGGCTGCCCATTCGATCTGAAGCCTTCTTTCAATAATCTTGTTACAGATGGATATGACCCTGTCCTTTTTAAGGGTAAAGGTGTCATCTGAGACATAAAAAAAGTTGATCCCCTTTTTATTCAGCCTTTCTAGCTGGTTGACAAAGTATTCTGCACTGTGAAAGCGCACCTTTCTTTTCCATATCCTAGGAGAGCCGCAAAAGGCGCAGTTCCAGGGGCATCCCCTTGAGGAAATTACGTGTTGAAAGGTGAAGAACCTGGCAGGATCAGGCAATCTGTCAAGATCAGATATAAACGGTCTGGTCTCTGTCCTTACGGGCTTTCCCTTTTCCCTGTAGGCTATACCCCTGACTTTTCCCAAGGCACCAAGGCCTTGTTTTTTCACAGACTGAACAAGTTCCAGAAGCGTCTCTTCCCCTTCTCCCATCACTATGGCATCGATTTCAGGAAAGTGTGTGAGAAGATGTTCCCACAAAAAGGTGGCTCCAGGGCCTCCAAATATCACCGGAGCTTCTGGTAAGAGGCGTTTTGAGATTCTGGCTATGTCAAGGCCTCCCCACCGGTTGGCGTGAAGTATGGATATGGCGGTAACATCTGGGGAGATGCGTTTTAGTTCTTCCTCCATGCTACTATCTTGTCCTTTCATGGAGTACCAGTTCAGTATCTTGCAGTCGTGTCCTTTTTCCTTTAGGAGAGCGGCAAGATAATGAAGACCGATGGGAGGAACCCTGATATCGTAATCTTGTATTCTTGGCTCAAGACAGTAGGGATTGATGAAGGCAATTTTCACGAGACAATATCCTGTAAATCCAGACTTTATGAAAAATTTTTCATGCTCTAACACCATCCACACTACGGCCAAATGCCTGGTTTTTCAAGATGAATCGCCTGGAACCCTAAGGGGTTTTAATTAGTGACTTGACACACAAGCTCTTTTTGTCTATACATAGAAACTGTTGGCTGAATGGTCATTCATTAAATGTCGTGGCCAACTGGGGAGGAAAACGGGTTGAATTTACCCAGGAATCTCTTTTCAAAGGAGGCATCTGTGGGGAGAAAATTACATAAGGGGCTTAGGGAGATCCTGGAGCAGAAAAAGGGTCCGATTGTTGAGAAGTGGAGGGATCTAATCCACAAATCCTATCCCCCCGAAACAGCCCAGTTCCTGAAAAGAGAAAAAAACAAATTCTCAAATCCCATTGGCTCATCCATAGAGGAAAGTATCTGGCCTCTTTACGACCAGCTCATAGGCGAGGCGGATCCGGCCACTACGAAGAAACTCCTTGACAATCTGGTACGGGTACGGGCCGTACAGGATTTTAGTCCGGCAAGTGCCGTTCAAATCATTTTCGCCCTCAAAAAAATTGTCCGTAAGGAGGTCTTTGGGATTGCGCAGAAAAAGGGCCTGGTCAAGGAGTATTTGGAGTTTGAATCAGAAATAGACAGGTTCGGGCTCCTGGCCTTTGATGTCTTTATGGAATGCAGGGAAAAGGTCTGGGAGATAAAACGCAATGATCTCTTGAAGAGACCATATCTGCTTTCTGGGGGTATGTGTCCTTCCTATATGATGAAGCGTGGTATCAAGCATCTCGAAAAGCTAAAAAAAGAAATAACCCAACATTAATCTTAGAGGAGTAGGTATGGCAGCGCGTATTTTGTTTCCACTAGCAGTAGTTTTGGCAATTGTGGCAGTGGCTCTCATAGGAGGATCCATATCCTTCTTGCAGCCCTTGTTCAGCGTGGCCCTGCTCTATGTAGCCTTCGCCATCTTCTTTTTTGGATTCATGGCAAAGGTTATTAACTGGGCCAAGTCGCCGGTGCCTTTTCGTATCCCAACCACAGCGGGGCAGGAATTTTCCTTGCCGTGGATAAAGTGGGCCAAGATAGACAATCCCAGCACCACTGGCGGGGTGCTTATGAGGATGTTCTTTGAGGTCTGCCTGTTTCGTTCGCTTTTCAGGAACATGAGGACGGATCTTCGCTCAGGCTGGCTCATCCATTCGCCAACCAAATGGCTATGGCTGCTGGCCCTGGGTTTTCACTATTCCTTTTTGATCATTGCCATCAGGCACCTTCGTCTATTTGTCCATCCGATCCCAGGTTTTGTTGAGACCCTTGACGCTGTGGACGGAATGTTTCAGATTGGCATTCCTCCCATATACCTTACAGACATAACCATACTGCTCTGTGTGACAGGCCTTCTTATCAGGAGGCTTTGTCTTCCAAAGGTGCGTTTCATTTCACTTGCTGCCGATTACTTTCCTCTTTTCCTGATCTTGGGAATTGTAATAAGTGGGCTCTTGATGAGATTTGTTTTCAGGGTGGACATCACCGCAGTGAAGGCCCTTGCAAATGGCATAGTAAGCTTTCATCCTGTGGTCCCCAAGGGGATCGGTGCAATATTTTTCGTGCACTTGGCCCTTGTTTGTACGCTTATAGCGTATTTCCCATTCAGTAAGCTCATGCACATGGGTGGTGTTTTCATGAGCCCAACCAGGAATCTTGCAAACACCACCAGGATGGCTTACCACGAAAATCCCTGGAGAAAGCCTCCCAAGTTCCATTCCTACGAGGAATATGAAGATATGTACAGGGAATATATGAAAGAGGCAGGACTACCGCTGGAGAGAGAATAATAAAAAGGGAAAGGTATCATGACTAAAGAACTAACACCCCAAGAAATGTTAAGGATTGACCTTACTCCCCCAAATCGGGACTGGATGGACATTCCCACTGTCATCAAGCCGGGTATATACTGCTATCCTGCAAAGCCGGAGAAGGTAGAGGCTGTGGGTATGCCCAATCCCCATGTCTGGAGTCCGCTGGATGATGATTGGGGTCTTCCTGAGGACTGGAAAGAGACCTTCCTTGAAGGCATGAGGGAAAGGCTTAACAAGCACCGTTCCTTCAAGATATTCATGGATATCTGTGTAAGGTGCGGCGCGTGCGCAGATAAATGTCACTTTTTCCTTGGCTCAGGTGATCCCAAGAATATGCCTGTAGCCAGGGCTGAACTTATTCGCTCGGTCTACAGGGGCGAATTCACCAAGGCAGGCCAGATACTTGGAAGGTTGGCAGGCGGCAGGAAGCTTACTGAAGAGGTCTTGAAGGAAATCTGGTACTACATGTTTCAGTGCACAGAGTGCCGCAGATGCTCCCTTTTTTGTCCCTATGGTATAGATACCGCCGAGGTCACCATTATCGGCAGGGAGCTCATAAACCTCTTTGGTCTAAACATCAACTGGATACAGGAACCGGTTGCCAACTGCTACGAAACTGGTAACCACCTCGGACTCCTTCCCCACACCTTCAAGCAAAATGTGGAATTTATGTGCATGGATATTGAGGAGTTTGTTGGTATTAAAATTGAACCACCCTTTAATAGAAAAGGGGCAGAGATCCTATTTGTCACCCCGTCTGGCGATGTTTTTGCCGAACCAGGCATCTACACCTTGTCGGGTTATCTAATGCTGTTTGAGCACCTGGGTCTTGATTACACATGGAGCACCTACAACAGTGAAGGTGGTAACTTCGGTTTTTTTACTTCTCTGGATATGGCCCAGAGGCTAAACGCAAAGATATATGCAGAGGCCAAAAGACTCGGGGTAAAGTGGATACTGGGCGGTGAATGTGGCCACATGTGGCGTGTAGTTCACCAGTATATGAATACATTCAATGGGCCACCGGACTTTCTTGAAGAACCCGTTTCGCCTATTACAGGAACCAAGTTTGAAAACGCAAAGTCTGCAAAGATGGTTCACATATCAGAATTTACCGCAGACCTCATAAAGCACGGGAAGCTTAAGCTTGACCCCAGCAGAAATGATCACTTCAAGGTCACCTACCACGATTCATGCAACCCTTCACGTGGAATGGGGATGTTCGAAGAACCTCGTTACATAATAAAGAATGTGTGCAAGAATTTTTACGAGATGCCAGAGAATACCATACGCGAGCAAACGTTCTGTTGCGGAAGCGGTGCTGGGCTAAACGCAGGTGAAAACATGGAACTTCGGCTAAGAGGAGGTCTGCCACGGGCCAATGCAGTCAAGTATGTACATGAAAGGTATGGAGTAAACATGCTTGCCTGCGTATGTGCCATAGACAGGGCAGTCCTGCCAGCCTCTATGGAATACTGGGTACCTGAAGTAGACGTTTGTGGAGTATCAGAGCTTGTAGGGAATGCCTTGATAATGGAAGGGGAGAATGAAAGGTCTGTAGACTTAAGAGGTCGTGAGATACCTGGAAGAGGGGAGGTAAAAGAAGATGTATGATTCAGGAAAGGTCATAATTGGATTGCTTATCTTTGCTGGAATTTTTCTCTTTCCCTTCCTGTATAATCATGGCAGTCCGGCAGCTAAGCCAAAGCCGAGCCTTGATACACCAGCTATAAAGGCCCTTCCAGAGAAAAAGTGTGTGGAAGACACCCAGTTCATGATAACCACCCATATGCAGTTCCTGAACAACTGGCGTGATCAGGCACTGAGGGACGGTAACAGGTGGTATGTTAACAAGGAGGGTAAAAAGGTCTGGATCAGCCTCCAAAATACGTGTTTGAAATGTCATTCCAACAAGAAGGAGTTTTGTAATAAGTGCCATAACTATGCGGGTGTGGATCCCTACTGTTGGGACTGTCATTATGATCCAAATGGGAGCAAGCTATGAGCATGGATAGAAGGAAATTCTTAAAAGCCGCAGGTCTCACGACTCTTGTGGGACTGGGAGGAAAGGGTGTATTTGAACTTCTGAAGCCAGGGGCCGTTGAGGCCGAAATGACCCATGGAGGCCATGGAGAAGAGGGGCATGGCGAGAAAGATGCGGGTCCAAAGGTCCGCTGGGCCATGCTGATAGATGTCATGGCCCTCAACAAAGAGAAGATAGAGAAGATTGTTCATACATGTCACCATCTCCATAACGTGCCCAACTGGGGTGATCCAAAGAACGAGATAATGTGGATATGGGAAGACGAATATGAGCACGTATTCCCAGACAGTTACAATGAATACAACCATATCCTCAACGGTATGCCCTTCCTTCTCATGTGCAATCACTGCGACAATCCGCCTTGCGTAAGGGTTTGTCCCGTTCAGGCAACATTTAGGCGGCCAGACGGGATAGTGGCTCAGGACTACCATCGTTGCATTGGTTGCCGTTTCTGCATGGCAGCCTGCCCTTATGGTTCCAGGAGTTTCAATTGGCTTGATCCAAGGGTTCATCTTGAAAAGGAGATCGCTGAGGGCAGAAAGCTAAACAAACGTTTTCCGACTAGGATGCGGGGCGTGGTAGAAAAGTGCAATTTCTGTGTGGAGCGTCTTGCCGAGGGCAAGCCACCTGGGTGTGTGGAGGTGGCACCAGATGTCATGTTTTTCGGAAACCTGGCGGATCCAAATTCCAATGTGCGCAAGATACTGAAAGAGAGAATCTCTCTAAGGCGTAAATTGGAACTTGGCACCAAACCTTCAGTTTTTTACCTGATATAGTGTGAGGGCGTCATGATAGAAAAGGCATTAAAGGGATCATCAGTTTATTGGGGCTGGATTATATTTCTCTTATGTGTTATTGGGGCAGGCTTCATGGCCTACTTATATCAATTAAAGGTAGGTCTTGGTATCACTGGCATGAGCCGTGATATCTCGTGGGGCGTCTACATTGCCCAATTCACCTATTTTGTCGGTGTTGCAGCTGGTGGAGTCATGGTGGTTATTCCTAAATATTTGCACCATTACTCCAAGTACGCAAAAATAGTTGTCTTTGGAGAGTTCCTTGCCATAGCAGCGGTTGTTATGTGCCTGCTCTTTATTATTGTGGATATTGGGCAGCCCATGAGGATGTTGAACGTGCTGCTTCACCCAACTCCTCACTCCATGCTCTTTTACGACATGATAGTCCTCAACGGATATCTGCTTTTGAATATTATCTGCGGATACAATACCTTGTTGGCAGACAAAAAGGGAGTGCCGTGTCCAGGTTGGGTAAAACCCTTCATATACATTTCCATTCCCTGGGCCATCAGTATTCATACCGTAACGGCCTTCTTGTACGCAGGTCTTCCTGGCAGGCACTTCTGGCTAACCGCCATAATGGCCCCCAGATTCCTGGCATCGGCCTTTGCCGCAGGTCCCGCCCTTCTCATAATGATACTTCTCTTTGTAAGAAGGGTAACCAAGTTCGACCCGGGCATGGATGCAATTCAGACCATTGCCAAAACGGTCTGTTACGCCATGATCACAAACCTGTTCTTCATGGGATGTGAATTCTTCACCGCATATTACAGCCAGGTTCCAGGCCACATGCATACGCTGGATTACCTGTTTCGTGGTCTCGACGGCTATGGAGAGCTGGTTCCGTTTATGAGGGCAGCAATTGTCATCGGACTTTTTGGAGTGTTCCTGCTGCTTGTGCCTCCTATCAGGCGTAATACAAAGTGGCTTGCAGTGGCTGCGGCATCTGTTTTCGTTGCCACTTGGATTGACAAGGGTGTAGGACTGGTAATAGGCGGCTTTATACCAAACCCCTTTGAGACGATTACCGAATATCATCCAACACTTCCAGAAATCACCATTGCCACTGCTATCTGGGGTGTCGGTGCTCTCATAGTAACAATACTTTACAAGGTAGCTATTTCTGTAAGAGAACAGCAGGCTGCCTAGACCAAGTCGAAAGGCTGATTCTAATAAAAGCGGCCTTCGGGCCGCTTTTTCATTTACTTTTTGCCTTAAAACAAGATTCGATCAGCTCTTCCTTCATTTGTTCTATCTCTTGTTCATATTCCCTTGCCGCCAGCTCCATCCCGCAATCCTTGCAGGAGACCTTTGCATTTGCTCATCTGCCAGTTATCTTGGCTTCTCCTCCGCAAAATTTGCATCTGAGGCCAATAGCCTTATCGTTCTTACTCGGTGTCATGATTCTTTTTATATGTTAATCTATTGTACATTATGTTAGTTTATTCATTTTAGCACAAAAAAACACGTACTTTACATATTTAGGAGGAAACATGGCTCAGAACCCCATAAAAAGTGGTGATATAAAGCAGGTTATAGCTGATCTTGAAAAGGAAACAAAGGAGAATCCCAATTCCGTGGTTGCGCATCACCGTCTCGCCTTGGCCTACTGGCGCGCAAACAGACTTAATGACGCGATAACGAGCTTTCAAAAGGCGCTGGAAATTGATCCCACTTCTTACGAGGTAAGGATAAATTTGGGGACCCTGTTTTTTCAGATGGGAAGACTAGAAGATGGTATCCGTGAAAACAAGGAGGCCCTGAGGGCCCATCCGGGCTCTGCTGAGGCAATGGCCAATATCGGCTCTGCCTATATGCAGCTTGGAAAGTGGCAGGAGGCGGCGGATTTTTTTGAACAGGCCCTTGAGAAAAAACCAGAGATGGTCCCCGCCCTTATCAATCTGTCCTCTGTGCTAGTGGAGCTGGACAAATTAGAGCGCGCAGTGAAACTTGCAGAAAAGGCGGTAGGCCTGTCTCCACGTTTTGGCCTGGCCCGTAATAACCTTGCAGTGGCGTGCTATTTCAGCGGGGATTACAAGAGGGCTAAGGATGAGATGGAAAAGGCCAAGGAGTTTGGCTATCCTGTTCATCCAGATTTTGAGAAACAGGTCAACGAAAAGGCGGCCTGAGCTTAAAAGATGGCTATCAGTAAGGGCTTGTTAGAACCTCTTTGCCCATTTTGTTCCAAAAGGCTTCCAAGGCCTCGCCAGATAGAGCCCAAAAGGCTTGGAGATTTCGATTTTGGCCTCTGTGAATGTGGAGCGGTATTTGCCCACGATGTCACAGGGTACAATCTGGGGGCAGCCATGGTGGAGGCCTTAGGTTTTGCTTGTGACGATGACTGGGATCTGGCCTGGAGCCTTATGCCTGGGGATGATTATCAGGATGCACTAATTGAGGGGTACGACTTTGAAAGGCACGCGGTTTTCCCAAAAGGCTATGATACTGAGGGAAAAAGAATAAAAGGAGCGCTTAGTTTTATCAGGCTTAGGGACGATCTTCAGGAGCTTAAAAACGACGAAGTGAAGACCAAGTTTGAAAGTGGGTTGCAGTCGCAAAAGCCGACCTCCACTCTTAGGCCTGGTACGCCTTCTCTTAATGGGACGCGCAAGCGCTTTTCAAAGCGAGAGGTCTCAAGGCTTGTAAAAAGGGCAGACGTGGATAGCCTTGCCAGGATGGCCTGTGAAGATAAGCTCGTATTAAGGAAGATTCAGCGGCTTCTCTACTCGGCGGATATTGAGTCGAGATGGCAGGCGGTTTTGGTTCTTGGCCAAGTGGCAGCCGCTATGAGTCACCATGATCCCTCAACAGTGGGAGACCTGCTCAGGCGACTGCTTTATTCTGCAAACGATTCCGCAGCTGCCAACTGGGGAGCAATAGAGACAGTTGGAGAAATCATCCGTAACCAGCCAAGCCTTTATGGCTCTTTTGTAAGACACATCCTTGGGCTTGTGGCAGACGAGCCATCAAGACCCGCTATACTGTGGGCAATTGGAAGAATAGGTGAGCTCCATCCAAAAATAGTACGCACAAGTTCCTTTTTTGTCTTGTTTGACCTTCTGGATTCAAAAGACCCAGCAATTCGGGGGCATGCAGTCTGGGCCCTTGGAAAGATAAAGGCCAGAGAGGCCAAAAATATTGTTTTAAGGATGGTTGAGGACAAGGAGGAATTTTCCCTTTTTGACGGAAGAAACCTGAAATTCACTACAGTCGGAGATACAGTCAAGGAGGCTTTAAAAAGCATGAATGAAAAAAATGATATTTCCATGAGGGAAGACATTGGGCTAACACAGGGAAAGGGCTTAAGAAAAGAGCCACCCGAGATATTGGAGGCAAGGCGTGGTTATCAGGAGGCAGAGATACTGAAAAATAGAGGCCAGTCTCTTGATGCCCTTTCCAAGTTCGAGGAGGTGTTATCGGTTTTTGATAATGCTGGATATGACGTCGAGGTGGCAAATATTTGTGAAAAGATGGGTGATCTTCATGTCATGCGTGGCAATATGAGGGCAGCCTTGGCACCTTATCAGCGTGCCCTTGCCATTTGTGAGAAAAAGAATGATCCAATAAGTACAGTGATAATGCTTGAGAAGGTCATAGACATTTACCGCCATCTCCAGGACTATAGCAAGACCCTGCCATACTATTTCAGGGCCCTTGAGCTTGTTGAAAATTTGAGTGATGTCAAGCGCTCCGCACTTTTTCTTGCAGGGATTGCTGACGTTTATGAAAGAGAGGGAAAGATCGCTGATGCTCTGGATGCGTACAAGCTGGCTGAGCGGCTTTTTCGTGGCATGGGAGCAAGAGAACGGGCAGACATTTTGAAAGAAGGTATAGCCGTTTTGGAGGAAAGGCTGGCGGCTAAATCTTAGGCTATTTTATTTCTCCAAGAAGAATGGCTGAGATGGGCCATCTTTTTTCAGCAAGTTGCGGGTCTACTTGCCTGCTTATTTTCAGGAGTTCGTCTTGTATAATGTTCAATCTTATTGTTGGATAACTTTTGCCAGATTGGAATCCGGAAAACGAACACACGTGCCCGCTTCCATTTATTTCTGTTGGAACCCCGTAGGTCCTGCAATTGACTGGTCTGACCTCGTATAGCAGGCATTCCTCGTCCTTGCCTAAAAGGGGACAGGGTATCCTGGTGGTGGAGATATTTTCAGGCCGTTTGACAATTGTTTCTTCCCATATTTTTTGTGCAGCCTTTGCCCTCTTGAGTATCTGTTTCCTGGTCTTGCGCCCAAGTATCAGAAAGTTTTTCTTTAGAAGGCGGGCCTCAGCCAGGGAAATATCAAAGGCAGCGTTGCAGCAGTCGGAACATCCCTTCCTGCATTTAAATTCCTCGGGAAACCGGGATGATATCGTCTTAACTGCGTTATCGATCTGGTAGAAAAGTTGTCGTAGTTCTTTTTCCATGGTTTAAGATTTTGAAATTCTATGAATTTGAACCCACATGCACCATAATGTAACCCAGAAAGAATGCAAGAGGTGCGGAAAGTGTTGCGTGGCCGGTGGCCCTGCACTTCATATTGAAGACAGGAATCTTGTGGTAACCGGAAGACTGAAGCCTTCCCATCTAATTACCTTTAGGAGCGGAGAGCCTGCCTATGACCCCAGAGGGAAGCGGATAGTTTTCCTCAAAAAGGAACTTATTAAGATACGAGGCCAAGAAAAAATAGGAGCATGCATGTTTTATGATAAGGATAAAAATTCATGCACTGTTTACAGCTGGCGGCCACTTGAATGCAGGCTTCTAAAGTGTTGGGACACGTCAGAGCTCGAAGGGGTTTTTATGAAGGACCTTCTTACAAGGAGGCATCTTATACCCGACGGTTCAATTCTTTACACCCTTATTGACCGCTATGAAACGTTATTTGGTTTGGAACAGCTTTGTGCAGCCGCCGCTGATCTGGCAACTGGCAAGTCAAGTATCGTTAACAGGCTGAAGGTATTGATTGACAAAGATCTCGAGTTTCGCAGGGCAGTAATAAGGGGTTTTTCTATCTCGAGTGTCGATCTCGATTTCTTTTTGGGAAGGCCGGTGAGCGAGATACTGGCTCCAATGATTGGTGATTCATAAATCATATGCCTATCCGAATGAAAATGAATGAAAGTTCATTTATCCTTTTGGCCCTGCTGCGAGGCATTCGTTGGATAACTCACTGAAATAAAGGGTAATTCCTAAAAGTGAATAGTTTCTCTTTTTTGTCGAAACGGCCTGATTCTTGTCAATTTGGGCTTGACAAGGGATGTAGAACAATATTATAAAAGTTTTCACGCACTGGAAGATTCGGCCGAATGAATCCTCATTTATTTTTTGGGGGGTTTATCTGGCGGAAGGCATAGAGCAGTTTTGAAAAAATACCTAAGGAGGGAGATTTAAATGGCTGATGTCAAAAAGCATGACACACCCATGTGCGATGACCTCAAGAAGGGGCCATGGCCAAGTTTTGTAGATGACATTGAACAAAAAGGTTTGAAGGGCAAGCAGTCGTGCTTGGACCTTCTCGGGCAGTTGGAGCTTTCCTATGTACATAAAGAAACCCACTGGAAGCACGGCGGCATCGTGGGGGTTTTTGGATACGGCGGAGGCGTTATAGGTCGTTATTCCGATGTGCCGGATAAGTTTCCTTCGATTGCACACTTTCATACAATGCGTGTAAACCAGCCCGCATCCAAGTTCTACAGTACAGCATATCTGAGGAAAATTTGTGAAATGTGGGATCACCGTGGAAGCGGAATGACCAACCTCCATGGCTCCACCGGTGACATGATACTTCTTGGAACAAGTACCGATCAGCTTGAGCCCGTTTTCTTTGATCTTACCTACCAGATGGGAGTAGATCTTGGTGGCTCAGGATCAAATCTGCGTACGCCGTCCTGCTGCATCGGAAAGGCACGCTGTGAGTGGTCGTGCCTCGATACACAGGCAATTTGCTACGATCTGACCCAGACCTATCAGGACGAACTTCACAGGCCAGCATTTCCTTACAAATTCAAGTTTAAGGTCTCTGGCTGTCCCAATGATTGTGTTGCAGCTATTGCTCGTTGTGATTGTTCTATTATAGGAACATGGCGAGACGATATCCGCATCGACCAGGAGGCGGTAAAGGCCTATATGGGTGGTGAGATCAAGCCTAACGGCGGCGCTCATGCGGATCGTGACTGGGGTCCATTTGATATACAGAAAGAGGTCATTGATCTTTGTCCCACCAAGTGCATGTGGATGGAAGGGGACGAGCTCAAGATCGATAATCGAGAGTGCACACGCTGTATGCACTGTATAAATGTAATGCCCGAGGCACTTCGTCCTGGCACGGACACCGGTGCAACCATCCTGGTAGGTGCTAAGGCCCCGATTCTTGATGGTGCCCAGCTATCTACCCTGGCCATCCCATTCATTCGTATGGAGCCACCCTATGACGAGTTCAAGGAATTTGTGGACAAGATATGGGATTGGTGGATGGAGGAAGGAAAGAACAGGGAGCGTTTCGGTGAGCTCATTCAGCGTCAGAGCCTCCAGGAGTTTCTCCGCAGGGCAGAGCTCAAGCCCATCCCGCAGATGGTCAAAGAGCCGAGGTCCAACCCCTACGTCTTCTGGCGCGAGGAAGAGGTCGAGGGTGGCTGGAAGCGAGACATCAAGGAATTCCGTGCACGTCACGCTGCTTAATTCAACTTATAAGCGAGGAGGTAAACATAAATGGAATTAAAAGAGATTCGTGAAAAATTGGCAGAAAGCTGGGGAGATCTTCCTGGTTTTGATATAAGCGAGCTTGTGGCAAAGCCCTACGATCCCAAGATGGGCGAGGAACTTTATGATCCCAAGAAGCCAATGGCCAACAGGATTACCGATATTGGTCCTCCATACTTCGAGCAGTTTTTCCCAGAAGTGATCAAGAATAACTATGGAAAGTGGAAGAGCCATGAAATCGTAGAGCCTGGCGTAATAAAGTACACCAGCGAGACTGGGGATCAGTGCTGGGTAGTACGCTGCGGTACTCCTCGTCTTGTGACTACAGACATGATCCGTGAAATCTGTGAGATCGCAGACAAGTACTGTGAAGGAAAGCTTCGCTACACCACCAGGAACAACCTTGAGTTTCATGTGACCAGCGAGGATCAGCTCCGTGCCTTAATGGATGATCTGAAGAGCCGCAAGCATCCAGGTGGGTCCTATAAGTTCCCTATAGGAGGAACTGGTGCATCTGTTACCAACATCGTTCACACCCAGGGCTGGGTACACTGCCACACACCTGCAACCGATGCATCCGGTGTGGTAAAGGCGGTGATGGACGATCTCTATGAATATTTCACCAGCCACAAGCTGCCCGCACAGGTCCGTATTGCTTTGGCCTGCTGCCTCAACATGTGCGGTGCCGTTCACTGCTCTGACATCGCTATATTGGGTGTCCACAGGAAGCCCCCATTTGTTGAGGACGATCGTATCATGGGTGTCTGCGAGATTCCTCTTGCAGTTGCTGCCTGTCCCCTTGGGGCCATAAAACCTGCCACTGTTGAGATTGATGGCAAGAAGATAAAGACGGTACGCGTTAAGGAAGAGCGCTGTATGTTCTGTGGTAATTGCTATACCATGTGTCCGGCCATGCCTCTTGCAGACTTTGAGGGTGACGGAATTGCAATCTTGGTCGGAGGAAAGATATCCAACAGGGTAAGCGCTCCAAAGTTCTCCAAGCTTGTTATTCCTTTTATTCCCAACGAGCCGCCTCGTTGGCCTTCTGTTGTAAAGGCCATAAGAAATATTCTTGAGACCTATGCAAACGACGCCAACAAGTACGAACGTCTGGGCGAGTGGGCTGAAAGGATCGGTTGGGAGCGATTCTTTGAAAAATGCGACATTCCATTTACAGATAAATCTATTGACGATTATAGACTGGCGTATGATACTTACCATACCACCACACAGTTTAAGTGGAGTGTACATACTGATAACCTTTAAAGGGTAAAGGAGGCTGATATGGCCGTTGACATTGAAGAACTGAAACAAAAAATCCTTGAGTTTGCTACAAAGAAGGCGAAATTCAAGTCAAAGATGTACATCAAGGATCTTTACAAGGCTGATCCGAATGCAAAGCCCAGGGAGGTTAAGAAGGCTGCCAATCAGCTGGTCCAGGAAGGTAAGCTGGAGTTTTTCTCTTCAGGGAGCACCACCATGTACGGTGTGCCCGGTTTTGGAAAGAGCGAAAAGGACCAGTTTGGTGAACTGGAAGAGTAAAAAATAGTTAGCATGAGCGGGAGCTTTGCTCCCGCTCTTTCTTATCTTTTGCCCCACACAAGGAAATGCCTGTCGCTGACCACTTCAACGGTCAAACAGGATAGGTTTGTCTTTTTTAAGAATTCACGTACCTCATAATCCCTGTACGCAGCCAAAAGGGAGTTGTAAAAATCTCGCTTAAGTATCTCAGGCTCTGAGCCGCTGTATTGTTCAACCAGTTCCCTTGCTGTTTCTTTGTCTTCTGGCCTTAAAAGATCCATTACGAATACAACACCACTTGGTTTCGCGAATTTTTCTACAGCCTCCCAAAAGATGGCTTGGTTTGGAAGGTGGTGGAGCAGGCTGTTGACAATCAGGCCGTCATAGGTTTTGCAAGGAAGCTCATTTCCACTAAGTGGTAGCCTTGCGTGAAAAAGTCTTATCCTTTCCTTGAGACCCTCTTTGCTTATTAGCCGTTCAGCCTGGGAAAGCATGGGGGCTGAGGCATCAAGGGCATGGAGCTGGGCTTTTGGAAACCGTTTTAAAAAACGCACTGATATATCGCAGGGCCCGCAGCCAAGATCAAGAAAAAGGCCTTCGATGTCTTTGCCAAGGCGCTCCTCAAAAAGATCCACAAACATCTCGTGGGGGGCTGAAAAATCCGCCTCAGCATAGGCCCTGACCTGTTCCTCCTCATCCATTATTTCAGGCTCAGGAATCCTCTGATGAAGGGGATAACGCTCTTTAGGCATGTTTTCAACCTTCTGTGACAATACAGGACAGGTCACCTATTTTCAGAAAAAGCCTTGATATTACCCAAAGAAGCGAGAGCCTGTTGTGTCTTTGAGTTCTATCCTCAACCATGACCATTACATTATCAAAAAAACGGTCTATATGAGGCTTGAGAGACAGTAACAGTATCAAGGCCTCCTGGTATCGGTCTGCTTCTGGTGACCGACCAACTTCGTCATAGGCTAGCAGAGGTGCTATCTTTTCCTTTACTTGAAGAAAGGCTTCATAAAGAATCCTTTCCTCTTCAGTCTCAAAAAGCTGGCTCCTAGGGTTTCCTCCCTCAAAGCCCTTAAGGATGTTCATTACTCGTTTAAAGGCTATGCTGATGTCTTGAAATTCGGGCCTTTGGCGCACGGCTTTAAGTGCCAAGGCCCTTTGATAGCAATCGTACACCGAGTCAAAACTGGCACCTATTGCAGCATCAACCACATCATAGTCTATTTTTCTTGCTATCAGTTCGTTTCTGAAACGTTTTTTGAAAAAGTCAACAACCTCTCCTTTAAGCCTTGGCGGAATCTCGGGAAGAAATTCCATAAGGCATCTGATGGCCTCGTCTGTAAGCTCAAGGAGTGATAGGTTTATTGCACGCTCTATGAAAATATTTACTATTCCAAGCGCTAGGCGCCTTAAGGCATACGGGTCTTGGGTGCCGGTCGGCTTAAGTCCAAGGGCAAAGGTGGCAACAATGGTGTCCATCTTGTCTGCCACGCTCAGAATAATTCCAGGCATTGTCTCAGGAAGCGGTCCTCCAGAACGAGTTGGCATGTAATGCTCTTCAATGGCAAAGGCCACTGCCTTTTCCTCGCCTGCGATCAAGGCGTATTCCTTCCCCATTATGCCCTGTAGTGTGGGGAATTCACCAACCATTTCCGTGCAAAGATCCGCCTTACAAAGATAAGCGGCCCTTTTCACAATATGTATCTCCTTGTAGCCAACCATGTGGGCTATAAACTCGGACAAACGCTGAATTCTCTCCACCTTGTCAAGAAGAGAGCCCAGCCCCTTGTGAAAGACCATGCCCGAAAGCTCAGGAACAAAATCTTCAAGCCTCTTTTTGGTATCTTCCTTAAAGAAAAAATCTGCATCAGAAAGTCTTGCACCTAGGACGCGTTCATGTCCCTTTTTCACAATTTCGGGCTTTGTGGAAGGCGTGTTGTTAATGGCAATAAAATTGGGTTTAAGAGCCCCAGAGGAGTCCGTTACTGCAAAATACTTTTGATGCTCCTTCATGCAGGTAATAAGAACACCATCTGGAAGAGAGAGAAAGTCCTTTGAAAAGCCGCCACAGGTTGCCCAGGGAAACTCCGTAAGAAATGTGTTAAGCTCCTCAAGTTCCTTGTCCTCAAGAACAAGGCCATCTGCTTCCCTGGCCTTTTCCTGTGCATCCTCCTTTAGCATCTGTCTTCTTTCTCTTACATCAACAATGCACTTTGCCTCCTTTAGCCTGCTAAGATAAAGCTCGTAGGAGGCTGATTCCAAAGCAATGGGGCCTTGGGAGGCGAACCTGTGACCGTAGGTGATTCTGTTGCTGCGTATGCTTCCATAGCTGAAGGGCACGATTTCATTACCGCAGATGGCAACTATCCATCTGATGGGCCTGGCAAATCGCACTGTTTCATTGCCCCATTTCATTGTCTTTCGAAATGGAATGGCCGCTATTACATCTGGCAGCACTTCTGCAAGTATCCTGGTTGCAGCAAGGCCCTTTACCACCTTGGAGATGTAGAGATAATCGCCCCTTTCAGTTGTCTTTATTC
The DNA here is from genome assembly GCA_027003115.1 of Deltaproteobacteria bacterium. Classification (GTDB taxonomy): domain Bacteria; phylum Desulfobacterota; class Dissulfuribacteria; order Dissulfuribacterales; family QOAL01; genus JAADCZ01. Next base: position 25,319 of record JALWYS010000127.1, on the reverse strand, counting down.
CAATATCTTCAAGGCCTACGTTGTTTTTTCTGGCAAAACCTTCTGCTGCCTTTGTAGGTTTTCCGTATTCGTCAAAGGCCACCGCTTTGGGAGGGCCAAGGATCTCAAGCTCCCTGTCTGGTTGTTTGGAGTCAAGGTCAGAAATGTGCAGCACCAACCTTCTGGGAGTGCCAGCAGTTCGTATTCGGCCGAAGAGCAGGTAGTCTTTTTCAAGACGGGCGGAAAGCTCTCTTTTTAAAAATTCAAGGGCCCCTGGAATGTAGCCAGCCGGGATCTCCTCTGTTCCTATTTCCAGCAGAAACTGCGTTTTTTCGCTCAACTTGCAGCCTCCTTCCTTTCCGTGATCTGTTCGTTGTACTTACTGGCCACTGCCCTGGCTATCTTTCTTACCCTTCCTATGTAAGCAGTCCTTTCAGAGACGCTTATGGCGCCACGGGCCTCAAGAAGATTGAAGGTGTGGGAACATTTCAGGCACTGGTCATAGGCTGGTCTCACCAGTCCCATGTCAACGAGTTTGTGGGCCTCGGATTCAAATTTGTCGAAGAGATCCCTAAGAAGACCTGTCCCGGCAGCCTCAAAGTTGTATTTGGAAAATTCTATCTCGTCCTGAAGGTGGACCATGCCGTACGTGGTATCCTCATTCCATTTAAGGTCATATACGTTATCCACCTCCTGCAGATACATGGCAATGCGCTCAAGTCCGTATGTGATTTCCACGGCGACAGGGAAGACATCAATACTTCCAACCTGCTGAAAATAGGTGAACTGGGTGATTTCCATGCCATCCAGCCACACCTCCCAACCAAGCCCCCAGGCCCCAAGGGTCGGGCTTTCCCAGTCGTCCTCCACGAATCTTATGTCATGTTCCATTAGATCAAGCCCAAAGGCCTCAAGGCTTTTCAGATAGAGATCTTGCACATTATCAGGGCTCGGCTTCAATATGACTTGATACTGGTAGTAGTGTTGGAGCCTGTTGGGGTTCTGGCCATATCTGCCGTCTGTTGGTCGCCTTGAAGGCTGAACGTATGCCACCTTCCACGGATCAGGCCCAAGGGACTTTAAAAAGGTGGCAGGATGGAAGGTGCCTGCCCCAACTTCAAGGTCGTAGGGCTGAAGTAAAAGACAACCCTGATTTTTCCAATAGTTATCCAGTGAAAGGATCAGGTCCTGAAAATACATATCCTCTCCTTTTCATTTTTTGAGTGTGGAGCCGCTGGGGAGGCTGCCCTCTTTCCAGTCTCTAGCAGTGACTCTGGGGTAGATGATGCAGTTTCCTCCAACTCTGGCATTTGAAGGAATTTCCGCCCACTTTCCAATTAATGTGATTCCAGTATTCAGGTGCGATGGAAAGTCCCTGTTGGCCTCTTTTGTGTCTGGATCGCCAACTAGGGAATTCTGGCCAAAGACCACCTCCTTGTCCGATATGACCTTGTTTACAGAACATCCCCTTGATATCCTTGACTTGTGCATGATAATGGAGTCTCTGACTACTGCACCCTCTTCTACTGTAACGCCCGGAGAGAGGACAGAGTTTATAATCTGCCCTTTTATGGTGCAGCCTGCAGAGACGGCGGAGTTTACTATTACCGCATCTGGCACAACGTGGGCTGGCGGCCAGTCACAGGGCATGGAGCCTGCTTCCAGGTTTGTTACAATTCCCCATGTCTGTGGGTCAAGGCCGCTTGATTGGTCAAGAAGGTCCATGTGGGCATCCCAGAATGACTGGATGGTCCCTACGTCCCGCCAATAACCCCTGAAGACGTATCCATAGAGCTGTCCGTCAGTCATGGCCTGTGGCAATATGTGATGGCCAAAGTCTGTCTCAGTAGTCCTTTTAAGGGAATCAACCAGATAGTCCGTATCAAAGACGTATATTCCCATTGAAGCCAGGTTCGATTTGGCCTTCCTTGGCTTTTCCTCCCAGTCAACTATGCGGCCCTTTTCATCCAAAATCCCTATGCCGAACTGGCTCGTCTGCTCCCAGGGAACGATCATCATGGCAACCGTCACCCTAGCCCCTATGGCCCGGTGGTGCCGCACCATGTCCTTGTAATCCATGTAGTACACATGGTCACCTGAAAGGATGAGAATCTGGGAAGAAGGTCTTGATTCTATGTAATCAAGATTTTGCCTTACAGCATCCGCAGTACCCTTGTACCAGTCAGAATCTTCCTCTCCTGTCCTGGGAGGAAGTATCTTTACCTCCCTAGTGCGTCCTGCCAGGTCCCATGCAGAGCCGTCTCCAATGTGGCTCATGAGGGAAAGGGGCTTATACTGGGTAAGTACCGCCACCCGGGTAAGATCAGAGTTCATGACGTTTGAAAGCGCAAAGTCTATTATGCGATAGATACCGCCAAATGGCACAGCAGGCTTGGCCCTGTGCTTTACAAGGATGTTAAGACGTGAGCCGACCCCGCCGGCAAGTATCATTGCAAGGGTATCACGCATGGCTACTCGTTTATTTTATCATTCTTCAGATACTGGTTAAGGGTGACCTCTGCATTTTTAAGTGCACAGAGCTCACCGCACATGGAGCACCCCTTGTTAGACACGGATTTGCGAGATTCAAGTATTTTCCTGGCATCATCCGGAAAGAGCATATTCCTAAACTGCTCGTTCCACTTAAAATCCCTCCTGTCCTTTGAAATCTGTTTGTCCTTCTCGTCTGCCTTGCCCTTTAATTTTACCACGTCGCCCACATGGGCTGCCAGTCTTGCCACCTTTACTCCCGTTGCAACATCCTCCTCGTTTGGAAGCGCAAGATGCTCAGAGGGGGTGATGTAACATATGAGATCCGCTCCATACATGGACGACTGGGCTGCTCCTATGGCTGCTGTAACATGGTCCCAGCCGGCGCCAACATCGGTGGGAAGGGGGCCGAGCATGTAGTAGGGGGCATGGTTGGACATCTTTTTTTGAAGGATGATGTTGGCCTCTATTTCGTCAAGAGGCACATGCCCAGGGCCTTCTACCATGGCCTGGCAGCCCATGTCCCTGGCAATTTCGCACAGCTCGCAGTTTAGAATGAGTTCTGCCATCTGGGCTCGGTCCAGGGAATCGTGTATGGCCCCAGCCCTGATGCCGTTTCCAAGGCTGAGTACCGTATCGTATTTCTTCAAAATGGAGCAGACCCTGTCAAAATGTTCATAAAGGGGGTTTTCCTTCCCGTTCTTCATCATCCACTGGATCATCAGGGTGCCGCCCTTGGAGCAGAGGCCCCCGTAGCGATAGCCCTGGTTCTTCATTCTCTCTATGGTAAAGAGATTTATCCCGCAGTGTATGGCCATGAAGGCTATCCCGTCCTGGCATTGCTTCTCAATAAGATCAAAGAGGAATTCCGGATCAAGGCGCGTCGGGTCCTTATGTTTTTGGATTGTCTCGCAAAAGGCCTGATAAAGTGGTACGTTTCCAACTGGCAAAGACACCTCGGCCAGCACCTCTCTCCTTATAAGATCAAGGTCTCCTGCTGCAGAAAGCTCCATGAGCGTGTCAGCGCCGTGCTTTTCTGCAATGCGTGCCTTTCTCTTTTCGTGTTCCACGTCGCATACATCGGTAGAGGTTCCAATGGAGGCATTTATCTTGGTACGAAGGCCCTTTCCGATGCCTACCACCTTCTTTTCATTGAACCTTCCCTTTAAGATGACGATCTGGCCCTGACGGACCCTGTCGAGAAGCAGTTCGGGAGAGACGGCCTCCTTTAGGCATATCTCTTCCATCTCTTTTGTCAGTCGGTTTTTGGCAGCATGTTCAAGTTGCGTAGCCAAATCCTTCTCCTTTCCCATTCACATGGCCTTAAAAAATATGCTTCATGGACTGAAGTCAAGCTTTTATCCAGGAAAAGTCTCGTCAACATACTATAACTGCCTGGCCTTACCAAGACAGAGTTTGAAGGGCTTGTTTTATCCATCCTTTCCAGTTTAATGTCCCAATGAACCATTAAATAACTATAAAAGGAAAAGGTCTCAGGCCATGAGGAAGGCTGTTCTTACAGTTGCAGGTTCTGATCCTTCGGGAGGAGCTGGTATCCAGCAAGATATCAAGGTGCTTACGTGCCTTAAACTGTATGCGTGCGCTGCAGTTACTGCCCTCACAGTGCAAAACACCAAAGGGGTAAAATCGGTAAATCCTGTTAACCCTGATCTTCTTGAGGCACAGGTAAGAACCGTCCTAGAAGATATAGACATCTCTGGAATCAAGATAGGCATGCTTTCTACAGCAGAAAACGTGGCTGCCCTTTCAAGGGTACTTGCCTTAAAGAATAGGGCTTGGGTAGTCGCTGATCCTGTGATGCGCTCAAAAAACGACAAGGTGCTTTTAGAAGATGGTGCCTGGAAGGTGTACGAGGAACTCCTTTTCCCCTACGTAGATATTCTGACCCCCAACGTTAATGAGGCTGAGGTTATTTCCTCTTTTTCCATAGATTCAGTGGAAAAGATGAAGGAGGCAGCCTGGGTTATTCAAAAAAAGATGACCAAGAAGAGGATCTCCGTTCATGAGCCTGGAGTCTATCTAAAGGGAGGGCATCTTGGTCTGGGAAAAGAGGTCGTCGATGTATTTTGCCACAGGGGAAAAATCATCACGTTAAAGGTGCCACGGATAGAAAATATCCACACCCACGGCACAGGCTGCACCCTTTCTTCTGCCCTTTGCGGTTATCTTGTAACCGGGGAAGAGCCAGAGGAAGCGGCCTTTAATGCAAAGGCCTTTGTGAGTGCTGCCATAAAGGCCGGTTTTGCCCTGGGCAAGGGAACAGGGCCTGTTGACCCACTAATTTTTTTAAAATAGACTTTACTGAATCGTTATTCAGTATTAAAAGGTATATTACTTTTAAAGGAGGCCTGTTTTTTAAGTCTCGCGTGATATAAATCACATTATTTCCTGGTCTTGGAAATAAAAACATCATTTCTACCCAATCTTAAGGAGGTTAAGAAAATGGCAGTTTACGTTCTTGGTCACAAAAGTCCTGACACAGATTCAGTAACGGCAGCGATAGCCTTTGCCGAGCTTCAGAAGATGCTTGGCGTGGATGCAGTTCCCTGTAGGCAGGGGGAGCTAAATCCTGAGACAAAGGTTGTCCTTGAAAAGTTCGGTTTTGAGGAACCTGAGCTTAGAACTGATGTGACTGGCGAAAAATACATGCTGGTTGACCACAGCGATATCAAACAGGCCCCGGATAACTGGGATAAGGGAGAACTCATGGCAGTGGTTGACCACCACAAGATAGGTGACATTACCACCCCTAATCCTATTCTTTTTGTGGCCATGCCGGTTGGCTGCACAGGCACGGTTCTTCACATCCTTTACAAGGACGTTTTCAAAAAGGACATCCCGCCCAAGGTTGCCGGTCTTATGATGTCTGCCATCCTCAGCGATACTGTTCTTTTTAAGTCTGCAACCTGTACCCCAGAGGACAAGGCGGCTGCAGAGGCCCTGGCAAAGATTGCAGGCGTGGACGACATGATGGCCTGGGGAATGGAAATGGCAAAGGCCAAGAGCGCTGTTGAAGGTGTATCCCCGAGAGATCTTGTATTTCGTGACTACAAAGACTTCGACATGAGTGGTAAGGCTATTGGAATCGGTCAGCTGGAGCTTGTATCCCTTGATCTGATTGACAAGATAAGGGATGACCTCTACGCAGAGCTCGAAAAGATAAAGAAGGAAAAGAATGCACACAGCATATTCCTAATGCTAACAGACATCATGAAGGAAGGGACCGATCTAATGGCAGTAACCGACGATCCTTCAATTGTTGAAAAGGCCTTTGGTGTCAAACTTGAAGGCAAGTCCGTATGGCTTCCAGGCGTAATGAGCAGGAAAAAACAGATGGTTCCAAACCTGGAGAAGGCCTGCGCATCTTAAGTCCTTTAATACTGTAACAGATATCAAGAGGTCGGCGTAGTAGCCGGCCTTTTTTGGTTGTAGAAACCGGTAACAAATTGGATTATTATTTTCTCAACTTATTAAATGATAAAGGAGGTGATTGAATGACCCCTGAAGTTGAAGAACTCTTTACTGACGGACAGTTCAAGTTCATGGATGAAGAGTATGATGAGGCCATAGAGGTCTTTACAAGGGTGATAGAGCTTGAACCTAGCTTTGGAAGGGCCTATCAGGCAAGGGCCATCGCATACTTAAAGAAGGGTGACAATGCCAAGGCCATGGATGACATAACCAAGGCCATAGAAGTGGAACCGGAAAATTACAGATTCCATTATCATAAGGGGGCAATTCACCTCAAAAACGACGAACTGGATGAGGCCGTCGAAGCCCTCTCACGTGCCATTGATCTTGCACCAGAGTATGCTCCCGCCTATTTTCTAAGAAGCGAGGTCTTTGACAGACTTGGCGAAGAAGAGGCTGCCGCAGCGGATTTTAACAAGGCTGACGTGCTCAGAAAAGAGCAGGCCCATGCGAGCAAGATAGTGGACTTTTGGCGGTAGGTCTTTGATGGCCGGCCTAGTTGAGGGGGGCTGGCCATTTTTCTAGAATTTGTACTTGAGTGAAAAGTAGACGGTAAGGGGTGCGCTTTTCTTTGTACTGTAAATTCCAGGAACCCTGTATCTCTCGTTGAAAAGGTTTTTTATTGCCACTTGTGCATCAAGGTGTTTCAAGAAGGCATCCCTGTAAGTTCCTGTTAAATCGGTTATCCACAGGTTTGTACTTGAAAATTTTTCGGTTCCCTTGTTGTAGTAACCAGTGTAGGCACTTCCGTAGTTAAGCTTGGCATTGAGCTTGAGCTTTGAAGTGACGTCGAACTCTGCCCCCAGGTTGAAAAGGTTTTTGGGCCCTGTCTCAAAAGGGGTCTTCCACTGTGAGTAAAAGGGTTTGAAGGAGCCGTCTGGTTCAATGATTATGTAATCAAGGACTTTGTAATTTTCCTTGTCACCGTAGTTGTTCATGAGGGTGGTGTTGAACCACAGATTCATCCAGTAGGTAGGTCTCCAGATTACCGAGGCTTCAAGGCCATAAATGTCCTGGGAATTTGGTCTTGAAAGGCCTCCATTTGGGTCCTCGTTCACATGGTGTTTTATCTTGTTCCAAAAACCCGTGGCGGTGAAATGAAGGTTTACTAATGGCTTCCAGTCAATATTAAGACTGGTGTTTTGTATCTTTTCAGGGTCCATTCCCTTTCTGTTGACGAGTTGGGTGTTGTATGGCGTTCGATAGGCAGTGCCAAAAAGGAGCTTGATTCGAAGGGGCCTCAGTGGTCGCCATCCTGCACCCAGGTTGTATGAAATGGAATTGTCGTATTGGTTATGATCGTCAAATCTCATACCTGCCCAAAGGTCAAACCACTTCCAGTGTTTTTTTATCTGCCCGTAAATTGAGAAGAGGCTGGTGTCAAAGTCCTTTTGATTGATGATGGGTTTAAAGAGCGGGTTTCCTGGTTGGAGAAAATCTGGCAAAAAGCTCTTTGAAAGCACGGCCCCGGTTATGCGGTTATAGCGGTATGAGGTGCCAAGGGTCAAAAGTCCTGTGGAATCCCAAAGTTGCCTGTCAACAAATAGCTCGCCATGGTAGACATGGCTGTTTGAGTGCCATGAGACGTCAACCAGTTGTTCCTCAAAGGGAATCTTGCTGTAGTAGGTGCTGAAATGGAAGTTATATAGCCCAAGGTCCTTTTGTGCCTCAAGTTTTATAAACCTGAATGGTATTTTTTTCTTTGCAGCCCAGGTCTTATCTGAGTCTATTTCGCCAACGACGTACCTGTCTGTCATGGTAGACCATCTCCCTGACAGTTTAAGCCACTGCTTCCAGGAGAAGTTAAAGACGGTCTCAAGGTATTTTGAGCTATCAAGGCTTCCACTTCCTCGCACATATGGATCTGTGCATGCCTCGTCGCTGCCGCATTTCAAAACGTTATAACCGTCGTCAAAGGCGTGTTTTGAAGTGGCGCTTACAGCTACAAAGCCCTCCCATAGGCCAAAGTTTTTTCCGAGGCTTAGGGTGAAATGTCCTTCATGGTCGGGAGTGCCGGCCCGCAACTTTAGGGAAACCCCGTTTATGTCCCTTCCTTCCATGGGAACAATATTCACCACACCTGCAAAGGCGTCTGGTCCCCAAAGAACCGATGCAGGGCCTTTTATTATCTCGATACGTTTAACAAAGTCCAGGGTGAGTTCTTCCCCCAGAGGAAAGATGGACTTTGTGCTGTCAGAAGTCATTGGGACGGAGTCATAAAGGAAGAGGAAGCTGTCAGGAATACCCCTCAGAAATGGCTGACCTCCGGCCTCCCTGTCTGCTATGTAAAAGCCTGGCACCAGAGAGAGGGCCTCTCCAAGAGTCCTAAGCCCGAAGCTCTCTATTTTTTTCTGGTCTATGATGGACACCACTGCCGGGGCCTCTTCTGGAGACTCTGGGTGCTTTGATGCACTTGTGACAACTTCTATATCTTCACCAACGAACAGGACCTTGGTAGGAACTGTTGTAGCGGCCATAGCAACTTTGCAGACCATTAGAGTCAAGGCAATAAGGCCTTGGAAAACAAAAATAAGGGATATTGATTTTGCCCTTTTGGTTAGACTAATCAACGTTCTTCCTCCAGCTGTTTCAGCCTGGTGCGAAATTTGGACCGCGTAAGTCCAAGGAGTTTTGCTGCAGCGCTTTGATTTTTGCCTGTCATTTCAAGGGCTTGTCTGATTAGGTCCTTCTCCAGCTCCTCCAGGTTAATACCTTCTTCAGGCAGCTTGAAGGATTTTTTATCAGACGCAAGGTTTTGACAGTATAGAAACGACAGGTGTTCTGAAGTTATTGGCGGAAGACCGGCCAGTATGGCCGCTCGTTCCATGGTATTGGCAAGCTCTCTGATGTTGCCAGGCCAATTGTATTCCTTAAGAATCCTCTTGGCTCCATCGGTTAAGAGTTGTTCAGATGAGTCAAAATCATCCAGGAATTTCTTTACAAAGAACTCTGCCAGAGGGATTATTGCCTCTTTTCTTTCCCTCAGCGGGGGGATGTGAATGGGGAACACGTTTATCCGGAAAAAGAGGTCCTGGCGAAACTGTCCCTGTTCAACCAGTTCCTGAAGGTTCTGATTGGTGGCGCATATTACCCTTACATCCACTTGTATGGGTTCATTTCCGCCTACCCTCTGGATGGTCTTTTCTTGTAAGGCCCTTAATAGTTTTGCCTGTGCTTCCAGGGGAAGATCACCGATCTCATCAAGAAACAAGGTGCCTCCGGAGGCATATTCGAACACTCCCTGTTTGGAGCGGTCTGCACCGGTAAAGGCCCCCTTTTCGTGGCCAAAAAGCGTGCTTTCCACAAGGGTGTCGGTTATGGCCGCACAGTTTAGGGCCACAAAACGGTTTTTGTTCCTGGGGCTGTTGTCATGGATGAACCTTGCTATTACCTCTTTCCCCGTGCCTGACTCCCCTGTGATAAGTACAGTAGTATCTGCCTTTGCTGCCACCTTCATGGCCATATCCATGACCTGCTGCATGGCACAGGAAACACAGACGATCTCTCCAGCCTTTGAGAGCCTCTTGACCCTGCGTTTAAGATCAATATTTTCCTGGATTATTCTTGAAAGTCCTATGGCCTTTTCAACGGCAAGCACTATCTGCCCTTCCTCAAAGGGCTTTGTGATGTAATCAACTGCCCCCTTCTTCATGGCCTCCACTGCCGATTCCACTGTGGCGTAGGCAGTAATCACTATTACAGGAATGGGGTTATCAGATTTTTTCACGTACCGAAGCAGCTCATAGCCATCCATCTCAGGCATCTTAAGGTCTGTAATAATCACGTCAAAAGGCTCCTGTTCGAGAAGGCCCAGGGCCTCCCTACCGCTTGCCGCCTCTTCGGTCTGATGTCCCTTTAGTTTCAACATAATGGACAGTATGTGTCTTATTTTTTCTTCGTCATCTACTATGAGTATTCTTGCCATGGTCAATCGTTCGTCTTCCAAAATATTATTTCTATCTTGGTTCCTTTTGGTTCATTGTCTTTGACTTCAATCTGACCCATGTGGGCCTCTATGATCTTTTTGGTAAGGGTAAGGCCAAGTCCTGTTCCTTTGGACTTTCCAGTAAAAAAAGGTTCAAATATTTCTTTCTTTTTTTCATCTGGTATGCCTGCTCCAAGGTCTGAAACCACAACCTTGAAAAAGGAGCCCTCATCAAAAAGGTTCACTGTCACGGCAGAGCCTTCTGGAGAGGCCTCGCATGCGTTTTTTATTATGTTAACCATTGCCCGAGAAAGGGCGTCTTCGTCTGCCTGGATCGTTGCCTCTTGGACAATGGATTTAAAATCAATGCCCACTTTCTTTGGCTCCCATTCAAGTTTCATTCGGTCCACAATATTTCTTAAAAGCGATGAGATATCCGTTTTTTTAAAGCTAAGCGGCCTTGGCCGGGAAAAATCAAGAAAGTCATGGATGAGCATATCCAGCCTTCTGATTTCGTCTTCAACATATGAAATCATGGTGGCCCTTACCTGCTCTTCGATTCCGTCCTTTCTTAAGATGTCAAGCGCCCCCTTTATGATTCCAAGGGGATTTTTAACTTCATGGGCTACGGTTACGGCAAAGTGGCCAACCTCTGCCAGGGCCTGTTCCTGAATAAGCTTTTGATAGGTCTCCTCAAGGTTCTTCCTGCTCTCTTTCAGGGCTTGAGTCATGGTGTTAAAGGAGGTGGCAAGTTTTCTAGTTTCAGGCAGGGAGCCCTTTTCAAGTTTCACCTCGAGATTTCCTTCTGCAACCTTTTGGGCAGCTTCAACCAGGTTTGCCAGTGGTGCCATAAGGGACCTTGTAAAGAAAAGAAAAAAGAGTATCCCGGCGCAGAATATGAGAAGGGTGAGAAGAAGGTAGCGGGTCCTGAGCCGGCTAGTGAGCTCGTCTATGCTTGTGGTCACATAGGATATCTCTACCCTTCCGATTATCTTGTTTTTCTTCTTGCCTTGGCCAAATACGAGGTTTTCAGATGCGGTGGTAAGGACCACTGGTGCCGAGGTCTTTCTTATTGAGGATGCGTTGGTGTTGTCCTTTACCTTTGCAAGCTCGTTGCCTTTATCATCGCTAATTTTAACCTCCACCACGTCCTTTTCTGCAAGCAAGTTGGATGCGAGCCTCTTAAGCATTGGCCTGTCGCTAAGAAGTATCCCAAGCTCACTGTTGGCAGCCAGATACTTGGCCAGGAAATCCATCCTGTCATCAAACCGGATGAGTAGGAAGTTTTTTGCAAGTTCGTTTCCTGCAATTCCTAAAGTAAGGGTGGTAATGGCCATGAGAAGGGCTATTCCAATGATGAGGCGCTGTTGAAAGGTGAGGTTGTGAAAGGATACCCAGGCCCTTTTCATTTTTTCACCTCGCGGATACCCAGGTTTTTCCATTTCTCAGGCTGACTCTTGAGGAGAATGTTAAGGGCCCTTTTGTTCCATAAAAGTTTGACCTTTGGTGGTGTAAAGATGCAAATGTGCTCTCTTACCAGTTTTTCGACCAGCCTTGCAGCCTGCCTTCCCACCTCCTCATAGTCAATTATGAAGGAAAGCAGTGCCCCCGTTTCATAAAAGAAACGATTGAAGCCACAGACGGCAACACCCTTTAAAAGGGCTGTCTTTGTGATGTGGGAGACAATTTTTTCAGAAATAACGACAGAGTCAGGAATGAACAGGATTATATCTATTTGATTTATAACCGGCCCAAGCTTTTCCATTATCTGGGACGGGCCTTCCACCTCAAGGGGCACAAGGGTCAGCCTTTTTTCTTTTGCGTATTTTAGGGCCCTTTGTATTAGTTCCCCATTCTCTGCTTTGTTGTAAAGTATGGCCACCTTCCTATCAGGGCCTAACTTTTCTTCAATTATCTCCAATTGAAAGGATATCGGAATTCTAAGGTCTATGCCGCACAGGGTGTGATTTCCAACCAGTTTTTCAAGGTCAAGGGCCATTATTGCAAGCTTGTTGGGAATGGCTGTGCCGTACAGGTATAGCAGCCTTATGGCCTCAGGCCCTATCGCGACACAGGTCTGGAAACGTCTGCTCTGGGCGTAATGCTTGGCAAGCTCGTAATTTTCGCTAAGGTCAAAGACCTGGTAGTCGAAATCCAATTCGTCTTCTAGGCCGTGAAGTGACTGCAGGTAAGGGCGGATTTTTGAAGAAAGGAAGATTCCAATGGGAGGTTCACTGGAAAGGGTGTCTCTTGATGCCAGGAAGTCACCCAGGATGAGAACCAACAGGAGCACTAAAATAGTTAGCCAACGGTTCCTATCCATTTTTTACTGCCCAAAGAATCTGCCTCAAAAATCCACGCACCGTCTTTACATCTCTTGCCGTAAGTTCCTTGTTCCTGAAAAACCTCCTGGCATTTTGGATCCAGTAAGAAGGGGTCTGTTTTTCATAAAGTCCAATGGCCTCAAAGACCTGCTCGAGATGAAAAAACATGCCTTCTTTTTCTCGTATCGTCGCTAGCCTGGGCCTTTGAATCTGCGCCTGCTCTCCAGAGGCAAGCATTATCTCGTAACAGACGATCATGACACTTTGGGCAAGGTTTAGGGAGGAAAAATCCGCAGTGGGGATGGAAACAACCCAATCGCAAAGGCCCAACTCACGGTTTGAAAGCCCCCATTTTTCAGATCCAAACACTAGGCCTATTTTGACCCTTGAAGGGTAAGCCACCACCTTTTGGGCAATGGTTCTAGGGGTGTGGGTGGGCCTTCTTTTTCTTCCAGTTCTTGCAGTTGTTCCTGCAAGAAGATTAAGGTCAGAAACTGCATCATCGAGCCGCTCAAAATGAGTTGCTGCGTGTATAATGTCTGCAGCCTCGTGGGTTGCCATTTTTAGGATTTTTTCCTCATTCCAGTTTTGAGGCCTTACTATTCTCAGGCGAGAAAGGCCCATGTTCTTGAGGCATCTTGCCGAGGCACCAATATTTTCCGGGTAACGAGGTTCATTAAGGATTACTACTATGTTATCCAAATCCTTGGCCATAGATTCACTAATCTTTAGTAAAGACAAGGGCCAAACGCAACAGAAACGACCAATTCAAAATAAAAGATGAAAAAAATAGTTGCCTTACTGTTTATAATAACCCTACTTGTCATTTTTCTTTACGGCTGGCTTATTGAGCCTCAAAAGGTCATTGTTAAGCATGTGATAATTTCCGACAACAAGCTGTACAACGCCTGGGGCGGGCTAAGAATCGTCCACATATCAGATATTCATCTTACAAGGCTTGGAAGCAGGGAGGAACGCGTTATTCAAATAATAAACGGCCTTGAACCAGACCTGGTATGTGTGACCGGAGATCTTGGCCAGTGGGGAGCAACAAGCACCGATGTGGTAAGGTTTTTAAACAGTTTGAAGGGCAAATATGGGGTCTTTGTGGTCCTTGGGGACTCTGACAAGAGCTCTGGCCCACAAAGATGCTTTTACTGTCATGAGAACAATGACATACACAGGCTTAGAAAGAGGCCAAAATTTTTAAGGGATCAGTGTATTCTGGTTAGTCTAGAAGAGGGCCGCAAGATGAAGCTTTGTGGAATAGATCCTTCCATAGGGGATGATGAAGAGAGGATGGATCGTTTCTGGAAGAAGGTATCCACAAAGGCCCTTTTTGAAAAGACACCCGTTTTGGTCTTAAGCCACTTTTCAAAATACTGGTCAAAACTTCCTGGAGACAGGAAGCTTCTGTGGCTTTCTGGAAACACCCATGGAGGCCAGGTCATAACCCCTGGGTGGCTAAGACCTTATCTGTTTTCAGGAAAGGACTGGAGGCATCTTTCCGGCCTTTTTGGTTCTGGAAATGGCAAGTGGCTCTATGTAAATCCAGGTCTTGGAACAACCGAGGGTTTTCCCGTGAGGATTGGGGTACCACCTGAAGTAACAGTAATTCATATAAAAAAGGAATAAAGGAAAAAGAAAGGGCCCTGGCTTTCGCCATGGCCCTGTTTGTAAGAGAAGAGGAGGGTTCTCTTATTTTGATATGATCATGGTTCCATCATTGGCGTTTGTGCTTACATGGAAGTATTTAAGGAAAGTCATGCCAAGTAAGGCTGTATCCTGATTCTCTGAAAGGAACGCCGGGACATTTTCTTTTTTAAGGATTCCTGCTATTTCAATATTGACAGGGCACCAATAGCCTTCTATTTGACCACCAACGCCCTCAGCGGTTCCTTGCTGACAGGCGTCCCATGTAATGGTTCCATTTGCAGCCATTGGTATCCCGTACATCTCGGCATCGTTAAGATTCAGGAGCACCATGGCAGCACCAGTGTCAACTATAAACGGAGTGGCAATTCCGTTGACCTTTCCTGCAACCTTGTAGCAGTTGCAATTGGGATCGAGGGGAACAACAACGTCCTCTGTAATTGCAGTAAAGTGTTCTGGAACAGACCAATTGACGTCACCAAGCGCCCTATACTGCCACTGACCCTCTATTTTCCCTGCCGTTTCAACGTCAAAATCATTGATTCTGTAAAGGTACTCAAAGGGTCCCCAGATGGTGTTTTCGGTAAAATAGATTTCATATTTACCTGGGCGTATGCAGTTGTCTATAAGCACCCTCTGGCCCCGGATGGTAAACTGGTTACATACCTGGTCAGAGGTATTGGCGTATCTTACTGTAAGAACTGTCTGTCCCTTTGGGGTTAGCCAGACACCACTTAGCTTACCGCGCTCTTCGTTCAAGGTAAGTGGATATATAATACCCGTGGCGTCATCTATATAGGTGGTGGTGTCTCCAGCATACTCCTCGGTTACGACCCATCGACCTTTGAGAGGTGTAATGTGGAGTACATAATAGAGAAGCTCACGCCATGACCTGTAGTTCTGAATATCTGTTGGGTCTCCAACAACCGCCCTTATTATCCAGTCTCCTTCAAGCCCAATAAGCCTTATTCCTCCACCAAAGGGAACGGGTACAAAGGCCTTCACGTCTGGAATACCTCCTGAGACCCCCACATTGGTGTTCTTGTATGGTATTGGAGCAACAGAAACCTTATCATCACTGAAGGGAAGGGCAATGGGAGTATTCTGGACATCCCTTGCGTAATAGAGGCTCTCAGCACCAGGTATAGGATGACCCCACTGACTGAAAAGATCAAAATGTGGCTTGCCATTTATCCAGCGATAGGCAAATACCTGGCCTGGAGACAGGGACGGATGCTCTGCAAGAATGTAAAGTGCCCCTTTTGTACCATCAGAAATTGGCACGTTGAGGGTCAGGTCTACCCAATCGGTGGTAGCTGCTTTTTCTTCTGCAGCATAGCGTAATGAGTTTACATATACCTTTACAGGTATCCACCACGTTGACATCTGTTCATGAACAGGAAGATCATCGTCCACCGTCCAGTCAGACAGTGTGGCAGACACGTAATTTTTTATTTGTTCATCCACATGGGTTCGCATATAGGTTGAGTTTCCGCCCGGAATGCTTGGGTCGTGGATAGTGGTTGTTACCTGTATCCATCCTTCCTTTACAGTAGGTTCTCCAGTGTAGACAGCGTTGCTGTCAAGTAGCTTGTTAACATCCACTGTAACGGTAAAGGTGCCGTTTCCATTGGCAGAATCCACGGCAACACCAGCGGGCTGGCCGTTTATATCAATCCATTGCTCGGTAGGGGCTGCAATCCAGCAAAAGTCTAAGGTCTCAGCCCAGATGTTGTTGTGCGCAGAAAGATCGTCAGTGCGCGGAATGGTACCGTTTACAGTACCATTTGCATCGTATGTGAATTCTTCCATCTTCTCTGTGGTACAATTCCCGTCAACGCAGTTTGGCAGCGCAAATCCAGTAAGGCGGATTGTAATAGGCTGGGGGTTCTCCAGCTGCTCCTGGTTCACATAGAACTGAAGGCTAGTTGGTGATATTACCAGGCGGCCCGTTTTCGTGGAGCTGCACACCTGGTTGTAAGGACTTGCCGTGCTGTCTTCTGACCATGCCGGAGAAGCGGTCAGAAACAGGCCTAAGCCAAGTATTGTCAATATGAGTGGGACAATTTTTCCCTTCATGATATCCTCCTGTATTCTGAACTAAGATCCCAGGTTTTCTGGGTTGGCTGGTTCCTTAACGACCTCTATGCCCTCTTCCTGAATGGTGCCACTTGGGGCAACCTTGGCCTTAAGGGTCACGGTCTGACATTCGTTATGGGCCACTGCTGCCTGTGCCGCCTCTGAACACTTCGGGCACATTGCAAGGGTGTTGGTGAGATCCTCAAGAAGGGTCTTGGCTGCCTCTTCAACTGCCAGATCCATCTGTGTCCTGTCAGAGGAGTCGGCCCACATGCTAACTGGCTCAACCTGCTTTTCTACCCTGTTGGCCCAAATGACTTCTCCGGTCTCTGGATCTTGGAGTGCAAGGCTTATCTGCACGACTGCCTGGGGGACGTGTCCTCCTTTGGCTGCAAGGTATGCCGCAGCCATTCCGGCTGCTCCCCAGACTCCGGCGTTGTATGCTGCCGAATGCTCATAGCCGCCTGATGTTTCGGTTACCGTATGGGCAAATCTCGGATGGGAACCAACCACCTTTGTAGATTCGCTAGGTCCGTTAAAGGGTGTGTCTGCCTGGGAACCAAGGCCTGCTCCCATTGCTCCGCCAATGGCAAGGTCCTGCCACAGGTCATACTGATCAGACTGGGCAACGCCGAAAATGGTGTTTGATGTCCAATCGAAGAAGAAGGGCAAAATTCCTTGCTGAAGCGGATTGAGCTGCTGGCCTTCTCTCATTTCATATTCAACTATCCTGCCTCTCAAGACATAATCTGCGCCAAAGTACTCTCCTATCTGCTTGATGACGTTTTTATTGAGTCCAATTCGATTTATCTTGAATTCTTCTCTTGGCCCATTCGCCATCTCATTGGCCAGAAGCACCTGCTTGATCTCCTTGTTCATGTCGTCAGACCAGCCTGTTCCAAGTTCTCTGTAAAAATTTCTCCGGGCCTTGGCCGAATCTATGGATGGCCCTTCAATCAGCGTTATCACTCCAAGATCAATGAGGTATTGGACAACGTCCTCTTCAACAGGCAGGTAATAGCCCTTGGATGCAAGTTTATGGGTTATGGCGTTTTGGATCTTGACCTGCCTTCTAAGAGAGTCATCAATGTGTTTGCCTGTGGAATAGTCAGCAAATGGTAGCATCACTATCTTGGGGCCTGGATATGGATTCCGTATAGTGGTTGAATCAATTGCCTTAACAGATTCCTTTACCTTCTGGCCACAGCCGCTAAGTATGAAAAGGGCGCAAAAAGCAGCCAGTATGACTTTGTGCCATGGTGAGTGCGACATGGTTCCCTCCAATGTTTCTAATTTTTTCTGTTTGAACATCTCATCGGATAAAATAAAAATTTTATAAAACATTTTGTTTTTTTATGGTTTGGATGCCAAAAAATTTTCCTGCAAGGCCGCTAAAGTTCGGTTAATTGACTAATTCGTCAGGGCATTTAGTTTTTAGAGCAAATAGTTTGCCAACCCTGAGTAGATGATGATTTATGATGGTTGGATATGTGAAAAAAGCAAGCTGCCTAAATGTCAAAGGGTGGGAAAAGTTGATCTATACTTTCAGGTTTTAGAATAAACATAAGTAGGCGGTCAACGCCCAGGGCGATTCCTGCCGACGGGGGGCATCTGTCAAGGGCAGAGAGGAAGCCTTTGGGCATTTCAGTGGGGTTGAGGCCCAGGGAGACACGTTTTTTGTTCTCTTCCTGGAACCTAATCCTTTGTTCCTGGGAGTTCACGAGCTCTGAAAATCCGTTGGCCAGCTCCATTCCTCCAAGGTAGAGCTCGAATCTTTCACAAATCCGTCTGTCTTTCTCGCTTATTCTTGAAAGGGAGGCGGCCCAGGAAGGGTAGTCCTTAAGAATTACTACGGGATGCTTGGCAATGGCCGGCTCGATCTTTTCCACCAGGTCTTGTTCAAAGCGGCGCTCATCCTTTTCCTCAACAGGGTTCCAGCCGGCAAAGGTGGAAAACACCTCTTCAATGGAGAATATCTTGAGCTGGCACCTGATATTTTCTGGCTGGAGGGGGAGTGTGACGGGAAGGTTGCCGTTTGAAAACGCCTTAAAAACTGAGGAGATAAGGTCAATGCAGTCTGAAATAAGGTCGCTAAAATCGGAAAATGCCCTGTACCACTCAAGGATGGTGAACTCAGTGGCATGGATGCGTCCATGTTCTCCTTTTCTGAAGGCAGGCCCAATGTGAAAGAAACGCTCAAGGCCTTGGGCAAGAAGTGGTTTAAGATACACTTCAGGGGAGGGGAGGAGAAACCTTGGCCCGTCGCTATCTTCTATGGTGAAAAGTTCAATTGTTGCCTCTGGAATGGCCTCCTTTGCCGAGCTGGGAACCTGTGCCTCCAGAAAGCCCTTTTCATAGAACCAGCCTCTGAGGGTCTTTAAAAGAATATGGCGGGCAAGGATTATATCCCTGGGTTTTAATTGGAGTTTTGTTTTGGATGTCAGGCCTTGACCCTTTCCACGTACTGACCGGTCCGCGTATCTATCTTGAGGATATCTCCCTCTTCAATAAAGAGGGGAACCTGTATTGTGTAGCCCGTCTCCAGTGTAGCAGGCTTTGTGGCACCGGTTGCAGTATCCCCCTTAACGCCTGGATCCGCCTTAACCACCTTCAGCTGCACAAAGTTTGGAAGGTTTATGCTTATGGGGGTTTCGTTAAAGAAGAGTACGTCAACCTCCATGTTGTCCTGCAGGAAGTTTTTTGCCTCTCCAATGTTTTCTTCAGTAAGTGTCACCTGGTCGTATGTCTTGGTGTCCATGAAGTGGTAGCCCTCGGCGTCGTTGTAAAGGTACTGCATCCGGCGCTCTTCCAGGTTGGCAGGTTCAAACTTGTCACCGGAACGGTATGTCCTGTCCATGGTATAGCCTGTTATCATGTTCTTAAGCTTGCAGCGGTAAAGGGCCTGCCCCTTTCCAGGCTTTGAAAACTGAAAGTCGGTTATTATATAGGGCTGTCCGTCTATTATTATCTTTAATCCCTTTCTTAGGTCGGAAGATTCGTACACTTTTAATAGGCTCCTTTCGCAAATTTTCTAGATAAGTAGAACAATTTCCCTTGGGTTTCAACTGGATAAACCTCTTTATGAACAGAAACATAAAATGCCTTGGCAATTTATTCAGAAACAGGATCGTAATGGGAAAAGACCATGGTGAAATTGGCCCTTCCCTGGGTAGCAGAACGAAGGGCTGTGGAGTAGCCAAACATCCTTGAAAGGGGCACAATGGCCTTTATCACCTGTACGTTTCCCCTTGGCTCTATGCTTTCCACCTTTCCTCCCCTGGCGTTAAGGTCTCCAATGACGTCTCCCATGAAGTTTTCAGGGGTGATGACCTCTACCAGCATCTTTGGCTCAAGAAGTACAGGATCAGCCTTCTGGCAGGCCTTTTTAAGGGCCATGGAGGCCGCGGCCCTGAAGGCGATTTCTGAAGAAAGCCCTTCCTCATACTTTACGTCCTTAAGTACCACTTCAACGTCTATCATTGGAAAACCCTGGAGAACACCGCTTTCAAGCCCCTGTTTCAGGGTTTCAATTATTTGCTCCTCATAACCCTCCGGCAAGGCATCTTCTGGTAGTTCACTTCGCACAAGATTACCCTGGCCCCTTTCCCTGGGTTTTACAACAAGTTCCACAGTGGCAACCTGCCTTGTTCCACCAATCTCCTTGTCGAATCTTTCCGTAACAGAGGCCTCCTTGGAAATGGTTTCCCTGTAAACAACCTGAGGCTTTCCCACCCTGACCGGCACCTTGAATTCCCTTAAAAGCCTCTGGGTGAGAACCTCGAGGTGAAGCTCACCCATGCCAGAGATGATGGTCTGGCCGGTTTCTTCGTCCACCTTTACCTTGAAGGTAGGGTCTTCTTCTGCAAGTTTTGAAAGGGCAGCCTCTATCTTTTCCTGATCCTGGGTGGATTTTGGCTCCACTGCAACGGATATGACCGGCTGGTATGTTTCTATTGATTCCAGGATAATGGGATGTTCCGGGTCACAAAGGGTGTCCCCGGTGGCTGCAAGTTTAAGCCCCATTACGGCCACAATCTGCCCAGCCCCTGCTTCCTTGATGCGTTCCCTTTTGTTGGCATGCATTCTGAGGAGGCGTGCAATCTTTTCCTTCTTTTCCTTGGTGGCGTTCCACACCTCTTCCCCGGAATGCATTACACCGCTGTAAACGCGCACAAAGGTCATCTTTCTTCCCTGGTCCATCTGGACCTTGAAGGCCAAGGCGGAAAGAGGTTCCTTAACACTTGCCTTTCTTGTTTCTTCTTCTCCAGTCTTTGGGTTTATTCCCTTAACAGGTGGGATATCAAGGGGACTTGGCAGGTATCTGCCAATGGCGTCAAGAACTGGCTGAACCCCCTTGTTTTTAAGGGCGGATCCGCAAAAAACAGGCACTCCCTTAAGGGAAAGACACGCCTTTCTGACCACCTCGTGTATCTTTTTTTCAGGAATCTCTTCCTCTGACAGGTAAAGCTCCATTATCTCATCATCCAGCTCAGACAAGGCCTCAAGAAGCTGTTCCCTGCCATTTTGGACGTATTCTTTGTGTTCATCCGGGATATCAAGCTCCTGAAATTCCCTGCCTTCCGTGGCCTCATCCCAGACGATGAGCTTTTGCTTTACCAGGTCGAATACACCTTTAAAGCCGTCTTCTGCGCCAAGGGGAATGTTCATGACCAGGGGGTTTGCCCCAAGCCTGTCACGCAGCTCTTCCACAACCCGCCAAAAATCTGCTCCCAGACGGTCCATCTTATTTACAAAGGCCATCTTGGGAACCCTGTACTTATCGGCCTGGTGCCAGACAGTCTCAGACTGGGGCTCTACGCCTCCCACTGCACAAAATACCCCAAGTGCTCCGTCAAGCACCCTCAGGGACCTTTCCACCTCTATGGTAAAGTCAACGTGTCCGGGGGTGTCTATGATGTGGATCTCTTTGCCCTTCCAGAAACAAGTGGTAACGGCAGAGGTAATGGTGATGCCCCTTTCCTGCTCTTCCGGCATCCAGTCCATGGTGGCCTGGCCGTCGTGTACCTCTCCAATCTTGTGGGTCTTTCCCGTGTAATAGAGAATTCGCTCGGTAAGCGTGGTTTTGCCAGCGTCAATATGGGCTATGATTCCTATATTTCTAATCCGTTTGATTTCGTTGTCCGTAGCCATGGTAAAAGTGCCCCTGTCAATAAGAAGTAGCGGCCATTATAAGTGTTTTTGAAAAGACCTACAAGAAAGCAATAGTTACCTTTACCTGTATAAAAGTACACCAAAGTTTTTGCTTTGTTTTTTTAAAAAAACCTTTAAAATAACCACATTATGGGAAGAGGTGGTATTATTTCAAGCTATCGCTCATTAAATTTATTTGCAAAAATTACAATTTGGACCCTGGTTGTCTTGGTGGCCTATACTCTGTTCGGTTTTTGGGCCGTTCCTAAGATTGTCAGGTACGTTTTGGTTGAAAAGGCGCCCGAAGGCCTTCACAGGGAGGTAAGGCTCAAGGAGGTTTCGTTTAATCCCTTTAAGCTTCACCTGAACATAAAAGGCCTGGAGGTAGGTTCCAGGGCCAAGGGAAAGAGGCTTTTAAAGGTTAATGACCTGGACGTTAATGTTGAGGCCCTCTCCCTTTTGAAGATGGCCCTTATTGTTTCACGCCTTAAGGTTGATTCGCCTTCGATTTTTCTCCAAAGGGATAGTAAGGGGAGACTAACCATAGAAGACCTTCTTTCTGGGAAAAAAGAAGAAAAAAAGTCTGAGGAAGAAGAAAAGTCCTTTAAGTTTTCCATAAACAACATTGAAATAAAAAACGGCAGATTCGTATTCGACGACAGGCTCAAAAACAGCGTTCACAAGGCGGAAAAGATAAACATCGGCGTTCCCTTCATCTCCAACATGGATCAAAAGGTAAAGATCTATGTCAAGCCCTATTTTTCTGCCGTAATCAACGGAAGCCCCGTTGCCTTTAAGGGACAGACAAGGCCCTTTGCAAATGACAAGGATACAATAATTGATCTTAAGTTCACCAACATAGATATTCCGCACTACCTTGCCTACATGCCCGACATAATGGGGCTTAAGCTTAGAAAAGGAAGCCTCGATACGAATCTTTCTATTCATTTTACTGAAAAGAAAAATCCAACCATCATACTAAGCGGAAATGCTACCTTGAAGGATGTGGCAATAGATAAGATGGGTACAAGGCTTGTTACTCTAAAGGCCCTAGAGCTTAATCTTAAACCTTCAAGGCTTTTTTCAAAAAAAATAGCATTTGGTGCCACGCTAAGTGGCCTGGTTCTAAGGGAAGTCTCAGGTGGAAGCAAAAAGATTTCATCCAATCAAAAAGGCGCAGGTTCAAAGAACATAGAAAAAGCAGGGGGCAAAGGTTTTCTTACAGTTCCCAAAACAGACGTATCAGGTGTGGATATCGACCTTTTAAATGGAAAGATAGATGTCAGTTCAGTCAATATTCACGGGCCTCTTCTGCGTTTTTTTATGCAAAAAGACGGCACTTCAAACATTGATAGATTCTATTCGTTCCTGGTCTCTGATTCTTCATCTGCCAAGAAAGAAGGTGAAGGAACAAGTGAGGATGAAAAGTCAAAGAAGGAAGAAGTAAAGGAAATATTGTTTCATCTTGCTGCCTTTAAAATAGAAAAGGCCCAGGTGGAATTTACTGATAGTTCCATGCCCAAGGCGGTAAAACTTCATTTCACAGGCCTTGAGACCGAAGTCAAGGATATTTCAACCAAAAAGGGAAGCAAATTTAATTTTACAGCCAAGACACAGGTCAACAAAGCGGGCCTTATAAAACTTGACGGCACAGGACAGCTTTCAACTCTTGGCCTTCAGGCAAATATCATGGCCTCAAATGTGCCCCTGCCTCCTTTTCAGGGGTATGTCTCTCCCCATCTAAACTTAGAGCTTGGAAGAGGGCACCTATCCCTCAAGGCCACGGCCTCGTTTCAAAAGGAAGAAAACAGGAACATCTTTTCTGCAAAGGGGACCACAAAGATCCAAAACGTGCTTCTTTTCGGAAAAAGGACCCAGGAACCCCTTACCAAGTGGCGGGAGATCGCCATCAACAACTTTTCCATCGGATACGAACCACTAAAGGTGGACATAAAGGAGATCGTTTTAAACAAGGTGAAACAGAATATCATCATCTTCAAGGATGGTAACTCAAACATTGCAAGTATCTTAAAAACTGAAAAGGACGAAAAAACCCAACAAAAGACATCCAAAAGAGGAAAGATCTCCAAAGGCAACAGGACATCTAAGAAAGATACAGAAAGACCTGTCATAAAAATAGGGAAGGTAAGGTTTGAATCGTGCAAAATAAGGATTGTTGATAGAAGCGTCAAACAGGTCTTTGTGCGCGAATTTGACTCTATTAATGGCAAGATTTCAGGCCTTGAAAACAGGCCGGGAATGAAGGCAAAGGTGGACATAACCGCCCTTGTGGATAACCGTTCAAAGGCCTTAGTTACTGGCGAGGTAAGCCCACTTGCAAAGCCTCTTTTTGCTGATCTTACTGTAAAAATAGGGGGCGCTGGCATGACCCGTTTTTCCCCGTATGCCCAGCGTTTTCTTGGTTACCAGATAGAAAGGGGAAAGATGTTTCTTGACCTACATATAAAGCTTAACGGTAATAAACTTTATGTTGACAACAGATTGGTGCTGGATCGCTTTGACCTTGGAAGCCACGTAGAAAGTAAGGACGCCATCAATGCTCCAATAAAGCTTGCCATTGCCCTTCTAAAGGACAGAAGTGGCAAGATAGATCTTGATATACCCGTAAGGGGTGAGCTTGATGATCCTGAATTTAGTTACCGAGGTGCGGTTCTTAGGGCCATAATGAACATATTCATAAAGGCAGCCACCGCACCCTTTTCCCTTCTGGGGGCTGTTCTTGGCTCAGATGAGAAGCTTGATTCTGTGGCCTTCCAGCCAGGCCTTTCAAAGCTTGACGACAAGGCAAGAAAGAAACTCGATATCTTGGCAAAGGCCCTGCGGGATAGGCCTGCGCTAAAGGTTGAAGTCACGGGTTACTTTGATCCTGAGGCGGATAAGAAGGGCCTTCTTGAAAGAAAGTTCATGCACCTATTGAAAAAGGAAAAGTTTAAGGATCTGCCAAATGCGGAACGTGAAGAGATTGAAAATATTGATGATATGGAGATAGATGACAGCGAATATGAAAAGTATCTTGAAAAGGCATATAAAAACGCATCCTTTAAACGGCCAAGAAATTTTATAGGCATGATAAAGTCCCAGCCAAGGGATGTTATGGAAAAGATGCTAAAGGAGCATATTTCAGTGACCGGAGGAGATCTAAAAATATTGGCCAGCGAAAGGGCCAAGGCTGTAGCCAATTATCTGATACGGCAGGGGAAGGTGGAACAGGAGCGAATCTTTCTGGTGGCTCCAGAAGGCCTGTCTGCCCAGAACAAGGCCGGAATTTTGGGGGTGCGTCTCAGCTTGAAATAGCCTCTTGACACAGTCTTGACACCAGGGCCCTGACACATTAAATACAGGCTGTTTCCGACAATAATAGAATACAGTGGTGGGCGTAGCTCAGTTGGTTAGAGCGTCGGGTTGTGGCCCCGGAGGCCGAGGGTTCAAGTCCCTCCGCTCACCCCAGAATTTCAAAAGGAGGTTACGGGGTTAAGTCTGTGGCCTTTTTTCATTTTGTGCAACTGAAGTTCACTTCGCCCAAAAGAAACTAACCAAAGAAAAGGGCGCCCAGTTGCCGCTTGACTCCTGCGCGCGAAAGTCTTGAAGTCCAGGCCGTTCAAAGGGATCATCCATGGCCAACTGGGCGGTGGCGTAATCGTCCCGCCACCCCTTCGTGGCTTTTTGGGACTCCAAGTCTTCCGTGCTCGGCACGGCAAAAGAGGGATTTAAAACGACCTTGTCACACGACCCCGAAAAGTTCCCACCATTACTTGCCCCTGGAGGTTTTATGTATCTGTGCGTAATCATGGACTGGTACAGCAGAAAAGTGCTGGCATGGAGCATTTCGAACACTTTGGACACGGAGTTTTGCGTTAGCTGCCTTGAACGAGCCCTGGCCTTGTATGGCTGTCCAGAGATATTCAACTCGGATCAGGGATGCCAGTTTACCAGCAAGGACTTTACAAGCGTTCTAAAAAGCCATGATATCCGTATCAGCATGGATGGTAAGGGCTGTTTCACAGACAATATCTTCATTGAGAGGCTGTGGCGAAGCCTCAAATATGAGCTTATCTACATCAAGGAGTTTAATTCAGTCCCAGAACTGAAAAAAGGACTGACCTCCTGGTTCAAGCTTTACAACCAGGAGAGGTTCCATCAAGGTCTGTCTTACAAGACTCCAGATGAGGTATATGATTTTGCCTGTGCAGCATGAAAACAGATGG
>JALWYS010000126.1 GCA_027003115.1 Deltaproteobacteria bacterium | reverse complement strand
GCTATCAAAACCCTTACAAGGAAAAGTGCCTTTTTTCTACCTTTTAAAATTCACACAAAATATTTTACACTACCTATCACCGTATAAACCCTTTTGACATCCTGAGAAAAGGGTAATTCGTGAAGTCTTTTGGCAAGTTCCAAAAGCCCTCCTGCCTCACCTTCAATGGTCGTGCCCATATCAGAAAGTCGGTAAGAAAGACCACTATTCTTAATAAGTTTGACCACTGAAGCAACGTATTTGGAAAGGCTGGTGCTTCCTGTACCCAGCGGGATGATGCTTATTTCCATAAGGGCCATCTGGTTACCTCCTACGTACCGCGTTTTCAGCCTGTAGATAAAAGAAAAGACAGGTGGTCTTGTTGAATAGATATTGATTCAAGATTTGGGTCTTGGGTATGCAGATAAGGAATGGTTTGTTTCAAAAAATTGGAGGCGGCGCCCGGATTCGAACCGGGGAATAACGGTTTTGCAGACCGTCGCCTTAGCCACTTGGCTACGCCGCCTTTGAACGATTGCTTAAGTAACATAAGGAGTATATTTTGACAAGTGTAAAGGTATTATAAGGCTACATTCATTGCCTTAAGGCCCTCAACCATTTTTGAAAACTGCTCTGGGTAGAGGGACTGGGGGCCATCTGACAGTGCCTTTTCTGGATGATTGTGCACCTCAACTATCAGTGCGTCCACCCCCGTGGCCGCTGCCGCCCTGGCCAGGGGGATCACCTGGTCCCTTCGTCCTGCAGCATGACTTGGATCAACCACTATGGGAAGATGGCTTTCCGACCTCATATAAGGAATGGCGTTGATATCAAGGGTATTGCGCGAGTGCCTGGTAAACGTCCTTATGCCCCTTTCACAAAGCATCACCTGGCTGTTGCCCTCCGACATAATATACTCTGCTGCCATGAGAAACTCGTCCATGGTGGCCCACATGCCCCTTTTTAGCAAAACGGGTTTTTTCGCCTGCCCAGCCCTCCTGAGGAGACGGTAGTTTTGCATGTTACGGGTGCCTATCTGGATTATGTCTGTGTACTCCTCAACCACATCCAATACCTCGTGATCTGTCGCCTCGGTAACAATGAAAAGCCCTGTCTCCTCCCTCACCTTTGCAAGTATCTCAAGGCCCTTCACGCCAAGCCCCTGAAAAGAGTAAGGAGAAGACCTGGGCTTAAATGCCCCGCCACGAAAAATTTTGGCACCAGCCTCTTTCACTGCATGGCCAATCTCAAGGGCTTGGCTCTCTGATTCCACTGCACAAGGGCCTGCCATGAGAACAAGTCTTCCATGGCCTATCTCAAGGGTCTCATCTCCTTTACCAAGCTTGATAATGGTATTGTCAGGGTGCATCTCCCGGCTAACCAGCTTATAAGGCTTAGAAACGGGAATGACATCCCGCACTCCAGGCATATCCAGGAACAGGGCCGGGTCTATTGGGCCCTTGTTTCTCAGAACACCTATGGCGGTTCTTTCTCCCCCTGGTATGGGTTTTGGCTGCCAGCCGTATTTTTTTATCCTTTCAACAACAGCAGCAAGCTCATCAGGGCTTGCGCTCTTGTCCATGACGATAAGCATTGGGAGCCTCCTGGAAATGAAAAAGCTTCTTGTCTCGGTCTTATCATAAACCCTTTGACAAGAAGCTTAAAGGCTTATTCTACTTATAGGCGGTTTGGGCTAAGAGGTAGAGCTTGAAGAGTCGGCCTTGCAACTTTTGCAGGCATTGCCTTCAGACTTGGAAGATGATTTTTCAGTGGATTTCTTGGACTTTTCACCACTACTTTTTCCTGCGTAGTCAGTCACATACCAGCCAGAGCCCTTAAGATGAAAGGTGGATTGAGATATGAGCTTCTTCATTTTTCCGCCGCAGGATTCGCAGCTTTCAAGGGGTGGATCTGTGATCCTCTGCCAGTGCTCAACGATATTTCCACAGGACTGACATTCATATTCATAGATTGGCATGGTTTAACTACCTCCTTAATTCATGCAGAATTTTATTTGTTTTCCATTAAAAAAATCTATCACCAGGTCAAGATTTGGGATTTTTATATTCTTAAGCACCTCTTCTGTAAGTGTGTGTACCCTTTTTTCCTCCTCTGTTTTGTCCTTGATGGTTGCAGCACATTCAAAACGGGCAAAACGTACCATGTGTATTAACTCATGGGTCATGATGTAGACGAAAAAAGGCATCATAACAGGTGGCTCACCTCCTGTTGTCTCAAGCACCCTTGGGTCAAGAACTATGATTTTGTAAAGGCATCTCGCGTCTCTGCCGTAAAACTTTTCCCACCAGTTGTTTCCATATTTTTTTAGATGGGCGTAGACACCCTTGGGCACCTCTTCCTGGGCCTCGTCCTTGAGGGTCTTGACCTCAAAAGGATTTTTAAGCCAGTAGTCGGTGGTAAGGCCGAAAGAGTCACTAATGATCTCCTCAGAAAGTGCCACCGCATTACCAAGCATTTCTAAATGTACTGGCTGAAAAAAAGGGCCCATTACTTTACCCCTTGCCTTTTACTAGCATGATAAAGTTAGTTCCAGCCCCTTGACGTGTCAAGTTGAGGGCTTAGCCATGAATCAGGAATATTCATGGTCTATCTCTCCCGAAACAACCCTTGAAATGCTACCTCCTTCTTCTTTGACTATAAGGGCTCCAAGGTCATCCACTGAGACGATTTCCCCGAATCTATAAACACCGTTTCTGAGAAAACGAATCTTTTTTCCAATGCAAAGTGAGCAGTCAACCCACTCTTCAATAAGACCTGAAATCTTGCCTGCGTATGCCCTTAAAAGTATCTGTTCAAGCTCCAGGGTTATCCTTTCAAGTAGTGATTGAGGGCTTGTTGAGATACCCTGTTCACTCAAGGTGATGGCCTTTTTGTGAAGCGAGTCTGAAAACTGCCTGGAATCGCCATCCACGTTTACGCCAATTCCAGCAACAACCACCACCTTTTCATTAAGCCTCCTTGACTGGCAAAGGATGCCGGAAACCTTTCTGCCAGAAATAAGTATGTCGTTTGGCCACTTGATTGAAATGTCGGGTACTCCTAAGGCCTTTATGGTCCTGTAAACCGAAAGTCCTGTAAGAAGGGTGATAGTGGGGATATTTTTGATTTTATCCCCAGGGTGCAGGACGAAGGAGCAAAAAAGGTGTTCCAATGTCCCCTGTTCCCACCTTCTTCCCATTCTACCTATTCCCCCTGTCTGCCTGGAAGCCGTTACCACAAGGCCTTGTCTTTCAAGAAGGCCTTTGGTCCTGAGACATAGGAGATTTGTTGAGTCGATTTCCTCCAAAAAAAGAAGGGACCTGCCCGCATGGACATGGTCCCTGAAAAACGGTTTTATCCTGTCAACCAGATCAGTCAAGTTTCTTCAAGACAAAAAGGAGCTGCCCTTCCTGCACCTGGTCGTTTAGCTTGACTGCTATCTCTTCAACAACCGCATCAAAGGGTGCAACTATGGCGTTTTCCATCTTCATGGCCTCAAGGTTTGCGATCTCCTCCCCCTGGTGAACAATGTCCCCCACCTTTATGGTGCCCCTGTCTGGGTTGCCAATACGCCATACGTTGCCGTTGATTGGCGCACCTATCTCGTTTTCACCCTTGGCCATGCGGATCTCCACCTTCTTGGCCCGCGGGGTCTCCACCTTGTACACCTTGGTCTTGTTGTTGATCTTCATTACAACGTGGATGACGCCATCGTGTTCCGCCCCAATTGACAGAAGCTCAATACAGTATGGCTTGCCCTGAAGCTCGAACTCCACCTTCTCTCCAGGGTTTTTAAGCCCTTGGCGCCACACATCTGTTGGAAGGACAAGGGGGCTGTCCCCGTACTTTTCCCTGAAGTCGATGTAGTTGACCGTATCCTTGGGGTGCATAAGATAGAGGGTGAACTCTTCGTCACTGGGTTCCCTGCCAAGGGTTACCCCAAGGTCTGTTTTTATTCTCTCAAGGTCGTCGAGCTTAAGTGAGTCAAGGGGAGACGAATCGTCCCTTTCCGCTATCTTCTCTTTCCACTCGTCACCAAAGGTACTCTGATACACCCAGTCAGCAGGCCAGCCCTGGGGAAGCCTTCCATAACCACCAAGAAGAAGGTTTCTGAAGTCTCCAGGCGCATTTCTGAACAGTTCAAGAAGCTCCTCCTGCTCTTGTGGCTCCATGGCATCAAAGTTCTGGTCTTTTTCTTCAACAAATTTGGTGAGAAGCTTTATGATGTGGTGTACACCTGATTCACCCTGTTCCTTCTCATACTTGTTGACTATTCCGCTGCAGGTAACCCAGGTGATCTGGGAGCCAGGGGTAACGTCAAAGTACTTGACGATCTTGTTGTATAAGGACATGACCTTCAAAATGGCAGGCATGAGGTGCAAGAAGCCCCCCTTCTGGGCCTGTTCAAAGGAGCTTGGAAATGCCCCGCCTGGCATCCTGTGGGATGTCACCTGGTGATCAAAGCCCTTGAACGGGGATTCTGCCCATTCGTAGTGGCCTATCCAGTCACGCACCTTTTGTACTGCCTTTACACAGGCTTCGCGGTTCAGAACTACCGGGATTCCAGACTCTTCAAGGTAGCTTTGGAGGCCAAGAATAGGGGCCTGTCCATAGAATCTTGTTAATGAGTCCTCTTCAGCATCTAATATCTTGGCACCTGCCTGGGCAGCAGCCAGAAGGGCGGGCATGGCAAGTCCGTCTGTTGCGTGCCTGTGGTACTGGATTATGAGCTCAGGGTACTTTTGCTTTATGGCATCAACAAGGCTCCTGATCCTTTCAGGACTTCCCACCCCTGCCATGTCCTTTATACAGAGGACTATTTCATCCACGCCCCCACAAAGATCCACGATGTCATCCACAACACTCAGGTAATACTCGTTGGTGGTCCACTCTGCCTGTGTAAAGGAAATGGCTGGCTGAAAGAGCCTGTCTCGCTTCATGACGATCTCTGCAACCGTGCGCATGTTGCGGATGTCGTTCAGAAAGGAGAAACAGCGCCAAACGTCTATATCCACCCTCTCAACCACGTATTCAATGACGTTTTTGGGGTAAGGCCTGTAGCCCCAGAGGTTGGTCTCCCTAATGAGGGTCTGAAGCATAACGCTTGGCATCTTCTCCCTGAGTATATCTATCTCCTCAAAAGGGCTCTCCTTTCGATTCATGATTCCTACGTGCCACCTTGCACCACCGTGGCATTCGGAGCTGAAAAGAAGCATGTCTTCATAGAAGGGGCAGAGGGATGAAAGGTCATGGATGCGATGCCGGTTTTTGAAGTCAGACTGGCCTGCATCTCTCATCCCGGTACAAGTAAGGGCCACACCTTCGAGCTCTCGAAGGAACTTGACTATCTCCGCCGGGGTCATGCCCGGCTTTATCCAGTTTTCCTTGGTGATTTCGTTTACTTTCATGCTACATCCACTCCTGTGGGCCAAGTGCCGTTATTTCCGCAACATATTTGGCGATTTTCAGGACCTCATCCTGGGTATCCTTTTCCTTGAACATGGAAACCAGCTCATCCAAGTGGTTTTCAATGAAACGGGTGGAAAACTCACCCCGTTTGAACGCCTCGTGCCTTATGATGCTGAGAAGCAGGGGAGTAAGCGTCTTGACTCCTTCTATGCGAAGGTTTCTGCTCAAGGTCCTGTCCATGACCTTTATGGCGCCATCCCTTGTCCTTCCTGTGGTCATGATGAGCATGGTAAGCGAGTCATAGTAGGGAGGGATGTCAGCGCCTTCATAGACCCCTGTTGCTATCCTCAGCCATGGGCCTGTAGGGAACTGGAGCCTCGAGATGGTGCCAAAGGAAGGGCTGAAGGTCTTAGGATCCTCTGCATTCACCCGCACCTCCAAGGCCCATCTGTTCATGTGTATGCGGTCCTGGGAAAGCTGAAGCTCCTTGTTCTCAACCACATCCATCATAAGACCAACGATATCCAGGCCGGTTATGAGCTCTGTAACACCGTGCTCAACCTGGAGCCTTGTGTTTACCTCCAGGAAGTAGAAGCGCTTGGTGGAGCTGTCAAAGATGAACTCAACGGTACCGGCAGTGTTATAACCTATCTCCCTCATGAGTCTTATGGCCGTATAACAGATTTCGTGTCTGATGTTTTCATCAATGGAAGGGGAGGGGGCCTCTTCTATTATCTTCTGGTTGCGCCTTTGGAGAGTACATTCCCTTTCAAAGAGGTGAAAGACGTTTCCATAGTTATCAGCAACGATCTGGACCTCTATGTGGCGCCCTCGTTCAATGTATTTTTCAGCAAGGAGTGTGTCATCGCCAAAGCTCTTTTTGGCCTCGCTTTTTGCCTGGGCAAGGGCCATGGGAAGCTCTGAGGCGTTTGAAACCTTGACCATTCCCTTTCCGCCGCCGCCTGACGCCGCCTTTATCATAATAGGATAGTCTACGGATTCCTTGTCCATCCACTCCTTTATCCGCTCAACGTCCTTTACGTCACTGATGCCTGGAATGGTTGGAACATTGGCCTTTTGGGCGCGTCTTTTGGCCTCAATCTTGTCACCCATCATGCGGATAACCTTTGGGTCTGGTCCAACCCACTTGAGCCCGGCATCTCTCACCATCTCAGCAAAATCAGCATTTTCAGCCAAAAAGCCCCACCCTGGATTGATGGCGTCTGCCTTTGTCTTGTGGGCTGCCTCTATCATCTTTTCCATATTGAGGTAAGACTCGATGGGAGGTGCCTCACCTATATGAATGGCCTCGTCAGCCATCATAACGTGGTAGGCAATCCTGTCTGGGGTGCTGTAGACTGCCACGGTCGGGATGCGTCTGTCCCTGCAGGTATGCATTATCCTGACGGCAGGCACACCCCTGTTGGCAATCAGCATCTTTTTAATGTTTTCAGACATCTGTCGCTCCTTTTGATAAGCATTTTGAACGCATGGTCCGGCCCTTGCTTAGTTTCCCGTTTTCACGTCAAGAAACAATTTAAAATTTGGCTACAAAAGAGGAAGGAGTAATAGAATTACAAAACGAGAAGGCTGCCAAAGGCTTCCCCCCCTAAACAAGGTTTGATACCCTGTCTTGACGTAAAGAGCAGGCCCTCCAAAAATTGTAAAGAACCGGATTGTTAAATTAACAAAAGAACAAGATTATTTCAAGTCATTGCCATGAAAGGGCCTGCTAAAGCACAATGGACAGTGAAACAGCTTTTTCCTAAAAGGATTAATCAAGTTCCAAACTCTGCCCTGGAGAAAGGACAACCAGATCTGCATCTATGTGGTGGGCCTTGAGCTGCCTTTCAAACTCACCCACCGTGCCTGTGAGCACAGGGAAGGTTCCATAGTGCATGGGAATGATTATTTTTGGGTCCAGTAGCTTGCAGGCATAGGCCGCCTCCTTTGGGCCCATGACGTAGTGATCCCCTATGGGAACAAGGGCAACCCTTGGATGGTAAAGGTTCCCTATGATGGCCATATCGCCAAAAAGGGCGGTGTCTCCTGCATGGTATATCTTGCTGCCGTCTTCAAGGCCCACAACAAAGCCTGCTGCCTCTCCTCCATAGAAGATGTCCTGGCCTTCTTGGATGGAAGAGCTGTGTACGGCATGGACCATTGTCACGGTAACACCCTTGGTGGCATAGGTCCCCCCTATATTCATGCCCGTAACATTTGGAAAACCCTTGGCAAGTAGGTACTGCTGTATCTCATGGATGGCAACTATCTCTGTTGCCGAGGATGTGGCCATATCCATGCAGTTGCCAAGGTGGTCCCCGTGGCCATGGGTGATGAGTATGAGATCTGCCTTGACATTGTCTTTTGCCCCTTGAGGGGCCTTTGGATTATCCAGCCATGGATCTATCCAGATGTTAAGCCCTTTTTTGGTTGTAATCTGAAAGGCAGAGTGGCCATAAAAGGTCAAGATGTTGCTATTTCCCATTGGTTTTCCTCCTGAATATTTTGTTTAGCTCCTCTGGATGTATATCTATCTTGGAAAAAATGAGCCTTTCCATCTCCTTGCTCTGGATGAAAAGCTCATTTATGCGTTCCCTTCTCTCTTTGCTTGTACCGTACCTGGCCTGTAGGTCTCTAAATCGCTCCTTTAAGCTTACAACATCCACGTGTTTTACCCTCTTGTCTGCATAGTTGACAACCATCTCTTCGTTTATGTGTCCATTTAGTATCGTGTTTTTATCCAGGTGAACGTGACATTTGATGATTCTTGCAATCCCAGGGTAGCCAAGCCCTTCAACAAATCTAGCACCCATGAGGGCGTGGTCTCCTCCTGATAATATGGAGTGATACTTTGAAATGTCATGAAGTAAGGCACCGGCCATGAGTATTTCCATATTAAGATTCAAGTCTCGTTCAAGTAGTTTTTTGCCAAGCCAGGTGGACACGGCAGCCACCTTTACGCAGTGCCTCATAATGTGGACGGGCGTTGAGGTTTGTCTCAAAAGCCTTATACAGGTTTTCGGGTCAGGTACCTTCATGATTAAAAATATGACAAAACGGGTTTTATGTTACAATAAACCATAAAAGGACACTTCTTGTAATCATGTTCATATTTCAGACAGGTCAAAGACGTTGTTATGATGAAGAAGGTAGTATTGTTCCCTGTGAAGGACTGGGCCAGGATGGTGAACTTCAAACCGGCATCCCACTTCCTGAAAGGCGATTCAGGCTAGTTGGTGAAGGCGTTGTTAAAGACCTCTTTACGGGCCTTGAGTGGGCGCAGGATGCAGCAATAAATGTCTTTCCCCAAAACTGGGAAGATGCGCTCTCTTATGTGAAAAGGCTCAATGAAAGGGGTTTTCAGGGCTTTGACGACTGGAGGATGCCCAACCGCAGGGAACTCAGATCCCTTATGTACCTTGAGGCCAAGAATCCTTGCCTCTATCCAGGCCATCCCTTTAAAAGCGTGTTTCATGGCTGGTACTGGACATCCACAACTGCTGCCATAAATACCAAATATGCCTGGTACATACATCTTGGTGGTGCAAGGATGTTTTACGGCAGAAAGGATCAAGAGTGTATGTTGTGGCCTGTAAGGGGAAGCTCAGACCTTGTTCTGGCTTCAGGCCAGAAAAGTTGTTGGAACGCATCTGGGAAGGAAATACCATGTGAAAATACAGGCCAGGACGGTGAATATCAGGCAGGAGTCAAGTGGCCAAATCCGCGTTTTCTCCATAAAGAAGAGGTTGTGGAAGATAAGCTTACAGGCCTTTTCTGGACAAGAAACGCAGATATCTCAGGGGGCATGGTTTCATGGCCTGAAGCCTTTAAAATAGTTAAGGAACTAAACTCAAAGGGACTTGGAGGATATTCAGACTGGCGCCTGCCAAACATTAATGAACTGGAGTCCCTGGTAGACTGCTCTAGACATTCTCCGGCAATCCCGGAAGACTCCTGTTTTGAAAATGTAAGGGAATTTTACTGGTCTTCCACCACAAGTATCTATGATCCACCCTGGGCCTGGGCCCTATACATGTTTAAGGGTGCAACGGGCGTTGGGCTTAAGAGGCTCAAGAACTTTTACGTTTGGGCAGTAAGGGGTTGAAAGGAGGCAAAGCGTGAAACGGTTTCGTGAATTTCTGGGAAAGAAGCTAGACATAAACAGGGCAAAAGATGAAGAACGTCTTTCAAAATGGGGCATAAAGGTCAGGTACGCCCCTGAAGAAGTGGATGACTTTGATGAGTTCGAATTTGGCATTGACTATAAGGGTACGCAGGATGTGGCCTTTCTTATCGCAATAGAGAAGGGCAGAATCGCACGGGTCCTTTTTGGCTGGAGCGTTCCTGACAATCCAGACATGATGAAGCCCATGGCGGATGATGATCTTGGTAAGCTCCTTGAAAAAAGAGGGCAGGACCTTGTGGAATTTTTTCAGTACATAACAAGTGACTAAAAGTAGAGGAGAAAGACCATGCTTGAAAGGGGAGAGAAGGCGCCAGATTTTGTATTAAAGGATTCAGATGGAAAAGAGGTGCGTCTGTCTGATTTCAAGGGAAATTGGGTAGTTGTCTATTTTTACCCCAGGGACAACACCTCTGGGTGTACAAAGGAGGCCTGCGACTTTACCGAGCTTCTCCCGAAGTTTAAGAACATGGGGGCAGTGGTCATAGGCATAAGCCCTGACAGTATGGAAAGCCATAAAAGGTTTGCGGAAAAACATGAGCTCAAGATTATCCTCCTTTCTGATCCTGAAAAGGAGGTCCTTAAGGCCTTCGGTGCATGGGGCAAGAAAAAGAACTACGGAAGGGAATATGAGGGCGTTATCCGTTCCACGTATCTCCTAGATCCTGAAGGAAGGGTAGCCTGGGTGTGGAAGAATGTGCGGGTTAGGACAAAGAGAAAGGGCAAGGAGATAAGGCATGCGGAGCAGGTGCGTGAAAAGCTTGCGGAGCTTAAGGGAGGGGCGGATTCCAAATGAAAATGCACCTTGATTGCGCCAACTGTTTTCTTAATCAGGCAATAAGGACGGGCAGGCTACTTGGCTGTTCTGACAGGTGTCTTTGGCAGATGGTAAAGGGTTGTGGCCAGGTTCTTTCACAGGTAAACGAAGATCTACCACCTCCTCAAAATGCCGTGGCCCTTTATGACATGATAGCAGAGAAGGCTGGTATCAGGGACCCTTTTTACAAATTAAAGAAGGAGAGCACCAGACATGCACTTGGTCTTTATCCTGAGCTTAAAAGAAAGATAAAGGACCATATGGATGCCCTTGAGGCTGCCCTTCGTTTTGCAGCGTGCGGAAACGTTATTGATTACGGCGTTTCAAGTGACTTCAACCTTTTAAAGGAAGTGGAAAAGGCACTTGGCACTCGTTTTTCCGTGTGGGAATACAATGCCTTTTTAAAAAGACTTTCAAAGGCCGGCTGGATACTTTACCTGGGAGATAATTGCGGTGAAACCGTATTTGACAGGCTCCTAATAGAAGAGCTTAAAAAACCTGTAAAGTATGCCGTAAGGGGAGGACCCATAATAAACGATGTAACTGAGGAAGATGCAAGGGATGCAGGCCTTCACGAGGTTGCAGAAATAGTTTCCACAGGCTACAGGGCCCCTGGTATTGTCTTGAAAGAGTGCTCGGACAGTTTCAGGGAGCTTTTTGCCTCTGCTCCCATGATAATAAGCAAGGGGCAGGGAAACTTTGAGACACTATCTGATGAAAACAGAGAGATATTCTTCATTTTCAAGATAAAATGCAATGTGGTTTCTAGTTTCCTTGATCTTCCTCTAAATACCATGTTTCTGGGCAGAACGAAGGCCCAAGCCGGCTAATTTTTCATTCAATCTTTTTTGAGGGAAATACGCCTTTTGGGGCTTGATTTTTATCATATGCTCATTATATTATTGGCACAAGCTCAAAAAAGGAGGTGACAATAAAATGCCTGGATTAAATAGAACTGGTCCTTTTGGTGCCGGTCCTGGTACAGGAAGAAGACGTGGACGCTGTTTCGGTTTCGCGGCAGATCCTGGTCAGAACCGGGGATGGTTTGGTTTTGGAAGAATGCGCGGACGCGGTTTTTGTAGATGGCCGGCAGGATTTGGCAGAAGGGGATTTTTCAGGGCAGACCAAGAAAAAGAGTTACTGCTTGAAGAGAAATCCTGGCTTGAGCAAAGATTAAGTGCAATCAAAGATCGACTCTCTTCCCTAGGTTCATAGATTTTTTTGTCAAAATCTAATGCCTCCTCTCCTAAAAACTGTCAGAGACCTTGGCCAGTAGACCAAGGTTTCTGATGGCTTTTCATAAGTGATTACCGCGTAAAAACCCTCGAAAAATTGCACGGGATGAGTAAGATAACCATTCAAAAAAAGAAGAGGGTAATTTCTATTGCGGCTTTTTCAAAAGGCGGCTTTATCAGCCCTTGTAAGGTTTAGGAGTTTCAATAAAAAGGGCTTGGCCAAGCCCCTTAAACAGTTTAGGCCCTCCGAGGTAAAGAGGGTACTCGTTGTCTCCTCCACTGCCATAGGGGATGCGCTTTTTGCCGTACCAGGCATAAGGGCCCTTAGGGAAATAGTGCCTAGAGCAAGACTGGACCTGCTTTTAAGAGACAAGGTGGCAGACCTTTTCAGTGATTTCCCCCTGGCTGACGAGATAATATCGTACAGGGGCAGGTACAAAAACGGCATAGCCCTTTTTAGAAAATTCAAGGAAAAAAAATATCATCTTTGCATAGTCTTTCACGACAGCGACCCTTGCCCTGTTGAGGCCGCCTTTGCAGCTGGAATACCCTTTATTTTCAGAATTGGCCAAAAAGATGAGAAAGTATGTCATCTTCTGTCTGCAAGGATTCCCTATGACAACAGAAAACACGCCATTGATCAGCGTCTCGAGGTCATTAGAAGGGTTTTTAACGTAAGCCTTTCAGAAGAGAGTTGTTTGAGAATGGATCTGCCTGTTCACGAACAAAAGGTTGCCAATTTTAGAAAAAGTCTTCTTGGAAGCTCAATGCGGAAAGGGAGAGAAACCGTTAATGGAGTTCTTGTTGGTTTTCAATTTTCCGCCTCTGGCCAGTACAAAGAGTGGCCAATGGAGAATTTCATTGGGCTTGGGGCACGACTTCTGGAGTTAAGCGACTCCCACAACATCGTTTTGATGGGTGGCTCTGGGGATGCAGCCAGGGCAGAAGAGATAAAGAATGCTATTTATAAAAAGGGTGGAAAGGGTAGGGTGTTCAACCTTTCAGGCAAGGTGGCCCTTAAGGATCTGCCTACAGCAATAAAGGCCCTTGATGTACTTGTTACCAACGACACAGGGCCATTACATGTGGCAATAGCTGTTGGTACAAAAACGGTTTCTCTCTTTGTTCCAACTAACGTGGAAGGTACGGGCCCAGCACAGGACCTTCATCTTCACAAGGTCGTCTCCAAGCCAAAACCCTGCAATCCGTGTGTGGAAAAGTATTGTAAAAGGCCCGATTGTATGGGCCTCATTAAGACAAGCGAGGTTGAAAGGGCAGTGATTGAAGCCCTTAAATCTTCATAAATGAGAGATGGAAAAGAGCCCGCCTTTTATTCTTAATGGTTTTACTTGGGAGCTAAAGTCCCCCCTTGTTCACAAGAAAACCCTTTTGAAACAGGATTTCGTTCTGATAAAGGAAAGGCCTCACAGGAAGGTGTTTCAATGCAAAGGGCTTTTTCTCAAGGCATATAAACTTAGTGGTGCAGAACTTCTTTTTGGAAGGGATGTGGCCAGAAAGGAATATCTTCTTTTTGAGGCCCTTTACCAGAAGAGGAGGGCTCCAAAACCAGTTGCATATGGGAAAAGGGGAAGCTGGAGGATATTTGTCTCAAAAAGGGTGCCTGGCCAGAGTCTTGAGGTCTTTTTGAAAGAGAAATGGCCAGGGCTTTCACATTCGGAAAAGAAGAAATATCTAAAAAAGTTTTCAACCCTTTTGAAGGACCTTGCGGCCCTTGGAGTCATACAACCTGACTTTCACCTCGATAACGTTTTTTGGGATGAGAACCTTGAAGATTTTGTACTTATTGATCTTCAAAGGGCATGGTTTAAGAAAGGGCCGCTTTCCACAGTTGAGGCATGTGAGCAGCTAAGGTATGTGATTCCTCCATTTTTAAAACACTTATCAAAAAAGGAGATGCTTTATGTCGTTTCCTTTCTTTCAAAGTGGCAGCCTGAAATAAGAAGGCGTGACAGCAGGTTTTTCCTTTCGAAGCTCGCCTACAGGGACGTAAGGACCCACTTAAGGAAAAAGCTTCCAAGAAGGCTAAAAAAGGCCACGGTCACCCAAAGGGACAAAGGCCTTTTGGTCTGTCGATCAACCTCAATTGGTGACGGGCTTATAAAGAGAGTAAGAGAGCTGGTATTTGAACAAAAAGGCGACCTTGCACTGCATGAAGGGGTAGATGTAATTAAAAATTCAAGGCATACCATGTGTCTCAAATATTCAATGCCTGATGGGGATCTTTTTCTTAAGTGCTACAGGAGTTCTGGCAGGCTAAAGGGCCTTTCCTACCTTTTTAGAAGGCCAAGGAGCCTGAGGTCCTGGAACGCGGCATGGTATCTTGAAAACGTTGGAATAAACACCATTTCTCCCCTTTTCTTGATCCAGTCCAAAAACCCATGGGGTCATATATATGGGCTTGTGGCTTATCCCTGGCACAAACAGATCAAAGAGAGCAAGAATATCGTAAAAAGGCTTATCCAGGATGAAAGGGAGTGTTATGCCCTTTTTAAAAAGATTGCCCTTTTTATCTATGACATGCATGAAAAAGGGGTCTTTCATGGGGACTGTAAAATCACCAATTTCGTGGTCTCCCAAGGAGGAGGAAGTCTTAGTGTTTTTGACCTTGATTCTGCAGGGATCTATAAAGCCCTTTCAGAAAGATGTCGAATAAAGGATGTATTTGTGATGGCAAGGTCTCTTGGCAGACTTACCGACGAAAAGGACAAGGCAGTTCATCTTTTTCTTAAGGCCTATTGCCAGTATCACTTAGAGTGGCAAGGACGTTTTGACGAAATCCTCTCTCGCAAGCTTTAGGCCAAGGGATGATTACGAAGAAAGGCAGGGATATCAATGTCCTTTTTGACTGGGATGCAGTGGTAAGAAACCCTCATTCTGGCTTCTATACCTTTGGGACCAATCTGGTAAATGGCCTTGCTGCCCTGGAAGAAAATCTATCTTTGACCCTCATTTTTCAGGCTAGATACCAAGGGTTATCAAAGAGATTTCTTACAGGCCTTACAGAATGCCAAAGGAACAGGATAAGGACCAGGAAATGTCCGTTTAAATTCAGGTGGATAGAAAGGCTTTGGCAACTTTTCCCCATTCCTTCCCTTGAAGCATTGGCAGGAAATCACGAACTTTATCACTGTTTCCACCATTTCATGCCTCCCAGGTTTTCAGGGCTGAGGATACTTACTGTCCATGATCTAAGACGATATCGATTACCCCATCTATACAGGCGTTCAAATCTTCTACCCTTTGAGCTTGCAGTGAAAAGGGCGGATCACTTCATATGCGTATCAAATGCCACCAAAAGGGATCTTTGCTCCATCTTCCAGGTAAACCCAAAAGATGTTGACGTTGTTCACCTTGCCTGTAATCCAAAAGTAACTGGCGAAAAGCAATCCGTACGCAGCGAAAACGAAAATTTTTTAAAAACAAGCGGAATAAAATGCAAGCGATTTCTACTTGCATTTTCTTCGAAGGACAGGAGGAAAAACGTGCTTTCCATTGCAAGGGCCTTTGATCTTGCAAGAGAAAGCCTTCCTCAAGGCACGGCCCTGGTCATAATCGGGAGGCTGAACAGGGAGGAGAAAGCCAAGATAGAGTCCATTTCAATGGTCTATTCAGTTGGAGAGGTGGACGATGTTTATTCCTGGCTGTCTCAAGGTTACGGGCTTGTTTTTGCAAGCCTTTATGAGGGTTTTGGCCTTCCAATTCTTGAGGCCTTTTCAACAAGAACCCCTGTTATCACCTCAAATTGTTCGTCCATGCCTGAGGTTGCAGGAGATGCCGCTCTACTGGTCGATCCAAGGGACATAAGGGAGATGGCAGAGGCCATAAAGAGACTTTGCCTTGATGAAGGGCTCAGGGAAGAACTGATTGAACGAGGGAGCAAACGTCTAAAGGGATTTAGCTGGCAGAAGAGTGCGAAACAAACCCTTGAAGTTTATAGGCGCCTTATGAAAAAACGATTAGCCGAGTTGACTATTATTTAAAATATTCTTTTGCACAACGATTTAACACGGCTAACATGAGATTATATAGAACTATAGTCAAATCTGGTGTATGGCTAATCAGGCGACGCTTCTGTTGTTGTCGGTATTGCTGCTCACTTCAACCCCATCTATGAACTTTACACCCTTTATGACCTTGGCAAGATAGTGGAATCCCCGGATTCTCTGCCAGCGCTTCTCTGCACTCATTC
>JALWYS010000125.1 GCA_027003115.1 Deltaproteobacteria bacterium | reverse complement strand
CAGGGTCTTCTCCATGAGTACCTTTCCTATGCCAAGACCCTGCCAGGGATCCCCAACCACAACTGCAAGCTCTGCGTTTTCTCCGTCTGGCATGATGGTAAGCCTGCAAACGCCAACTATTCTCTCCCTTCCTTTTGTCTCTATAACCGCAACCAGGGCAATTTCCCTATCATAATCCACCTGACAGTATCTGGCCAATTCATCATGAGTGATGCTTTTCTTTAGCTGGAAGAACCTGTTTATGATTGTTTGCTCGGAAAAGGTGGAAAAGAGTTCTGCCATGAGAGGCTCGTCCTCTGGTTTTATGGGACGGATTGTGTAGGAGGTCTTGTCTTTGAGGGTAACTTTTTCTATGTATTTGCACGGGTAGGGGCATATGACCAGGTGGTCCGGGCAGGTATTTTCATCCGTATCCTTGATGCCTTGGAGGACCTCTTCCTCCATGACGATCCTGCCATCCAGGCTCACACCCCTTTCTTTGTCAAGGAAGAAGGAGTTGACTTCTATCTCTTTGATGAATGGAAAGTCTGCAATAAGTATTGAAAAGCGCACAAGGGTCTTTTCGAGGTTTTCCATCATTTGCAGGTTGTCCTTGTCCTCAAAGAGGTATCTGCATATCCTTGTCTCCTTCATGAGCCGCCGCGCAACTGCCTGATTGAGCGGGGGAAGCCCAACTGCATAATCCTTCTCAGCCTCAAGAAGCTGGCCGCCAAGGCCAAAGACCATGACAGCGCCAAAGGTTGGGTCCTTGTGTCCACTTATGGCGAATTCTAAGCCCATCCCAAGTATCATGGGTTCAACAGTGCAGCCGTGAAATGTGGCTCCGGGCCTATAATTTTTGAGGCCCTTTTTTAGCTCCTGAAAGGCAGTCTCCACCTGGTCTTCAAGCACGTGCAGCCTTACCCCGCCGGCCTTGCTCTTGTTGGGTATGTCTGGGGACTCTATCTTCAGTGCCACAGGAAACCCAATCCTTTTTGCTATCTTCAAGGCCTCCTTGGGGGTTCTTGCAAGGGCCATGGGTGTCGTCTCAATGCCGTATGCCTCCAGCACCTGCTTGGTCTCTCTCTCCAGAAGAAAGAGTCTTCTCTCTTCGGCCACGGAGCGGAAAATGGCCAGGGCCTTTTCCTTGTCCGGATGAAAATCCACCAGGATGTTTGAAGGGGTATGGGAGAGAAGCTGCCTGTTGGCCTCATATTCGTACATGTAAAGAAAGCTCTTAACCGCCTGCTCGGGGGCAACGAAGGTGGGTATGTTGTTTTCGTTAAGTAGCCTCCTTGCCTTATCCATCTGTCCGCTTCCCATCCAGCAGGCAAGAATGGTCTTATAGGGGTGTTTTTTTGACAGCGCTGCGAGCTCCCGTGCCGTCTCCATTGGCTCCGTAAGGGGCTGGGGGGTTAATATTACGAGCACACCGTCAGCAGTATCATCCTGGAGGAGGGCCTCGATCACCCTTGAGAATCTTTTTGCAGATGCGTCTGACAGGCAGTCAACCGGGTTAGAAATGGGGACAGAGGCGGGCACTGCCGCCTTGATCTCTTTAATGGTCTGCGGTTCAAGGCTGGCAAGGTGACCTCCCTTTCTTATAAGTACGTCTATTGCAAGGATTGCTGGCCCTCCGGCATTTGTTGCAATTGCCAGGTGATTGCCCCTGGGGGTCGGTTGTTTCGAAAGGGCCTCGGAGGTG
Source organism: Deltaproteobacteria bacterium (assembly GCA_027003115.1). Taxonomy (GTDB): domain Bacteria; phylum Desulfobacterota; class Dissulfuribacteria; order Dissulfuribacterales; family QOAL01; genus JAADCZ01. The sequence continues at coordinate 3,185 of JALWYS010000125.1, read as the reverse complement.
TTGAAAAGCTCCAGAACGTCCTCTACCCTTACCATGCCCGCCCTCTTGAAGACCGCATCGTAAACCGTATCTTCACCGGCAAGTGAGCCCATTCTGCTGAAAGAGACGAGCCTTGACTGTTCAAATCTTCCGCCCTTTATTGCCACTATTGGTTTTGTTCTCGTAAACGACCGGCACGCACTCATAAACCTGCGGCCGTTTTTTATGGATTCCAGGTAGACAATAATTCCCCTTGTTTTTGGATCCATGGCCAGAAAGTCTATAATGTCTGAAAAATCCACGTCTACCTGACCGCCAAGTGACACAAAGGTGCTAAGTCCCACGTTTTTTGATGCTGCATAGTCCAGGATAGAGGCCGCCAGGGTAGAACTCTGGGACAGAAATGCGATCCTGCCCCTTGGAGGCGCCTTAAGACTGATGCTCAGGTTCAGATTTTTGCCTGGCCTGATGATTCCCAGGGAATTTGGGCCCACACACCTTATGTGGTATTTGAAACAGACCCTCTGGATGGCCGATATGAGTCCTTGACTGTTCTTGGCCCTATGTCTGAAATCCATGGAAAATACCACAGCGGCAGGGATTCCGGCCCTTCCGCACCTTTCAAGGATATTGGGAACCGTTTCTGGAGGACCTGCAATAAGTGCCAGGTCTGGCCTTTTTCTTATGGATTTTAGGCTTTTGTGGGCAGGAATACCGCATACTGCCTCCCTTTCCGCGTCTATTGGGTAGATTGGGCCGCTAAATCCATGGGAGATGATGTTTTGAAAGAGCCTGGCTTCAAATCGATAGTTAATCTTTGAACTTGAAAATACTGCGATCCTTTCAGGTGCAAGGAGGCAGGACAGACCCGTTATACCCATTTCGGTTCCCTCCTTTATCTTTGGGCTTATGCCCAGCTTATCATGCAAGAACTGGTATATAAAGGAAATGGCAAGTGGTTGAGCAAGTCAAAATCTGTCTTATTTTATTCTTTCTATGAAAAGGCTGTTAATAAGAGGGGCAAGTCAAAACAACCTGAAAAACATCGACCTCGAGATAGAGAAGGGGACAATCTGTGCGGTCTGTGGCCCTTCTGGGTCTGGAAAGTCCTCTCTCGTTTTTGATACCATCTATTCAGAGTCGCAAAGACGCTTCATTGAAACCTTTTCTCCCTATGCAAGGCAGTTTCTCGAAAGGCTTTCAGGCGCAAGGGTAAAGTCCATCAAAAACCTTCCTGCATCCATTGGCATAGGAAGGTCAAATCCTGTAAAAAATTCCCGTTCAACCGTTGCTACTCTTTCTGAAATAAGCTTTTCGGCAAGGATGCTATTTTTCAGAAAGGCTGTGCCCTACTGCACAAGATGTCAGGTGCCTCTTAGAGCAAGCAACTGGCAGGATGTCTATTCGTTTTTGAAAAAAGGTGCAGAATCTGGCCTAAGGCGCGGATACATCTGTATAAGGAGCGATGCAGGCAGGCTTTTTGACCTTCAAAAGGAGGGCTATAGGCGTATTCTCCTAAAGGGCAGGGTCATAGACCTATCAGAAGACGATGTTTCTTCCATGCTTGAATACCAAGACAGCAGCGGTTTTCATATCATTGTTGAAAGGCTTGCCCTCAATTCCCTTTCTGAAGAACGGATCAAGGAGGCAGTGGAGACCGCTTTTGGCCTTGAAGACACTATCTATGTATTTCTTGAGGAAAAAGGTGAAGGGGAGAAGGCCTGCGAATTTCACAAGAGGCCTGTCTGCCCGAGGTGCGGAAGGGAAAAGGCCCCACCAAGCATGCTTCTTTTTTCCTTCAACTCCCCTGAAGGGGCCTGTCCAGAGTGTAGCGGATTTGGAAGGGTAATGGACATAGACTGGGACCTTGTGATTCCAGATAAATCCAAATCCCTTTTCGAGGGGGCCATAAGGCCCCTTGAAAACTGGGCTGATGAAAAAGAGTTTCTGTTCTCATGCTGCAACGAGTGGGGAATAGATGTCCAAAGGCCGTGGAAAGAGCTTTCAAGTCAGGAAAAGGATGCCATTCTCTTCGGAAAAGACGACTGGTATGGCATAAAAGAGATTTTCAACTACCTCGAATCAAAACGGTATAAGGCCCATATCAGGATACTTCTTTCTAGGTACAGGGCCTACAACCAGTGTCCATCCTGCAAGGGCACCCGTTTTAACAAGGAGGCCCTTTCCTACAGGCTTGGCGGGCTTGATATTGGAGGCCTTTACAGGCTCAGCGTTGAACATGCACTTGATTGGTGTAAAGGGCTTGGGGAAGGTCTTAGCCTGGATCGGGCCTCATCAAGCCTCCTTGAGGACCTTACAAGGAGGCTCCTTCTCATAAAAGAGGCGGGTCTTGGCTACCTTACCCTGGACAGGCAGTCCCGCACCCTTTCTGGCGGTGAGCTGTCCCGGCTTTGCCTTGCAAAGGGCGTCTCCGTCAGCCTTTCAGAGACCCTTTACTGTCTTGATGAGCCCTCATCTGGACTTCATCCCCAGGACGTTCATGGCGTGGCAAAGGTCTTAAAGGGCCTTAAGGAGGCGGGAAACACCGTTCTTATGACGGAAAACGACCCGGTTATGGCCTCATCTGCAGATAGGGCCATTCGCATGGGGCCTGGTTCCGGAAGGGATGGAGGAAGGATTGTCGGTGAGGATCTTCCAGTAGAACTACATCTTGAAACTGCCATGGAAGACCAAGAGGCCAGGCAGGAGAAGGAGCCGGTCCGCACTCTTCGTTTCCTTGAAATAAGGCGTGCAAGCCAGAATAATCTAAGGTCCATAACGTGCCGAATTCCCATTGGCATGCTTACCTGCGTCTGCGGTGTGTCTGGTTCTGGAAAATCAACCCTTGTGGAGGAGTGCCTTTACAGAGGCCTTTTGAGAAAGGCGGGAAAGGCAGCTCCCACTCCGGGAAAACTTGAAGACATTGGTCTTTCAGAGCCCTTCGATCAGGTGGTCTTTGTGGACCAGGAACCCCCTTCAAGGACTCCAAGGGGATGCCCTGGAACCTATCTCAAGATACTTGATCCCATAAGAAAGCTCTTTGCAAAGACTAAGGAGGCGGAAGCCCTTGGCCTTGGCCCTGGCTTCTTCTCATTAAATGTTGACGGAGGCAGGTGCCCCCACTGCAAGGGACAGGGCCATGAGATGCTGGACATGCAGTTTCTTCCAGATGTAATGGTTAAGTGTCCAGAGTGTGGAGGAAAGAG
>JALWYS010000124.1 GCA_027003115.1 Deltaproteobacteria bacterium | reverse complement strand
GGTAACCACCATTATAATCGAAAAGAGAGGACTCCTTAAGTAAAATATAATAATTATTTCAATATATTATCCCGAACATTTTCTGAAAAATTTACTCCGAAAGTTGAGTTAAGGTATTAAAACATCCAAGAATTAAAATCGAAGAAGTGTCTTGAAAAAACAATAAAGGCAAGGAATGGCCAACGCCTGAGAAGGGAATAACGCTGAAAATACCTGTTCGTTCATCTGTTGCTCTGGCTACATTTCTAAAGCCTATAAACCATTTTTTGCCCCAATCTCCTATTTTGTTATTTACCTCTTTTTCAGCAACCCAGTACCAAGGAAGGATGAGAAAGGAAGGATCAGCGTGCTGGGAAGGATCCAGATTTGTAAGGTGTGTGTTTTTTCGGCTTTCCACTCCTTCAAAGGTCCCAAAACGGTGGTCAAAGTGCCATATCATCTTGGCCTCGTACAGTGGCAGATAGGTCAGCCCGTTTCCAACAAAGCGGTTCCTCTTTAATGAAAAGCCTTCAGATTCGAGGCTGTCTTTAGTCCTGAAAAGATGAGAGTCATTGGCCATGTGAAAGAGTGTGGAAAACCGGACCTGCCAGGGATTTTCTCCTGTCATCTCGTTAATCAGCACGGGGACACGATTATATATGGCCTGGGTCAGCTCCGCGTCCTGCCTTGTTCGAAATATGGGAAGGGTGCGAGTGTTGGGGTTTATCCTGGTAATGTCTTCAGGCGAAAGCTCAAACACGCGCTTATCATCCCTTAGTTGTTCAACGCTGGTACAAAAAAAGGCAAACCGCATTTTTTGTTCATCTGCCGGTTCTTTTTGTTCATCAATTCTTTTCATGGTAAGCAGGCTGAACTTGTACCGGCTGTCCACTGCTGGGAAAATTTTTTTCCTGTTTTCAAAGTCGAAGAGGCTTGATATTTCGCCCTTTGACACCAGGTCTCCAAAGAATTCCTTGTTGGTGTTATCGGTTGCAATGCCTGTTGGAATAATGAGACCGGCCCTTCCTCCTTTACCCATAAGACGTCTCATCCTTTCGGCAAATACCGAATAGGTATTTATGTCGCCCCTGGCTGTAAATGGATACTGGCCAGAACCTCGCATAAAACGGCTTAGGCTTTCTGAAAAGTGAAGAGCGTTTCGATATTCCTCCCAAAGTTCAGGCTTTTTTTCGGCAAGTTTTTTTATAAGCCTTTTTCTGGCTGCTGCATTGGAAGCGGCTGCTATTTCCTGGTCCCTGGTGGCGAAAAACTCTTTTTCCTGTAATTTTATCCTCTCCCAAGGCGGATTTCCCAGTACCACGTCAAAGCCGCCCCTTTCCCAAATTTCAGGAAATTCCAGGGGCCAATGGAAAAAGCGGTGTTCGTGGGAAAGGGCCTGTGCCTGAGCAAGGGCCTCGGGGTTTACACTTCCCCTTTCCAATATTGTCCTCAAGTTTTTGGTAGTTATAAAGGTGTTGAAATCAGAATCTTTCTCCCTTTTTTGAAAGAAAGCTGCAGTCCAAAGATCAAAAGGAGAGCTTTGGGTTATCGCTAATAATCTCATCTCGATGTAACCTTTTTTCTTTATCTTTATGCCCTCCGTGCTATTGTCATTAATCTGGTCAATGCTCTTCGCTCTTTGGGCCAACTTGCTTAATCCAAATGGCAGAAGCATTTGGCCTTTTTCCAAAGCCTTTTGCTCCTTTCGATTGAGCCTTCTAAGTATATTTGCAGTCTCCTTGTCATCGCCTGATACGGCTTTAAAGGCGTCGTTTGGGATGCCTTTTTTCAATTCGTCAAGGCTGAAGACGCCCACCAGGGAGTCTCCGCAGCGTATTCGATGATCGAGGAAGGTTAGAGGCCTTCCAGGGGAATGGGCCTCAAGCCAAAGGGCCACTCTGCAAAGCTCAACCGCCAAGGGGTTCTTGTCCACCCCGTAGATGCAATGGGATATGACATTCCTTGTGCAAAGCCGGACTTTTTCTGGAGGGGGTTCGTCCTGGCCTGTTCTTATCCTTGCAAGCTCCTTTCCGAGCCTTCTTGCTGCTGCAAGGAGAAAGTGGCCGGAGCCGCAGGCAGGGTCCACAACCTTTATGGAAAGGATTGCCTGTTCCTTTTCCTCTTTGGTTGCGGCCCATCTAAGCCTTTCTTCCAGCACCGGCTCAAGGGCTGAGTGAATAAGTTCATGGACAAGCTCAGAAGGTGTGTAGTAGGAGCCAGTGGACTTTCTTTCTGTCCCTTTTACAAACCCGAACCTTGAGGTTTGCCTGGAAGTGGTTATTGTGGGCTGAAAATCCAAAAGGCTCTCATAGACAGAGCCAAGCTCCTCAACGTCAAGGGCAGCATAGTTTATACGCCTTGGGCTTTTTTGGCCTTCCTGGTAGTTAATGAGAAACCAGAGGGCTGAAAGGAGGTCCCTGTTTGAAATTCTGAAGCGGTCGATTTCAAGGGGCTCAAAGAGCTGTCCATTAAGCACCGGAAGCCCCAGAATGTCGGCAAGGGGTCTATTTTCTGCCTGCGGCACCGGGGTATCATCTGAAAGCAGTTTCCAGAGGACCCTGAAACTGTGCCAGATGTCAGGGTGGTTGGTATAGGCGGAGTTGTTGTCAACAAGGCGCCTTAAGCGTCCAACCCCGTAGTAGTTGAGGTAGATGGGGTTTTGGCTAAGTAGTCCCCTGTCCTCTGAGACAAGGAGGAAAAGGAAACGATATATGAGGCGCAGAAGCTCCCTGTAAAGTCCAGCAGGAGAGATTCTTTTCCCTTCTTTTTCACTTTCTAAAAGCATGTTTCTAAGCTCTTGGTTCTTGGGGTGTGCCAGGAAGCCGTTTGCAAGCTCGATAATTGCCTTTTCAACACCGTCTCGGAGCTTTTCCTTTACCCTTCCTCCCTGTTCCAGTGAATGCTGGTAGTATTTTTCAAGAAGGCATTGGTGGATGTCCTTTCCGTCTCTTGGAAAACGGCTCCTGTGGATCAGGCGGTAAAGCACGGAAAAGTCCTGGAAGAGGCGCTGGTCAAAAATTGCCTCAAGATCAAACTCAACGTAGCACTGGCGCCTGATGTAGGTGCTGTCTCTGAGGATTCTGAGGACCTTTCCGTTGGTGACTATCCCCCAGAGGGCATCGGTACGGTTTAGGTACTCCTGGACCAGGGAGTGCGGCGCAAGCCTTGGCCTTCCACTTGGGGGAATGCGTCCAAGTTCCTGTCTTATTCCTACTATGTGGACAGGTGGGGCGTCTTCGGGCTCTCCTGAGCGGTGCGAGATGTGAAACGTGAGCCCCCCAACCTTGTATGCCCGCCTGTTGTAGTGGAGACTGTGGCCAAGGAGGGTGAGAAGGGGAATACACCATGCGTCCCTGGTGATAGAGGTTCCAAGGTCCTTTTCGGAAAGGCGTTCAAGGCGGCGGTTAAATATCTTCCATAAGACCTCTGCATCTTTAAAAACCGCCGCTATCTCGTCTGTAAGTCCCTTTCCAGCTTTTAGGCCAAAGTCTGCGGGTCTTTGGCCTGGAAGTTCTTGGGAAATAAGCTGGTCAAAGAGATCAGGAGAAAAAAGCCCTCCTTCTATGTAACAGGCAGGAAAGCTCTTCATGGTGTCACCTCGGGCTGAAGGACAAGTAGGCCAAGAAGGTCTGGAGGAAACTGGGGAAGGACCTTGAGCTCCCTGATTCTTAGCCTGACTGCCTTGCGGATGCGCTTGTGGCTCTCGGTGAGCATTTTTGCCCGTTCTTTAAGCCTTTTTGAAAGCTCTTTTTGGAAGGGGTTTTTGATGGAATCCATATCAGGCCGGTTTTGCCATTCACCCATCTCTTCAAGTATCCATTCAAGAAGCTCCCTTTTTTCAGGAAGGGATATGTTTGAGGAAGGCAGTGCGTTTTCAAGGAGAAAAAGGGCATCCTTTTCAGATAGCCAGTTTTTATCCGGTGGACTGTCAAGCCGAAAGCCGGCAGCCATAACCTCCTCTGCCAGGAGATCTGGCCGCTGGGGTATCCTCAGGAGGTAACGCACTCGTAGAAGCAGGAGGGCGGTGAGGGTGGACACGGCCCTTGTCCTTATTACCCCGCACCTTGGAACAAGGGCATTTTCCCCTGCGCTTAGGGCATTTTCAAAGAGATAGCGGGCAAGGGCAGTTACAAGGGGGTGATTTCGTCCTATGTATGAGGCACCTGCCGGAGTTGGTGAATCAAAGGAGAATGCAAGCTCCTTTTCCCTTTTTATTGGGAAAAGCTTTGTTGAGACGGCCTCTGGAAGGGTCTTGAGGATGGATTCTGAAAGAAAAAGCCTGTAAACTTTTGGCCTTTTTTCGTCTCTTTTAAGGGTAAGTCCTAGGCGATCAAGGGCCTCCATCATGAATTCTTTTACTGCTTCTGGGTCACCAAGGACCTTGTCGACGGCCTCAAGCTCTCTTTTCACCTCGGAGGGTTTTATTGCCCTTTGTGCAAAACGGGTGCGGTTTATCCTTTCCCTTTGGACATCCAGGTCCCACTGTTTGTGAAGTTTATTTAGCTCAGGATTTTCTTCAAAAAGGGTTTTCTGAACCATCCCTTGTCCATGGGCTGTCTTCACGGTCTTTTTTCGCATAAAAAGGGAGTTAAGAACTGCCTCCATTACGGTCTCACTGTCTTCAGGCACGGGCACGTAGGTACCAAGGGCCCTGTGGATCTCCCTGGCCTTATTTAAAAGCACATTGAGCACCGCACCGTCTATGGGGTTGTCTGTGCCGTAAAAGCGAATTGCCTTTACCCTTGGCTCTGTCTGACCATAGCGGTCCACTCTGCCTTCTCGTTGCTCCATGCGGTTTGGGTTCCAGGGAAGGTCAAAGTGGAGGACTGCTGAAAACTTTTCTTGGAGATTGACTCCCTCGGAAAGGCAATCCGTGGCCACAAGCACCCGTGGA
>JALWYS010000123.1 GCA_027003115.1 Deltaproteobacteria bacterium | reverse complement strand
ATCTGGTGCTGGTGGATGAAAGGATAGTGGAAAAGGGGGAGACGGTCAGGCTTTCACGCTACAAGGAGCACAGCATCTCCTGGCTGTGGGGGTCCTTTAAAAAGGAAGAAGGAGGAAATGACCCCTCTTTAATTCTTGAGACGGCCCTTAAGGCGGGAGGCGGCACCATTTTCTGCCTGCTTCCGGATAAAGGGCGCAAGTGGTTCGGTACAAGCCACTTTTGCCCAAGGTGCAAGATTTCTGTTGAAGAGCCTGATCCCCTTCTTTTTTCCTTTCATACAGAGAATGGAAGGTGCCCTGAATGCCTAGGGAGGGGAGAAGGGGAAAACGGCGCTGCCTGTCCGTTGTGCAAGGGCACAAGGCTTTCTGAAAGGGCCCTTTACTGGCAGATAGACGGGGTTGATATTGCCTCCTTCTTCAGGCTTGAGATAGATGAGGCCATATCTCTTATTAAAAGCTGGCAGAAGAAAAGGGGGCTTTTTGGAAAAAGGAGCGGGCTTTTTAAGATGCTTACGGGCCACGTTTTAAAAAGGCTTGAGCTTATGTCTGAACTTGGCCTTGGCTACCTGGGCCTTGATAGATCCGGGGCAAGCCTTTCAGGAGGAGAGGCCCAGAGAATCGCCCTTTCTTCCCAGAGTGCGTCAAATCTTACTGGCATAACCATTGTCCTTGATGAGCCCACCATTGGCCTTCATCCCTCTGACAACAGCAGGCTTGTTGCGGCCCTTAAGGATCTTGCCAGAAAGGGCAACAGCGTGATTGTTGTTGAACATGACGAGGAGACAATCCTTGCAGGCGATTTTGTGGTGGATCTTGGCCCTGGAGGCGGAAGAGATGGAGGCCAGGTGGTCTACTGCGGAAGTGTTAAGGGCCTTCTGGAACATCCGTCTTCGCGTACTGCTAGGGGTCTAAGAAACAGAAAGATAACTGTAACAAAGAGCAAAAGGCTTATGCCTGAGACCCGATTTCTTAGACTCTTAGGGGCAAAAAGACATAATCTTTCGTCTGTGAATGTACGGATTCCCATTGGTGCCGTAACCGTTGTTACAGGGGTTTCCGGCTCAGGAAAGACCAGCCTGGAAGAGGCCCTCTACCTGGCGCTTACCGGAGATACTTCGTGCGCTCAAAGCCTTGAGGGATACGAAGAATTAAAGGGGGTCCACCGCATAGACCACAGCCCCATAGGCAGGACCCCAAGATCGTGTCCAGTAACCTTCATTGGTATATTTTCCCAGATCCGTCACCTTTTTTCCCGCACCCCTGCGGCACGGATACGGGGCTTTGGACCCTCGCACTTTTCCTTTAACACAAGGGAAGGCGCATGTCCCCACTGCGGTGGTCAGGGCCAGTTGAGGCAAAGACTTGGCATACTTCCTGACGTTTATATCACATGTCCGAGCTGCCAGGGCAAAAGATTTAAAAGCGACGTACTTTCAGTAACCTGGAAGTCCCGGGACATTAGCCAGGTGCTAGACATGACAGTCTCTGAGGCGCTTGAGTTTTTCAGGGCCATTCCCCAGGTAAAAAGGGGACTCAAGGTCCTGGATGACCTTGGACTTGGCTACCTGCGCCTTGGCCAGCCAAGCCCAACCCTTTCAGGGGGAGAGGCCCAGAGATTAAAGATTGCAAAGGAGCTTTCAAAGGCCCAGAATCAGGCCAGGCTTTACCTCCTTGACGAGCCGAGTGTGGGGCTTCACATGGAGGATGTAAGGCGACTTTCAGAGTGCCTTTCAAGGCTTTCCGACCTTGGAAACACCGTGCTCATGGTTGAGCACAACCAGGCCCTTATTGCAGGAGCAGACTGGATAATCGATCTTGGACCAGGTGGTGGAAAATATGGAGGAAAGGTGATTTTTGAAGGACCTCTATACGATTTCTTGAGGTCTGATATACCCTCAAAGACCCTCAAGTGGCTGAAACCGGTTGTTGACATAGCGTAAGAATATTTCCATGGCTCCTTTTGACACCAAGGTTGGGAGTGTTTACGTTACTTTTATTCAAGCCTATGGGAGGTATTAGAGATGGCTGAGAAAAAATCACGGATACTTAAAAGGGAATGGAAGAGTTTTATCAAGGATTTTAACAGGATGAACCAGTACAGGACCGCCGTAGTCCAGATTGGCGATGATTACATCGTTGGTGAACCTGGCATGCCTCTTCTTGGCATTGATTACGATGAAAGGGGAAGAAGGGTAGAGATATTCTTGGGAACAACAGACCCGGACAATCTTGTTCATCTTGCCCATGCAGTGGAAGTCCCAAGGGCCATCTATCTCATAAGGGACGAAGAGGCGGTAAACCCTGTGGTGGGCCTTCAGATCCAGGGTGCTCCAGGAACTGGAATGACAAGGATTCGCTTCACAGATACAGTCTGCGAGGAAGGCCGTCAGAAATGGGTTGCAGCAGTGGCACATACGTTGTATGAACGCAGGGGCATGGAACCTGGAGCAGACCAGGAGGACTGGTTCAAGGCCGAAGAGATTATCGAGGCGGTCTGCAAAAATTACAGAAAATAGTCCGGACTTTTTAATAAGGCCCTTTATAAGGCAGATGAGGTTAGGCGACTCTTTTAAGGAATCGGGTCTTCCCTATGACAAGGTGAGGACCCCAGAGGAGACCCTTGAGTGGGCAATGGAGAGGTTTTCATCCCTAGGAAGGCCCGTACTCGAGGAGGTAAAGCGGGTTGACAAGGGCAGACTTGGCATTCCTGTTTATGTAAGCAGGTACCATCCTGAAGCAAGTGTCGTAACTGGCACTAAAAAGCAGATGGGGAAAGGGGTCACCGAGGCCCAGGCCAAGGCAAGCGCCGTCATGGAGATTGCCGAAAGGTACAGCCTCTTCAGGTTTGTTGAGGATGGTCACCTGTATATAGCCCCCTTCAGTGAGGTTGAGGGCAACAGATTTTCCTTTGAGCACCTTCTCAAGGCGGTCCATTTCAAGGGGGAACTCACCGAAGAAGAAAAGGCTTTTCTAAAGGACCTTCCCCAGGGCTGGATAAAGGGGCTTTGTCTTCCAGAGGCTTCAGAGTGCTTTGTACCCTTTTCATGGATGTGGCCCATCTTCGAATACAACGGATCTGCAGCAGGAAACAGCCTTGAGGAGGCATCGGTCCAGGCAATCTGCGAGGTGGTTGAGCGCCATGTATGCTCTGTCATAAGCTACAATTTTATAAAGACTCCTACCATTGATCTTGATTCCATAGAGGATGATCAGCTTAAGGAGCTGATCGAGAGGTTCAGATCAAGAGGGATCAACTTGATTCTAAAAGATTTTTCCCTTGGCCTAGGCATCCCAACGGTAGGGGCCCTGGCATGGGACCCGTCCACATATCCAGAAAGAAGCGAGATAGTCTACACTGCAGGTACATCCACAAGCCCGGAAAGGGCGGCCGTCCGGGCCATTACCGAGGTTGCGCAGCTGGCAGGGGACTTTGATACAGAGGGAAAATATCTCGAAAGTGGCCTTCCAAAGTTTGCCACCCTTGAAGAGGCGGCTTATGTGCTCAATTCAGATAAGGTGAGAAAGTTAAGTGATCTTCCCGACTGCTCCTCGCGTAACTTCAGGCAGGAGGTGGATCTCCTGGTCAGAGCCCTTGAAAAGGCAGGGCTTCCCGTCTATCTGGCAGACGTTACGGAAAAAGACCTTGGAATCCCGGTGGCGTACGCCATGATTCCAGGGAGCCACTTCCGGGACCGCACCCTCAACCTGGATATTGCCTTTCACATGGCCCGCATTGCTGCAACAGGTGGCATCCTTGACCCCTTTGAGGCAATAGAAGTTCTTGAGGGTCTTGGAAGCATATACCGAGAAAGGTTTGACATTGCCTTTTACATTGGCCACTTGCTTGAATCCACAGGGGATCTAGAAGGGGCGGTAAAAAGATACCAGCAGGCCCTTTCCCTTTCACCGCCTGAAACAGAGCTTCCAAGCCTTTACTGTAACCTTGGCAACTGTTTTCGCCAGCTTGGAAGGCTGAGTGATGCGGTGGAGCAGCTTGAGAAGGCAAAAAAACTCAATCCGGCCCTAAAGGAGATTCACAACATTCTTGGTACCTGCCTTTATCAGATGGGAAGGTATGCAGAGGCCATCAAGTGTTTTGAACAGGCAATCTCCATAGATCCTGGCTCTGCCATCGACTACGCCAACATCGGAAGCAACCTCAGAAGGCTTGGGATAATACCTGCTGCCATTAAGTGGTACAGGATGGCCCTTGAACTTGATCCCACCATTGATTGGGCCAGAAAGCATCTTCTTGAGTTGGAATCCCGTGTATAGGTTAGGGATGAATTCGTTGTGAAAAAATGAATAGCTATTCAAAAAACCACCGGTGTTCATTTTAGGCGGCGCTTAACCTACTATAACCATTGATTTTTTTTCTTTCTTTTAATCTTGAAAAAATTTTAACGAGCCTTGACAAGGGGTTTTGGTTATAGTAATAAACGGTCTCGATATGCCATAACGGACATAAAAGAGAATAATCCAAAAGGAGGGCAATATGGCAACTGTAGAGTACAAAGGCAAGACTTATGAAGTCGATGAAGACGGTTTCCTTACAAAGGGAATGGAAGAGTGGGACGAAAATTGGGTAGAATACGTCATGGAGCAGGAAGGTATTAGCGAACTCACCGAAGACCACAAGAAGGTTATTGAGGTTCTTCAGGATTACTTCAAGAAAAACGGAATCGCTCCCATGGTCAGGATTCTTTCCAAAACAACCGGATATCCCCTCAAGAAAATTTATGAGCTCTTCCCATCAGGACCTGGTAAGGGAGCCTGTAAGATGGCTGGACTTCCAAAGCCAACCGGCTGCGTCTAGTCGCCTCTGAAATTTGCTATTTACAAGGCCCTGGATCTTTTATAATTCAGGGCCTTTTTTGTTCCCTTTTTGCCCCATCTTGTTATATTAGCCCTTAAATCTTTCCAAGAGCCCTTTGAAGATTTTTCCTGGACATTCCTATGCTGTATCTGAATCATACCTGGATTTTTGACCTGTCTATCCATTTAAGGAAACGGAGGCAATAAATTGAATATTGCTTTATCCAGGCATTCAATCAAGATTTTTATCCTCATTTTCGTTGCCGTGGCCTTGCCTCGATATCTTTACGCAAGGGGGCAGATCAACGCACTTGTCGAAGACTTTCGTCCCATTGTGGCTGCTGCCACACAGAAGGACAGCGGAGAGTTTGTTCTGGATAAGGGCTCAAGTTCCCACATAAAGCCAGGGGATCTCTTTTCGCTTGTGGGCAAGGGGAGGCCAATATATGTCCCTGGCTCAAGGCGTATCCTTGGCTACCAGGAAAAGGTGGTGGCTAAGTGCAAGGTTGTTGAAGTGAAACGGGATCTATCTATATGCAAGGTCTATTATGCATCTGGTCAGCTTCTGCCCAGGTTAAAGGCCCTTAGATTCAGCAGGATGAAGGCTGCCCTTTTCCTTGACGGAAAGCTGGTATCTCCGGTTTTTTCCACCTATTCGCTTCAAAAGATGCTCCCAAATCTTGTTTGGCTGAAACCGGCCAGCGGTCCCATGCCTGTCCCGACAAAAAGTTCAATGGAGGCCTTTGGCATAGACCTGGTATTCGATCTTAAAGACGATACCTTGAATGTTTACGGGCCTGATATGAGGGAGATATCTTCATACAAGGTTGCCTCAGCAGCTCCAGTATTAAGTGAATCAACAGGCAAGGAACAGGAACATGTGACGCCAGGGATAGAGCAGGCTCCCGTGTCATTCGACTTTGCCAAGGCCGCAACTGTAGGCACCCTTTCTGGCAGGGTTTTACAGGTCGCTGTAACCGATCTCGACGAAGATGGGCGGGAAGAGATCATCTATCTCACGGAAAAGGAATTAGGAGTTGCCCCATACCACAGTGCTGGGCAGCCGCTTTTTTATCGTTTCGGTGACTTTGAATGCCCCTGCAGTTTTTCTTATTCAAAGGGGTGGCTGGTATTAAATGTTGCCATAAAAAGTGCAGGCCTTACCTCAAAGCTTTTCAGTTACAGAAAGGGAAGGCTTCATCTTGTACAGGATGAGATAAATCTCTGGCTTTCCTTTGTTCGTTCAGAGTGCAGGCAGAAAAGACCCTTGCTTCTGGGGCAGGAGTATGAAAAGGAGCGCTTCAGGGGCGAGCGCATATTCAGGCTAAATCCCACTGGAAACGGGTTGGAGTACGTGGAACAGGTGGAGTTTCCAGGTGATTTCAATGTGGATAGTGCCACCACACTTGATGCAAATGGGACTTGTCTACTTTTGTATGTGAGTTTTGACGGGTTTTTCAAGGTCTTTGGAAGTAATACCCATCTTTGGACCTCTCTTTTCCCTGTTGTACCAGAAAGACCGTGTTGCGGCCCTGGGAAGGCAAATTTTCTTAAGCTTGGGGACGCCATTGTTTTTAACGGGGTCATTCCAGGGGAAAAGGGAAAAGGAGAAAGCGGCCTCTATTACTTTTCCTTATCAAAGGGCTTTTATTTTTTAAGGGCAGACTCCAATCTTACGGGCTCCATCTGCGGCGTGTCAAAGACGTCAAAAGGCATTATAATAGGTGTCACCGACAATACTAAAGAAGGTTGGAAGACCCGTTTGTATAAATTCCCAATCCATTAAGGTCTAATAGCTATGAAAAGTCTGGTTAGAGAAAATGACGAAATATTGGTGAATTCTGCACCCAAAAGGCTCCATATCATCACCTTTGGGTGCCAGATGAACGAGTACGATTCCCAGCGCATGGCCCAAATGCTCATGGACAGCTATCGTCTTACGCCTTTTCCAGAGGAAGCAGACCTCATAATCGTCAATACCTGCTCAATCAGGGAAAAGGCCGAACACAAGCTTTACAGTCTGCTTGGCAGACTAAAGGGCCTTAAGCGGACCAACCCGTCCTTGAAGATAGGGGTGGCAGGTTGTGTTGCCCAGCAGCTAGGGAAAGACCTTTTTGAAAGGGCACCACAGGTGGATTTCGTGATGGGGCCCCAGGGGTTGTATGATCTTAAAAGGATTGTAAGGTGCCTTGAAAAGGGAGAAGAAAGGCTCTTAAAAACAGAGCTTAACGAGGATTTTGACATCCCCTACATAGATGTCCCCCTTCCGAGAAGAGGAGACGTCCGGGCCTTTGTGACCATAATGCAGGGCTGTGACAATTTCTGCACCTACTGCATCGTTCCCTTTGTAAGGGGGAGGGAGATAAGCAGGCCAGTGGATGACATCCTCAGGGAAATAGGTTCCCTAGTTGATCAAGGGGTCAAGGATGTGACCTTGCTGGGCCAAAACGTAAACTCCTATGGGAAGAAACCTTCAGAGGGAGTTGATTGTCCAGGCCTTCTCAAGGAGATAGACCGGGCCTTTCCAGGCATTAGGCTCCGCTTTACCACTAGTCACCCAAAGGACCTTTCAGACAGGCTTATAGAGTGCTTTGGAAGGCTTGGAACCCTGTGTGAGCACCTTCATCTTCCTGTCCAGTCCGGATCAGACAGGATTTTAAAACGCATGAACAGGCGCTACAGCAGGGCAGAGTATCTCCAAAAGGTGGAAAAACTCAGAAGTGCGTGTCCTGATATGACTATAACCACGGATCTCATTGTTGGTTTCCCTGGTGAGACAGAGGAGGATTTCAGCCAGACCATGTCCCTTTTGGAAAAGGTGCGCTTTGATCAGGCCTTTGCCTTCAAGTTCTCTGAGAGGCCAGGTACTGCAGCGGCAAGATTTCCCGAAAAGGTGGCCGAGGATGTCAAATCAAGACGGCTGACCAAGCTGTTGGAACTTCAGAATCAGATAGGGCTTGAGCAGTACAGGCGTTTTGAGGGAAGGGTCTGCCAGGTCCTTGTTGAATCGTCTTCAAGGGAAAAGCTTACTGCAAGAACCAGGGAAAACCACGTTGTGAATTTGGAAGGGGGGAGTAACCTTGTTGGAAGGCTAATAAATGTTTACATTGAAAGGGCATGCCACCATTCACTTGTTGGTAGAATTCTACACTGATGAGGTAAAAAGGCCATGAAGGCAATAAGGATGAAGATTCACGCAATAACCCTGGACCCCCAGTCCAACTCCCCTATTCTTATACTCAAGGAAGAGGGGGGTGAAAGGACCCTTCCAATATGGATTGGCCTGCTAGAGGCAACCGCCATTGCCACGGAAATGGAAAAGTTGGAGTTTGCCCGTCCCATGACCCATGACCTGGCAGTGAACCTTTTGAAGGCCGCAGGAGTAAGGCTTGTGCGCATAGATGTCACGGAGCTAAAGGACAACACCTACTATGCTGAGATAACCCTGGATACGGGAGATAAGCTTGTCCGCGTGGACTCAAGGCCAAGCGATGCGGTGGCCCTTGCCCTAAGGGCAGGCGCTGACATATTCGTAAATGAAGAAGTGCTGAAATCCGCAACCAAGGTGGAACCGCAGCCCACTGTGGTCACAGGCAGTGACAAGGA
This sequence comes from Deltaproteobacteria bacterium, assembly GCA_027003115.1. GTDB lineage: Bacteria > Desulfobacterota > Dissulfuribacteria > Dissulfuribacterales > QOAL01 > JAADCZ01. Next base: position 7,927 of record JALWYS010000123.1, on the reverse strand, counting down.
AAAGGACGAGGACAAGTGGAATAAGATCCTCGAAGAGCTCGATCCAAGCGCATTCAAGTACAAGATGTAGTGTTAAGATGTTGATGTTTGACCTTCACTGCCACAGTATCTTTAGCGACGGGGAGCTTCTGCCATCTGAGCTTGTAAGAAGACTCGAGGTCAAGGGTTACCAGGCAGTGTGCATTACCGACCACGCTGATGAGTCCAATTTCGAATTCATACTGACCCAGATGAAAAAGGTGGCCCAGCCCATAAATGCAAACAGTAAAACAAAACTGCTTTTGGGCATTGAGCTGACCCACGTCCATCCTGCCAGAATTGCAGGCCTTACCACCAGGGCCAGGGAGCTTGGGGCTGAGATAGTGGTCTGTCATGGTGAAACCATTGTGGAGCCCGTTATTGTCGGCACCAATAGGGCAGCCATAGAGGCTGGCGTGGACATACTTGCCCACCCTGGTTTCATAAGCCAGGAGGATGCAGCCCTTGCACGGGAGAAGGGTGTGCGTCTTGAGCTTTCTGGCAGGAAAGGCCATAGCCTCACCAACGGGCATGTTTTGAAAACCGCCCTTTCAGTTGGTGCCCCCCTGGTAATAAATTCCGATGGCCACTCACCCGGAGACTTCATGAGCCCGGAGCATGCGCGCTTAGTGGGAATGGGTGCTGGGATGAGCAAAGAACAGGTGGAAGAGCTTTACCAGGAAAATTTCAACTGGCTTAAAACAAAAAGCAGGGAACTTTGACGTTCCCTGCCTTTCCCAACCCTCCAGGTTTACCGGCCTCCAGGTACCTCCTGCCTTAAGAAACCGGCTTTCCTGTTGGAAAATTTATAACATGGCCCCTGCACCAGCAGGTGCAATGTTCCGGTGCCACCTTGATACGGCTGCCGCCTCCACAAGGGAATCAGAGTATCTCCATGCAGACCTTGTAACCATAAGCTTTCTGACAGCCTTGCAGTGGAGATCGTGCCCGGATTTTTCCGCAACAACCTTGGCCCTTAGCGATGCGCCAAGGAGATAAAGATCCCCAATGATGTCAAGGACCTTGTGGCGTACGAACTCGTCTGAAAATCTCAGCCCTTCATGGTTGAGTACCGACTGGTCTCCAATGACAACTGCGTTTTCAAGGGATGCCCCAAGGGCCAGACCGTTTTTGTGAAGCATCTCCACCTCCTTTAAGAAACCGAAGGTCCTAGCCTTGGCAATGCGTTTTTCAAAGGTTTTCCTTGTAATCTCTGCCTTAAAGCGCTGTGCCTTTATGACAGGGTGAGGAAAATCTATTGAAAAATCAACAAGAAAGGAGTGGTGTGGCAAGAATGTGACTTTTTTGTCATCCTCTTGAACGGTAACGGGCCTTGTAACCTCTATAAATCTTCTGGGACTGCCCTGAATCTTAAGGCCTGCATCCTTGAAAAGGAAGACGAAGATGGCTGCACTGCCATCCATTGCAGGTACCTCCGGGCCGTCTATCTCAACTGTTGCGTTGTCTATGCCAAGGCCTGCAAAGGCTGCCATAAGGTGTTCGATTGTGGAGATGCGAAAGTCGTCTGTACCAATTGTGGTGGCATGCCTGCAGTGGATTACATTATCTAGCGTAGCCTTCACCTCTGGCTTGCCAGCAAGGTCTGTTCTTCTAAACCGAATTCCAGAGTCTGGTTTTGCAGGATTTACCTTCATGGAAATCCTGGCGCCACAGTGAAGACCTATCCCCTGGACCTCCACTGGTTTTTTTAATGTCCGCTGAAGTTTCATATATATACTCTCGCCTTCTAAAGCCGCATGATAGTAATCACTATTTTTTGTGTGAAAATCTATACTGCATACGTTGTGCCACTTTAGTTTTATTAAAAAATAGTGTAAAAACAAGAAGTTAATCTTGGAGGAGCATATTCATTAGGCTTGTGTGTCCTATTGGACACAGGTTGGCCGGCCCGCTAGTGTGGCGCAAATGACACATATTTTTGAGGGAGGATCGCTTTTGAAGGGACTTAGGTTGTAAGGCCCAGGCGCCTTAGCTGCTTTTCATCCTTGGACCAGTCTTTGAGGACCTTCACCCAAAGATCCAGAAAAACCTTCTTGCCCCACAGGTGTTCAAGGTCCATCCTTGCATAGGTTCCCACCTTTTTTATGAATCTTCCCTGCTTTCCAATGATGATTCCCTTTTGGGAGGGCCTTTCAACGTAGATGACCGCCCTTATCCTGACGATTTTGTCATCCTTTTCCATCTCCTCAACCTTCACTGCCGTTGAGTATGGGACTTCCTGCTCGGCAAGGAGGAATATCTTTTCCCTGATAAGCTCCTCCACCAGGTGTTCCTTGGATTGGTCAGTAATGGTGGTTGCGTCATAATATTGAGGACCTTCCGGAAGGAGCTTTAGTATCTCCTCAAGAAGCCTGTCCACTCCATCCACATACTTTGCCGAGATGGGAACTATGGCCTCAAAGGGGTAAATCTTGCTCATTTCGTCAATGATGGGCAGGATGTTTTCCTTGGCCACCTTGTCTATTTTGTTGAGCACAAGGATAACAGGCTTTTTTAGCCTCTTTATGAGCTCGACTATGGCGAACTCTTCCTTTCGGTTTCTGTTTGTGACATCCACAAGAAAGAGCAGAACGTCAACGTCTTCAACGGCCTTTTCCGCCGTCTCCACAAGCTTCTTGTTCAGCAGCTTTCTGGGATGGTGAATCCCAGGGGTGTCAACGAACACGATCTGGAAGTTTTCTCCAGTGAGTATTCCCCGGATTTGTGTCCTGGTGGTTTGTGGTTTTGGGGTGGTTATGGCGACCTTTTCGCCAAGGATTGCATTTAGAAGGGTAGACTTGCCCACATTTGGGGCGCCAATGATTCCTACGAAACCGGATTTGAAACCCTGGCCCTTTTCTCCCTTTTCTCCAGCGTTATCCGAATCCATTTTTTCCAAGGTTCTCCTCTATATTTTTCAGCGCAAGCCTTGCCGCCTGTTGCTCCGCTTCCTTTTTGCTTCTTCCAGTGCCTTGAGATATCTCCTGGTTTTCAAAATAAAGAGCGACCTTGAAGCGCCTGTCATGGTCGGGCCCCTCTGTTTCAAGAAGCCTGTAGGAAGGAAGGGCGTGCAAGTATTTTTGCGTAATTTCCTGAAGCCTGCTCTTGTAATCGATCTTAAGGCCCTTTTCAGGCGCAGACTCAAGAAGCCTGCCAAACTGTCTGCAAACAAAGTCAAAGGCAGCCTTGAATCCGCCATCCAGATATATGGCCCCCACCACGGCCTCAAAGGCATCTGCCAGTATGGAGGGCCTAGTCCTTCCGCCGCACTTTTCCTCTCCGTGTCCCATGAGGAGGTATTCACCAAGGTTAAGCTCCTTTGCCAGCAACACAAGGCGTGTTTCACTCACAAGGTAGGCACGCATCTTTGTAAGGTCCCCCTCCTTGTAGTGCTGGCCAAATTTCCTGAAGAGAAGATCGCTTATGGCAAGCTCGAGTACAGCATCTCCAAGAAACTCGAGCCGTTCGTTGTCATGGAAGAACTTTCCCGACTCAGGCGGAAAGGAGCGGTGGGTAAGGGCAGTAACAAGAAGTTCCTTGTCCTTGAATGAATAACCAAGGGATTTTTCAAGACTGCTCAATGGGGGTCTGGAATCTCCCTGCCCTTCATCTGTGTGAGCTTCTGTCTTTTTCAAGGGCTGATTCTGGTGCAAGGCCTTCCCCTTTGGTTCTTCAGGCTGCCGGACAGGTTCAGCCATAAGTCTTCACTTGTTGCCTGTGGCCCTCGTGAGCCAGGATGAGCCGATGAGTTTTTTCAAGGAACTCCTCCTCAACCAGCCTTTTTAACCTGGAACACTCAACCGAGTCTATTTTGGCCCCCTTTGTGCCCCCAAAGAGGCTTATTTCAGAAAGGAAGACCTCCCCGTTTTCCGTCATTAAAAGATCAATGTGCGCATATGGGAATTTGGCCCTCTCCATGGCCTTTTGGCAAATGTCCGCTTCCCTGTCTGAAAGCTTAAAAGGGCCGCTTTCACCGCCAAAGTGGAGGTTGTTCCTGAACCCGGCCCGATTTTTGCGCCAATAGGCCTCAACATGAATGCTTCCAATCCACACGACCCTTATGTCCATTGCATCGGGAATAAAAGGCTGAAGCACCAAGGGCCAGGGTGGGTTGGAGGAAAGGGAGACATGATTGAATAGATCCTCGCAGTCTCGCCATTTGTTTATGCCTAGTCCGCAGTCGGAACGGTCCCTCTTGGTTATGACAGGGCCTATGCCTTCACTTAAATAGTCATCCATTGCCCTTATGAGATCGGCCTTCCCATTTATGACCCTTGTGCCTGGGACCATCAGATCCTTAAAAAGATGTGCCTGGAAGCACTTGGACCTGCTTGCAATCTGTGAGATGGCTGAAGGAAAGAGCACCACCCCCCGGTCCATCAGGTCCGTAAATATGAATTCCTCAAAGGGCTTTAGGTTAAGTACGCAGGAAACCACATCCCCATTTTGGAGATCAGGATAGGCCTTTCTGAACTGGGAATTTGTCCTGATTATGGCAGGCGGTCGCACCTTGTCAGAAGATCATTTCAGCAAAACGTCTGTAGTACTGGGAAAGATCTGCGTAACATTCACCGCAGTAAAGATTTACATCTCCCAGCACGGTGGACTCGTCGTTTTGCGGCGTAAAGCTCCCATCGGGATTCTGGATGTACTTGGTGGTGATGGTAACCTCCTGTGCCACTTCGAAAAAATCGTGGTCGTTACCGCATTCCGGGCAAACTATCCTCTGGCCAGCCCGGGTTAGTTTCCTGGGAAAAGACACCAATACCTTGCGCCGTTTTTCTGTGCTTTTTTCGCTTTTCTGATTCATATCAAAGGGAGCAAATGAAGTTTTTGAGTTTGATATTATTTTTACACTCTTTTGAGGTGGCTTGGCAATAGCAAATTTTGTCACCACTAAAAAGGGTCTCCAGTCATCTTTTCGTATTGGCAGGCCTTCTTCTTAAAAAGGGCCTGTAGAGGGGGTCGCTCACAAGCACCATCTGCCAGGAAAGCATAGGGCAGGAAAAAAGATACGCCTCTGAAACGGAAAGGCCATTGTCAAGGAGAAGCCTGAAAAAGAGGTTGGGTGGAGGAAAGGCCTGGACATAGGGCTCTGAGACAGGGCCAATGGTCACACTTGCTCCCTTTTCCAAAATCATCCTGCACCACTGCCTGTTGTTTCCGTGGAGGCTTACGCACTCGCTACTTGCAATATGGTAACCTATGGCCCCTTTCTTCCAGGTAAAGGCGTCCTTGTAATTGGATAGGCTGTACCAGCCGCAGTAGATGGCGCAGCCTTTACACTCACCCCTCCCAAAAAGTTCTGGGCCCTGGTTGATTTTCGTTTCAAAGCCCCTTGATTTAAGAAACAAGGCAGCCTCATATATCCATCTGTCAAAAATATGGTAGGCATCCTTGCCCTTTTTCCTTTGAGAGGCCGTGTATCTGCAGTCAAGGCATGCCCTTCCTGAAAGGCCTTTTTCCTCAGAAAAGATGGCATCATCAACTATCCTTTTTGCTGTCCTTAGGTCAGGCCCGTCTATTCTTGAAACCATAACGACTTCTTTTGCCGGCAAAGACGGCCTTTTTTCGCGCCTTTTCCCAATATAGAGCGGGTTTAAAAGCCAGCCTCTAAGATCGTATCTTCCATAAAGCCTTATGGCCATGACCTCAGAATCCACGGAAGAGACGGTTTTTAAGGGGCCCTGTTTAAAAGCTTTTTTGTTTTTTCTTTCCTTACCATCACTAAAAGATCCTTTCTTTTTAGTTGAAGGGCCTTTTGTAGAAGTCCCTGATTCCTGTTTTTCCAATATCCTTAGGGGTATTCCGTAGGTAAGAAGAATGCACCTTATTCCCTTTGAAAAGCTATCCCTTGCCAGGGCCTTTTTGAGTGGGAAGGCAATATCTCTTTCAAAGGCCCTTCTGGAGATCACCTCTTTGGTGGTGCAGCGGATGTGGAGGAGGTTTTTTCTGGGGATGTTTCTCCTTTTAAGGTAATAACGGGAAAGGGCCAGGGATTCCGGGCTGTTGTCATTTACCACAACAAGCACCTGCCTTGGTTCAAGGGCCAGTGCCTTTGAACAAGGCCAGTCAATCAGTATGAGAAGGAAGGGGATAGAAAGTGAAAGAAGGAGCCAGGCCCTCTTCATGTGAAGAGCTCATGAAGGGCAGTAAAGGCAACCCCGGCGTGTCCCAGGGCCTTTTCCACGTGGGCTCTGTCTATTTCATCCTGTAAGGCCAGTCTTCTTGCCTCAAAAATGGCCTCTGTAATCCTGGAAGAGGTCCCAGCATCATCTGTAAGGTCTTCAAGGTTTCTGGCAAAACGTTCCTTCTTCATCTTGAAGAAATCCGCCTTTACCATGGGAAGGGCCTCAGCCACAGCCTTGATCAAGGCATCGGTGCAACAGATGACCTTTCTTGCGCACCCCTTATAGTCGCTTGCGGAAAGGGCAGCCTCTGCCTCCTGAAGGTTAATTCTTGCGTATTTGATAAAGGTTTTGGTGCGAATAAGTCCCATGAACCTGAAACCGGCTCTCGTTTGCTCTTGTAATGTCTTTACTGATCTTTGGCCATCACGTCCTTGTTGCTGTTTTCGTCCCCTGTTTCAACAATATCGCTTCCTCCCAACATGTTCTTGTAGAGTTTCTTTGTAAGGACTTTGTCGGCAAGCTCACAAAGCTCGAAGAGGGAGTCCAGCAGGTCCAGCATATCGTCCTGCCCGTCCTTTGTCATGTAGCCAAAGTCTTCCTCCCATCTTCCAGAGGCCAGATATTCCTTGAATTGTTCAATGTTTTTGGAGGTAATCATGAACGAGGGCCAAAGATGTGAATTATCTGGAACGGCCGCCTTGATTTATGAACTTGTAAAGAAGCTCGTTTTTCTTCACCCAGCCAAGCCTCTTTCTTACCACCTCTTCCTGGAACTTTCGATCCGTTCCAAAGGCCTTTATCTGGTTTTTGAGCCTGGTGTTCTCCTTTGAGGCTTCAATGACCATGGCGTAAAGGGCCTTACGATGCTGCTTCATCTTGTGGAGTTTCCAGAACCCATAGGGGCCGGCAATTGTCCAGAGGGCAAGAAGAAGGATGGTAATTACAACGAACACATTGATGTACTGGGACCTGTTAACGGCCCTCTTCCTGCTGATCCGCCTGTTTCTACCCGTATAGGAAGCCCTCAAAATCCCTCCACAAGGTGTACCAAAGAGTCTAACCTTAAGAATAGACAGTAATTTAGGGCAAAGTCAAGGGTTTTGCTCAAGGTTTTGTTTCTTCAAAGAGCCTTGGGCTGTCTTTAAGCCGTTTTATCACCCGTTCCTTGCCAATGGCAACCATGACATCAAATATGCCAGGCCCCTTGAGTTGACCTGTTATCACCGTTCTCATTCCGTTTATTATTATACCGGGTTTAACCCCCGCCTCACTGGCAAAGGCCCGCACAGCATCCTCTGTGGTTTCAAGGTTCCATGGCTCCACCTTCTCAAGGGCCTCGCCAAGCCTGGGAAGAAGCTCCTTGAGCTCAGGATGCTTGAGTATGTTCTTTTTGAGGGCCTTTTGTTCAATTTCAAAGTCGTCTGCAAAGTATGCCCTTCCAAGCCTTGCAAAGTCCCTAAGCGTGTGAAATCTGCTCCTTATGAGATCCAGGGTGGAAAGGAACCACTCCCGTTTTTCGCCCTCATATGCCTCGTCCCAGATGCCCTCCTTCTTGAAATCCTCCTTTATCATCTCTGCTATCTCTTCAATGGGAAGGTGTCTTAGCCACCAGGCGTTTATGCTGATGGCCTTCGGGTCCGTAAAGAACTTCGGGTCTCCCTTCCTGTAGTTGAAAATGGAGTTGGCCTTGTTTATGCGCTCAAGGGAAAAGGCCTGGATGAGTTCTTCCTTTGTGAAGATTTCCTGGTCGGTTCCCGGGTTCCAGCCAAGGAGCACAA
>JALWYS010000122.1 GCA_027003115.1 Deltaproteobacteria bacterium | reverse complement strand
GTTAAGCCCTGACGGCGCCCACATGCCTGCCCTAATGATCTCTAGAACCTGTTGGTCCTCAACTGGCTCATCTGTATATTCCCTGATACTCCTTCTTGAATATATGGCTTCAAGCACAGGATTTTTTTCCACAGCAATCCTCTTTTCTAAATTTTTTAATAGTTTTCAAGTACATACCTTAAAGTTGGCTATCCTAACATTCAGGAGCGCTTCTCTGTATGTTATTTTATTTTTATACGGAGTTTTTCGAAACGAAAAGAGAGAAACAAGGATGTCACCATTTATTTTTCCCAGGGTAGTGGATTAATATACCTGTGACGTGAAGAGATTTGTGTGCAAAAAAGAGGAAGGGTAAAGATGTTAAGCAATTTCCGTTTTCCGTGTCTCACCCCATTTTTTATGTGCAAGATATCCCTGTTTGTTCTCACGGCCCTTTTTATGCTTCAAACACAGGTGCGTGCCTCTGGTAAGTGTGGAGAATTTGAAGGTCTTCTGTCAATGGGACTTGAAGACCTTATGAATGTCAAGGTTACCACTGCATTTAAAAAACCTCAAAGTGTCAAAAATATCCCGGCTGCAGTCTATATCATAACCTCTGAGGACATTCGTCGATCTGGTGCCGAATCCATTCCGGAGCTTTTAAGGGTGGTTCCAGGGGTCAATGTTGCCAAAATAGACAATGGCAACTGGGCGGTTTCAATAAGGGGCTTTAACGGACTCTTTTCAGCCAAGCTTCTGGTTCTAATGGATGGAAGGATACTTTATGACCCTCTTTTTTCCGGAGTCTGGTGGGATGCGCAGGATACGGTACTTGAGGATATTGACAGAATTGAGGTCATCAGGGGGCCGGGTGCAAGCAGTTGGGGCACCAACGCAGTAAATGGTGTGATCAACATAATCACAAAGGATAGCCACGATACAATAGGCGGGTTGGTGAGTGGTTCTGCGGGTAACCAGAACAGGGGAACCCTTTTGGCACGTTACGGTTTTAAAGTGGGTGATATTGGTACTGCCAGATTCTACGCCAAAACCTCTAAGAGACATCAACAGCGCCAACACGATGGCTCCACCGCGTGGGACGACTGGTTCATGGATCGAGCAGGTTTCAGAACCGACCTTAAGCTCGGTAAAAAGAACAAGGCCTCTTTAAAGGGTGAGATATACACGGCAAGGGGCACAAACAAGTTGATCGGGTTTAACCATGGCTTTACCAGAAGATTGATAATCAAAAACAATGTACCCATTTCTGGAGGTTTTATAGTAACCGATCTTGATCACCAGTTTAGTAAAAACCTGAATCTGTCCTTTAAGTTCTACTATGATCATACCGAGCGCAAATATTCCAACTTCACCTCTGAAACAAGAGACACCATAGATTTCGAATTCCAAAACAGATACGTAAGAAACGATCTTTTGGATTTCCTATGGGGAGGGATATATCGTCATACATGGGACAATATCCCTATATCACACGGGGCGGTCATTGGCGCTTTTAATCCAAAGACAAGAAAGGACGACCTTTTTAGCTTCTTCTTTCAGAACGAAGCAAAGTTTTTAAGTGAAAGACTTCGTATTCTGACAGGCGTAAGACTTGATCACAACAACTATTCAGGGCTTGAGGTACAGCCAACCTTCAGGGTGCTTTATTCACTTGGAGGGAATCAGGAGCTGTGGGCTGCTGTATCAAAGGCGGTTAGAAGCCCAAGCAGATACAACAGGGATGCCATATGGGTGCTTGGAAGGGCACCCTCTCCTATTCCCAATGTAGTCAGTGTAATTTCGTATATCGGTAATGACGACTTCGACAGTGAGAAGCTCTGGGCTTACGAACTAGGTTACAGATGGAGAGTAAACAGAAGGCTAACCCTTGACGTAACTGGTTTTGCCAACTTCTATCGCGGTCTGTTTTCCGGAACTGTTGGTCAGCCCTATCTGCACCATGGCTTTAGGATCATCCCCGCATTGCCTGGAAATTATGGCAGGGGTGAAAACCTTGGATTAGAATTTACTGGTAATGTTAAGCCATTTGACTGGTGGAGGTTGGAGCTTTCCTATTCCTATCTTGATACGCACTATTGGATAGATTCAGACCACAGAGAGAATACGGGCATCTCTGTGTTCCTGATGGACTCCCCCCACCATCAAATATCCTTAAGGTCTAACATGGACATAACACCAAGGCTTGAATTTGATGCCAGATTTCGTTATGTGGCCAATCTGTCCCGGCTGGGTATTCCTTCCTATACTGAGCTTGATATCAGGTTGGGATACAAACCTATCAAAAATGTAGAGCTATCATTGGATGCAGAGAACCTCTTGGATCCCTATCATCCAGAGTATAAGGATAAATTCCTGCGGCTTCTTAACACTGAAGTGCCCCGTTCCTTCAGCGGGAAGATCACATGGCATTTTTGAAAAATTTCACACAGATTGCTTCGCCACTTCTTGCTGCCAGGGCACGAGCTTATGGTTCAAGGCTGTTTTTCCCCATGTGCATCCTGGCATTTTCCATCCTGATCAACTATTCTTTGGGCCTTTCGAAACCGGTGGTAAGCAGTGTCCGGGAATTGAAAACAGCCTTTTTGTACCAATTTACCAAGTATGTCACCTGGCCAAAGGTAAAGAAAAACAGGAAAAAGCTGTACATAGGTATTGCAGCAGACCCTGAAATGATGGATGCTGTTTTGCGCCTTGATGGCAGGCTCAGCCAGGGAAAGACAATTGTGGTGGTGCCCCTGGAAGAGAGTTCAGACCTTGAAAATCTGGATGTCCTCTATCTGGGAGAGGGCTACTTTGCCGATGATATTGTGGATAAGGCCATTAAAAATCACATCCTGACTGTATCAGATGCAGAGGGTGCCCCAAAAAAAGGTATAATTATAGGGTTGTATATGAAAGAATCGAGGCTTCGCTTTGACATCAATTTAAAGGTGGCAAACAAAAGCGACCTCAGGTTGAGTAGCAGACTCTTAAAACTTGCAGGTAATCTCATCAAATGATCCTTCTATCCAGCATAGAGCGTAAAATTGCCTTTTTTATGGGCCTTGTTGCGCTCTTTGTCCTTTTTACATGTGCCGCTCTGTTCCTTTCCTTTTATTTCTGGGACAGCCAAATCCAGCACCGCATTCAGACCTCTGTGTTGACACAGGTTGTTGGCTCAAACTGTGCCTCGGCCATAAGTTTCAAGGATGATTCAGCAGCCCTCGATACCTTGTCTCCATTAAGAGACATGAATGACATAATCCAGGCATGTCTTTTCTTTAAAAACGGTGAGCGGTTCATATGCCTGAATAAGTCGTCCGATGTGAAAAGCCTTTCTGAGCTTGAAGCAAGTGCGGGGTTTAGGCCAGAGCAAGGCCTTGATACAGAATCCTTTTTCAGCAGTTTTCACGATTGCATAAAATCCATTTCCTACAAGGGTGAGGAAGTTGGATATATATGGGTAAGAAAGGACCTTTCACGGTTTTATGAGGCCTTTCTATCAACTGTGTTTTTGGTGATAGTGGTTTCTTTGGTTATAGCGGCAATCTCTTTGATCATAGCCAGTTATTTGAGTAATCGTCTCGTTAAACCAATAAACAGGCTTATTTCCTCTGTTCAGGAGATTACGTCGGCTGGAGATTATTCGCACCGGGTAGAAAAGACCTCAGATGATGAACTTGGTAGCTTGATAGAGCATTTCAACAAGATGCTTGAGAAGATCCAGATCAGGGATTCGCTCCTTAAAAAGAGTCGTGAGGAACTTGAGATCAAGGTTCAAGACAGAACCAGAGAGTTATCAAGGATCAACAGGGAACTGGAACGCCTTGTCATCAAGTATAAGGAGGCCAAGGACAGGGCTGAAGAGGCGAGCAAGACAAAAAGTCGATTTCTTGCCAACATGAGCCACGAGATCAGGACCCCGATGAACGGTGTCCTGGGCATGGCAGAGATTCTCCTCAAGACAGATCTCAGTCCGAAACAAAGAAAACTGGTCACCTCTATTTTGAAGTCAGGGGAAATCCTGCTTAACATCATCAATGACATCCTTGATTTTTCCCGGCTTGAGGCCGGCCGAATAGAGTTGAGGGAAGAGGAATTTTCCATACTGGATCTCTGCTGTGAAATCATAGAACTCTTCCATATCCAGGCGGCCCAAAGGGGAATCAATATCTATCTTTCCTGGGATCCCGATCTGACAGAAAAGGTCATAACCGACCCAGACAGACTAAAAGAAATTTTGATAAATCTTGTGGGAAACGCTGTCAAATTTACCAAAGAAGAAGATATAATAGTAAGAGTAAAAGATGGAGGCATGGATCATGACAAGAAAAGGATCCTTTATGTCATTGAGGTTGAGGACAAAGGCATAGGGATTTCCCAGGACAGGCTCCCCTTCATTTTTGACGTCTTTTCTCAGGCGGACGCCTCGGCCTCCAAAAGTTACGAAGGAACCGGGCTGGGGTTGGCAATTGTCAAAGGTCTGGTAACAAGGATGGGTGGCGCTATAGGAGTTGAAAGCGAACCGGGAAAGGGGACACTGTTCAGGCTTAAACTTCCGCTACTAAATGTAATGGCTGGTGAAAAGAGTTCGATCTCCAGCAAGAAAAACAAGAGGGCCATTTGCTTTGTAAGGCATGGCTTTCTCAAGGAACAGGTATTTTCTGTTTTCCAGGCACACCGTATGGAGGTAACTTTTGTCAGTGACTTTCATGAGATCCATAGCCGTGTAGACAGTCATGATTACATCGTCCTTGATGTGGATATTCTGCCTGAGTCAAACCCTGATACTTTAAATAATGTTTTGTCCTTAAGCGGAAAGCTTGTTTGTCTCTACGAAAAATCCCATCCAGATCTTAGGGGGCATGAGGAAAAGTGCATTTTTGTAAAAAAGAGCGATGCATACTTTCGACTCGAAATGATAGTTTCCGGCAAGAAAGACGTTGAGCCGAAGGCGAAAGAAGATGAAAAGTCAGGGGAATCTTTCGATTTAAGCGGTGTAAGGGTTCTTCTTGTGGAAGACAACGTCGTTAACAGGGAGCTTTGCCTGGAAATGTTGTCGTCCCTTGGTTGTTCTGTATCTACTGCAACAAATGGTGAAGAGGCCCTTGATATTCTGACACATGAAAGTTTTGATATTATTTTGATGGATTGCCAGATGCCCGGCCTTGATGGTTACAAGACCACGAGAATGCTCAGGGGCAGGGAAAAGATGAAAGGGGAGCATACGCCTGTAGTGGCGCTTACTGCCTACGCAATGAAGGAGGACAGGGACAAGTGCCTGGCAGCAGGCATGGATGACTATCTGCCAAAACCCTTTAAGCTTGAACAGCTAAGGCAGATGCTCATAAAGTGGGCAAAAGGCACGAAGAAGGCCAACAAGGTCCCATCAATTGAAGAAATTTATCACAAAAGCCCTTATGAAAAGGAAACCGGATATGAAGTGGTTGTAGAGCCCTCGGTGATTGAGGAGCTAAGGATGCTTGAGAAGGCCTCTGGAAAGAAGTTTTTCAGCAGTTCACTTCAGAAGTTTTTTGCGAACAGCCCAAAATATATACAGGCCATGGAACAGGCACTAGAGAAGCAAGATTTTGATAGCCTGGGTTTCAATGCCCACACCTTTAAGGGTACTACCGGCTTCATGGGTGCAATGAAGCTTAGTAGTCTCTGTCTGAAAATGGAGCAAAAGGCCAAGAAAAGGGAATCCGACGGCCTTGAAAACATCCTTGGTGAGATTAAGAAGGAATATGAAAAGGTAAGGGATTACCTCTCCCGCTTTGTGGATAACAGCCACATTTCCATGAATTAACCCCCTTTTTTTCAGTCAGATTGGGCTTATCTTTTTAAAAACGAGTTTTTCTCTGTACCAGGAGCCTGTTTAATGTCAGCTCGCTATCTCATTGGAACAAGCGGTTGGAACTACGAAAGCTTTATCGGTGCTATTTATACACCTGATACGCCTAAGAGGCGCTACCTAGAAACCTATGCTCGGTTTTTTGACACAGTGGAATTAAACGCCTCCTTCTACAGGTCCTTTACAGAAAAGACATGGCAGGGCTGGCATGACAGGACTCCAGAAGGTTTTGTCTGGGCTGTAAAGGCCCCTCGTTTCATTACCCACATCAGGCGCCTTGAGGTTGAGAAGGATTCTGTTGATATGTTTTTTAAAAGGGCGCTCATTCTTAAAGAGAAGCTGGGGGTGGTACTGTTTCAGCTTCCTCCAAGCCTCAAGTATGATGAAAGGCGTTTTAGAACCTTTCTGGACATGCTTCCGGAGGGAGTAAGGGTGGCATGGGAGGCAAGGAATGAGTCCTGGTTCGTTGATGAGGTGTACAGCGAGTTAAAAAAGAGGAATATTTCATGGGTTATTAGCGATACCAATGGCAGATATCCCATGGCAGAAGTCTTTACGGCAGACTTTAGCTACATCCGTCTTCACGGCACACACGGCCTGTACAGGGGCGCTTACGGCAAGTCTGGACTCAAAAGATGGGTGCGCCTTCTTAAAGACTGGAGCAGGGATGCCTTTGTCTATTTCGATAACACCGATGACGGAAGTGCTGCCAGGGATGCCCTTCTCATGAAAGAATTGCTGAGTAATGGATTTTGATAAAAGGGCCCTAAAGTACAGGCTGGATGAGGGCTTTGATTTCACTCTTGTGCCAAAAAGGCCCGGCATTTACATCTTCATGGATGAAGAGGCAAGGCCCATTTACGTGGGAAAGGCCAAGGTTCTAAGAAACAGGGTCTCTTCCTATTTGCGAAAGGGCGCTGTGCATCCTCCAAAGACGGAGGTTATGTTAAAAAGGGCCAGATACCTGGACGTTATCGTGACAGCCTCAGAAAAGGAGGCCCTGATTCTTGAGGCAGAACTTATTGGGGAGCTAAAGCCCCGCTACAACATAAGACTCAGGGATGACAAGGCCTACCCATTCCTGCGCATAGGTACAAGGTCCCCCTTTCCAAGGCTAAGCCTTGTGAGAAAAAGGCGACGGGATGGCAGTTTGTATTTTGGCCCCTATACCTCCTCCACTGAGCTTAGGCGTACCTTTAATCTCATATGTTCCCTTTTTAGGCCAAGGACCTGCACTGATTCCTACATGAAGAACAGGAACAGGCCATGTCTCAAATACCAGGTGGGAAAGTGCTCTGCCCCATGTGCAGGCAGGATTTCTGAAAAAAAGTACCAAGAGAGCATAAATAGGATAAGGCAGTTTCTGAACGGAAAAACGACAACGGTGCTAAAGGGGCTCAAGAGGGAGATGGAAGAGGCTGCCCTTGCCCTGAACTTTGAAAGGGCAGCCATGTTGCGAGATTCCATAAAGGCAATAGAGGGGGTAGTGGAAGAGCAAAACGTGGTTTCCAAAAGGCCCTTAGAACTCGACGTGATTGCAATAGAATTAAGAAATGCCTGTGTTCAGGCCGCGGTTTTGAAGGTTCGTGAGGGAATACTTCGTGAGAAGCAGACATTTGGTTTAAAAACGGGCCTGGAAGAGGATATGGGGCAGATATATTTCAACTTTATAAGGCTCTTTTACGCAAACATAGAGATTCCACGGGAGATTGTAATTCCTGAGGTGTTAAGTGAGAAAAAGGCCAGTGAACTTTCTGCTGTCCTTACAGGACTTAAAGGGAAAAGGGTGCTCGTTGGAAGTGCAAAAAGGGGTATCAGAAGGCGTCTTCTTGAAACCGCAAGGCTAAATGCATCCCAAAAACTTGATTACGAAATCTCCATAAGGGACAGGTGGTCAGTGTTATCTTCAAGGCTTAAGGACATTTTCGGGCTAAAGACAGTTCCTTACCGCGTAGAAGGTGTTGACATATCAAACACATCTGGGCTTGAGTCCGTAGGAAGCCTGGTCTGTTTGAAGGGAGGGCTTCCTGCCAAGGACTGTTACAGACAGTACAACATTTGTCTTTCACGGCCTAATGATTATGAAATGATAAGGCAGGTGGTATATCGGCGCATAAAAAGGGGCTTAGAGGCAGGGGACCTTCCCCACCTTTTGATAATTGACGGAGGCAGGGGGCAGCTTTCTGCAGCCATGAAATCTGCCAGGGAGCTTGGCGCCCTTGACAGGCTTGATATAATCTCCATTGCCAAGGACAGAAAAGGGGAGGGCGAAAAGATATACCTTCCAGAAAGGTCTGAGCCAATTTTTCTTGACAGGGGCAGTGAAGAACTGAGGTTTTGTCAAAGAGTGCGGGATGAGGCCCACAGGTTTGGTATAGGCCGCCACAGGAAAAGACGCACCAGGAAAGCCCTAACTTCCGTGCTTTCATCCATTCCTGGTGTTGGTGAAAAGAGAAAGGTCCTTCTTTTGGGCCACTTTGGAAGCGTCAAGGCAATAGCCTCGGCCAAACTAGAGGAACTAGAGTCAGTTCCAGGACTTCCTCTTAAGGTAGCCCAGGCCATTTACGAATTTTTTAAGGAAGAAGAAACAAAGAGATGCCAAGGGTAAGAAGGCTGCCAGTCCATTTGGCCAACCAGATTGCCGCCGGAGAGGTGGTGGAAAGGCCTGCTTCCGTGGTCAAGGAGCTCGTGGAAAATGCCCTTGACGCAGGCAGCACCTCCATTGAGATAGGCCTTTCAGGAGGAGGTAAAAGGCGTATAGAGGTTAGGGATAACGGTGTGGGAATGTCTCGGCAGGACCTCGAACTTTGTGTGGAGCCACATGCCACAAGTAAGATTGAAACAGAGGATGACCTTTCCCGGATCACAACACTTGGTTTCCGTGGCGAGGCCCTGGCAAGCATCGGTGCTGTCAGCCGGTTATCCATCTTTTCGAGACAGGAAGGTGCAAGCGAGGGCTGGAGGCTGGATGTGGCCTTTGGGAAGATGGGGAAGGTACGTCCCCAGGCATGTCCCAGGGGGACAATGGTGACAGTTGAAGACCTTTTCTTGAAGACGCCTGCAAGGGCAAAATTTCTAAAGACAGACCAGACCGAGTATGCAAGATGCATCAAGGTCATCCACCTTTTTTGTGCGGCATGGCCAGACGTGGATTTCAAAATAAAAAAGGAGAATAGATTGGTCCTTTCGTGCAAGTCAGGGGCTTCTCTAAAAAAGAGAGTGGAGCCCCTTTTGGGTAGTCAGGTTACGGGTGCGCTCTTGGAGGTAAGTGGTAAGTCAGAGGGCCTTAGCCTTGAAGGATATATTTCCGAGCCAGAAAAGGTCAGGATTTCGAGACGACATCTTTATTTTTTCCTGAACAGGCGGCCTGTTTCAAGCCCTGTTTTGTGGAAGGCTGCAAATGATGCCCTGAGGGGTTTTCTGGTTAAGGGGAACCATCCTGCAGGCGTGCTGTTTTTGGAAATAGATCCAGAACTTGTTGACGTAAACGTTCATCCCACAAAGAGTGAGGTGCGCTTTGAAAGGCCAAACGATATTTACCGAATGGTTTTTCATTCTCTAAGAAGGGTCCTTGAGAACAGGAAAGAAGTCCTTCAGGCCTCTTTTCAGAATAAGGAGGGCCAGGAAGGCCTTTTGTCTCCTCTGATAGGGCCTTCTAAAGAAAAGAGGGAGGTAGTGGAGACAGGGGAAAGAAAGGGATTTTTTCCGCTTCCTTGGGAAAATGGTAGTGAGGTTGCAGAGCAAAGGCCGGGATATGAGGTTTTTCAAAAAGAAGAAGTCCAGGCCTTTGGTGGTGATTTTAAGGCTGCGGAAACTCCCAAGAATTCTCCGAGGATTATCGGGCAATTTGCTAATAGCTTTGTGATCTTTGAACTTGATGAGGCCCTTTTTATCCTTGACCAGCATGCTGCCCACGAGGCCCTCATTTTCAAGAGACTTAATAGGGAGCTTGCAGCCATTGGAAGGCTTGAAAGCCAGCAACTACTTTTGCCAGAGGTCTTTGATGTTGATGCGTCCAAAATGGAAAACCTGAAAGAGGCACAAAAGCTTCTTGAAAGGTTGGGTCTCGAGATTGAGGGATTTGGAGAGAATCAGGTCATTGTAAGGGCCGTACCCTCGTCCCTGTTTGAAAGGGAAATAGCCAGAGGTCTCGTTGCAGAAATGGTGGAAAGGGCCATTAAAGAGCCGCACCTTCCTCAAAAGGAAATCTTGAGACACCTTCTTGAACGTATTTCATGCTCAAATGCCATAAGGGCAGGGAGCGCCATGTCAAGGGCCGAAATGAATACTCTGGTAAAGGAGTGTCTTAACGAGGGCGTCAAAAACTGTCCCCACGGAAGGCCTGTTATGATCCGGCTTGAAAAAGATGAGCTCTATTCCAGGTTTTTCAGAAAGTGATTAATAGAAATTGAGCGAGCATCCACATCTTCCTGCCAGATTTCCCGTAATTGCAGTTCTTGGTCCAACCGCTACGGGCAAGACCTCAGTATCCATTAGGCTTGCCCAAAGGCTTGGGGGTGAGGTCATAAACCTGGACTCTGTCCAGATATACCGTGGCCTTGATATTGGCTCTGCAAAGCCCTCCACGCAGGAGCGGCAGGGAGTTGTCCATCACCTCATTGATATTCGCGAGCCCTGGGACGTCATGGATGCGGCCTCCTGTGTAAGGCTTGCGGCAAGGGCCATGGAACTTGTGATATCAAGGGGGAAGGTGCCAATTTTGGTGGGGGGAACAGGTTTTTATCTAAGGTCCCTTGAAAAGGGGCTTTCAATTCTGCCAGGCACATCCCCTGCCATAAGGGATCGTGTGCGTAAGATGATCAAGGAATATGGGCACGAAGAGGTACACAAACTCCTGTCTTCACTTGATCCTCAAAGGGCCAAGGCCATTCATCCCAGGGATACCTACAGGCTTTCAAGGGCCCTTGAGATTTTCTTGAGTTCTTCAATGTCCTTTGACAAGCTTGTTAAGGAGTACGACAAGCGTCTTTTTGCCCCGTTTGAAGGGCGAACGATGTTAAAGATTGGTCTTATGATGGAGAGGGAAAGGCTCTACAGGCGGATTGATGACCGGGTGGATGAGATGATGCGACAGGGATTTGTTGAGGAGGTTTCCGGACTTTTGGCAAAAGGTCTTTCTCCAGAGCTAAAGCCCTTGCAATCCATTGGATACCGTCATATTATCTCGTACCTTCAAAAGGAAAAGGAGTTTTCACAGGCCATTTTGGAGATGAAGCGCGATACCCGCCGTTATGCCAAGAGACAGCTTACATGGTTCAGGAAGGAGCCAGGGATAAGGTGGTTTCACCCTGAAAAACTCCTTAAAGCTAAAGACATCTGGAAGGCCATAAATTGAATCTTCCAAACCTTTTGACCATCTTGAGGATACTTCTTACCCCCCTTCTAGTCATTTTCTTGATAAACGAGCGTTTTGACTTGGCCTTTGTGGTTTTTGCTGCTGCCGGCGTTTCTGATGGCCTTGATGGATTTCTTGCCAGGGTCATGAAACAAAAGACCCGCATTGGTGCAATCCTTGACCCAATAGCGGACAAGGCACTTCTTGCCTCTGCCTATGTGACCTTGGCGGTTATGGGGCTTGTGCCCAACTGGCTGGCCGTGACTGTGATAAGCAGGGATCTGATCATAGTTTTGGGCGTTCTGGTGCTCCTTCTTTTTCAGTCTGGAATAGAGATACATCCTACCATAATCAGCAAGTTGACGACCCTGTTTCAGCTTCTTACGGTTTTTATCGTGCTTTTTTCCACTGTGACACACCTGGAGCTTGAACGGGTCCTTTTTGGCTGCTACGTGGTAACAGCCATACTTACCATTGCCTCAGGACTTGATTATATTTATAAGGGTGTTGCCATGCTTGGCAACGAATAACTTGAAGCGCCAGGTGATTTGTGGTAAACAACAGCCGTTTTTCATGATCCAGTCGGGGCGTGGCGCAGTCTGGTAGCGCATCTGCTTTGGGAGCAGAGGGCCGGGGGTTCAAATCCCTCCGCCCCGACCATGTCGTTTTTTTCACATTCCTTCAACAAGTGCATCTATACCTTGTAATCCATTTTTATTAGTTCATACAAAAAACGTTTGACATGTTCTGGAAAGAAAAGTTAGTCTTATAGGTCTAATCTTTTTCCGACTTGCTGGAGCCAGCGGCATCTTTTCAAGAACATGAATGATTTTCCATTAAAAGATTACATCCAGAAACGAAAAGAAATAGTGGACAGCCATCTGGATGTTCTCTTGCCAAGGCCGGGTAGTCCTTCTGGAAAGGTTGTTGAGGCAATGCGTTACAGCCTTTCTGCAGGGGGAAAAAGGGTGAGGCCCATACTAATGATGGCTGCCTGTGAGGCAGTTGGTGGCAATTTCAACTCCATAATGCCGGCAGCATGCGCCATGGAGTGCGTTCATACATATTCTCTCATCCATGACGATCTCCCTGCCATGGACGATGATGATCTTAGACGCGGAAAGCCAACCTGTCACAAGGTCTTTGGAGAGGCAGTGGCCATTCTTGCTGGCGACGGACTTCTTACCTATGCCTTTGAGCTAATGACACGCCCGGAAATGCTTTCTCAGGTGGATGGCGGCCTTGTAAATCGTGCCATTCATGTTTTTGCAAGGGCGGCAGGGGTTTCAGGCATGGTTGGAGGGCAGACGGCAGACGTGCTTTTTGAGGGCAAACCCATAGATGCGCAAACCCTGGACTATATTCACCGTCATAAAACCGGTGCGCTTATAAGGGCGTCGGTGGAGATGGGGGCATTACTTGGTGGTGGCGGCCCTCAGCAGGTTGAAAGACTATCCAGATATGGAACGGCACTTGGTCTTGCCTTTCAAGTGGTTGATGATCTTCTTGATGTTGTTGGAGATGAGGAAAAGCTTGGGAAACCAGTTGGTTCAGATGAGCGAAATAGGAAGGCCACCTATCCCGCCCTTTTTGGCCTGGAAGAGACCCAAAAAAGGGCAGAAGAGCTCAAGAATGAGGCCCTTGAAAACCTTTCCAACTTTGGGCCAGAGGCTGACCCCTTGAGGGCCATAGCCATTTACGTTGTAGAAAGAGACAGATAAAGAGGAGTTTTAACGATATGTCTTGCTTACTCAATAAAATTGACAGTCCTGACGATCTTAAAAAGCTCAGCCAGAAGGAGCTTAAGGATCTTGCAAAGGAAATAAGAAAGACCATAGTGACAACGGTTTCTGAAAAGGGAGGGCATCTAGCACCAAGTTTGGGGGTGGTTGAGCTCACCCTGGCACTTCACTATTGCTTCGAATCTCCCAAGGACAAGATAATATGGGATGTTGGGCACCAGTCTTACGCCCATAAACTGATAACGGGCAGGAGGGATCGTTTCTCCACCCTGAGGCAGCAAGATGGAATCAGCGGCTTTCCCAAAAGGTCAGAGAGTGAGCATGATATCCTGGACACCGGACACAGCAGTACATCCATATCCGCAGCCCTTGGTATCACCACTGCCCTTTCCCTTCTTGAAAAGGATGGAAAGGTGGTGGCCGTAATTGGAGACGGTTCCATGACGGCTGGCATGGCCTTTGAGGCCCTTAACAATGCAGGCCACTTGAAGAAGGATCTCATAGTTGTCTTAAATGACAACGAGATGTCCATATCTCCCAACGTGGGGGCCCTGTCTTCCTTTTTGAGCCGAAAGCTCACCAGCAGGCTTGCCACAAGGCTCAAGGGCGAGCTCGAATCCTTTTTGAAGCGTACTGAAGTTGGAGAAAATATATGGCAGGTGCTTAAAAAGAGTGAGGATTCGTTAAAAAGCCTGCTGACACCAGGAATGCTTTTTGAGGCCCTGCAGTTCGAGTATATAGGACCAATACCAGGCCATCACATAGACACCTTGATCGAGACCTTCGATAATGTAAAAAACGTGCCAGGTCCTGTGCTGGTCCACGTGCTGACAAAGAAAGGAAAGGGGTATGCCCCGGCTGAAAAGCATCCAGACCTCTTCCATGGTCTTGGACCCTTTGATATAGCAACAGGGAAGCCCAAGAAGTCCTCTACGCCCAAGCCGCCCTCTTACACAGAGATATTTGGACAGACCATGGTCAGGCTTGCAAGGGAGGATTCCCGGATTGTTGGAATAACCGCAGCAATGCCTGCAGGCACCGGACTCAAGGCGCTTCAGGAGGCTCTTCCCGACAGGTTTTTTGACGTTGGAATAGCAGAGCAGCATGCGGTCACCTTTGCTGCAGGGATGGCACTTGAGGGCCTGAAACCCGTGGTTGCCATTTATTCCACCTTTTTACAAAGGGCCTTTGACCAGATAATTCACGATGTCTGCCTCACCAAACTTCCTGTGGTTTTCGCCCTGGATAGGGGAGGGCTTGTGGGCGATGACGGGCCGACCCATCACGGAGTCTTTGATCTGTCTTTTCTGAGGATGATACCCAACATGGTGGTAATGGCTCCAAAGGATGAAAACGAACTTCAGCATATGCTCTACACGGCAGTCAGGTTTGATGGCCCTGCAGCCGTTAGATATCCCAGGGGAAACGGAGTAGGTGTGAGCCTCGACTGGCAGTTAAAGGAGCTTGAGATAGGAAAGGCTGAAATGCTTAAGGAGGGCTCAGACCTTGCCATTTGGGCAATAGGTCATCATGTCCATACAGCGCTTCTTGCTGCTGAGGAGCTAGAAAGACAAGGAATTAAGGCCTCTGTCATAAATGCAAGGTTTGTAAAACCCTTGGATGTGGAGCTTTTGGAAAAAACTGCTAGGGAGTGCGGAAAGATAGTTACTATTGAAGAAAACGTCCTTATGGGCGGCTTTGGCTCTGCAGTACTAGAAGCCCTTGCAGAGAAGGGGCTCTCAGATGTGAGGGTCAGGCGCCTTGGCCTGCCTGACAAATTCATCCAGCACGGCAGCCAGCAGCTTCTAAGGAAGCAGGTTGGTCTTGATGTTGACTCTGTCGTTTCTGCATGCAAGGATATTATGGAAAACGTATCTGCAGGAAATATGGAGCCTGCCAAGGTCCATTCCTTACCGGTTCAGTAAGCAAGTAGGTATTACAAGATACGCCAATAAGGCGCTTCATAATTCATGACGTGGCAGGTGTGTCAAAATGCCACGTCATGAAATTGACAATTGTGACTTTTTTGTCACACTTACATTTTCAGTTCGAAGAAGTGATAATCAAACTGTTTCCGACCCACTGATTTTAAACACCCTGCTTCCCTTAATTTAATTACTAATTCTTTGCTTTTTAGGCGATTATCACTAGACCAAATCATTTTTTCCCATCTTGATAAAATTGGTACAAGTCTTGCAACAATAATTAGAAAGCAAATAAGTTTGGGCAAACAGATTAAGCAAACAGGAGTGAAAAATGTTTTGTCTGAAAAATCCCAATAGGCGCACTCAACCCGCCATATGTAACAATTGTAAAAGAAAGTGTGAAAGGGCAGGAAAGCGTCAGAACAAGGGCAAGGCCCACAGGGCACGCTAGATGTAGTAAATAAGCCGGAGAATGGCCATCAGCCTCCTCCTTTAAGTCTTGGCACTATTTTTTTCTTTGTTTTATGGCCAAAACGGCCTCTTCTCCGCCAGAAAAACTTTCTTCATTTGATGGAAATTCTCCGGCTTCTACCTGCTCTTTGTAATGTGACAGGGCCTCTTTGATCTGTGGGGCAAGGTTGCAATATTTTCTTACAAAACTTGGAGTAAACTTTTCAAACAGACCCAGCATATCGTGGGTGACAAGCACCTGGCCATCGCATTTTGGGCCAGCTCCAATTCCTATGGTGGGAATATCAATGCTTTCGGTTATAAGACCTGCAAGTTCTGCGGGGACACATTCCAGGACCAGGGAAAAGGCCCCAGCCTCGGAAACGGCAAGGGCATCCTCGTATATCCTTTCTGCCTCCTTCATGTCGCGCCCCTGCACCTTAAAGCCTCCAAGGCTTGAGGCCGTCTGGGGTGTAAGGCCTACATGGCCCATTACAGGAATTCCTGCAGATACGATTTTTTTTATCACCGAGGAGAGGCTGCTTCCGCCTTCAAGCTTCACTGCGTCACAGCCTGCTTCCTTTAAGAACCTGCCGGCATTTCGAACAGCCTCATCTTCACTTATCTGATAGGACATAAAGGGCATGTCACCTATCACCATTGCCTTCTTTACCGCCCTGTTTACTGCCTTGCAGTGATGAAGCATCTCCTCCATGGTGACGGGAACAGTTGAGTCATAGCCAAGCATAACCATTCCAAGGGAGTCGCCCACCAGGATCATGTCTATTCCTATGGCGTCAATAAGGCCGGCAAAACTGTAGTCATAGGCAGTAAGCATGGTCAACCTTGGACCTGTCAGTTTTCTATTTTTTATTTCAACAGGGGTGATTCTGGTCATGACAGACCTCCTTTGAAAAAAGAAAGGCCCTCCAGAGGGATGTAAGCCGGGTTCTGTATTCCAGCAGCCCTGAAACAAAGGCAGCTGGAACGATGATCATTCATCTAGGATGCCGGTCACCCGGCACCTCAAGCAACCTACCCGGAGACTCGGACGGGCCGCCCTCAAACGTCTCCCTATTTGGTCTTGCTCCAGGTGGGGTTTAC
>JALWYS010000121.1 GCA_027003115.1 Deltaproteobacteria bacterium | reverse complement strand
CTGGTCGTGGAACGGTTGTTACCGGAAGGGTAGAGCGCGGAATCATTCACGTTGGAGATGAGGTAGAGATAGTAGGTCTTCGTGAGACCCAGAAGACGGTTTGTACTGGTCTTGAGATGTTCAGGAAGCTTTTGGATGAGGGTCGAGCCGGAGACAACATAGGAGTTCTTCTTCGTGGAATAAAGCGTGACGAGGTAGAAAGAGGCCAGGTGGTAGCGGAGCCTGGGAGCATAACACCTCATAAGAAGTTTGAGGCAGAGGTGTACGTACTTTCCAAGGAAGAAGGTGGACGTCATACACCGTTTTTTGCAGGATACCGTCCTCAGTTTTACTTCAGGACCACGGATGTTACGGGGATAGTGGAGCTTCCTGAGGGAGTAGAGATGGTGATGCCTGGGGATAATGTAAAGATAACAGCGGAGCTGATACAGCCTATAGCCATGGAAGAGGGTTTGAGGTTTGCCATTAGGGAAGGTGGACGCACTGTTGGTGCAGGCGTTGTTAGCAAGATTATTGAGTAGGGTTTGGAAATGAGAGAGAAGATCATACTACGCTGTACAGTCTGCAAGCGTCGTAACTATACGACAACTAAGAATAAAAGGACCACTCCAGACAAGCTGGAGCTTAAGAAGTACTGTCCCTTTGACAGACGGCACACATTACACAAAGAAATAAAGATGAAATAGAAGATTGCAGGCCAGTAGCTCTAATGGTAGAGCACCGGACTCCAAATCCGGGTGTTGGGGGTTCGAGTCCCTCCTGGCCTGCCAATTTTTTAAAGAGGCAAGGTCCCAGTGACAAAGAAAAAGGTCAGGAAGCTAAAGACATCCCAGCAGTCGCCTTCAAAGGGGCAGCCTGTGAAGGCAGCAACTGTTGAAGCAGGCTCAAAGCCCGCAGCAGCCAAGCAGGAACAGGCTGTTGCACCTTTAAGCCGACTGCAGGCCATAAAGCAGTATCTGAGGGAGGTTAGGGCCGAATTTGACAAAATAACCTGGCCCAATAAGAAGGAAACAGTGTCTATGACCATTGCGGTTCTGGCTATATCTGTTTTCTTTTCTACCTACCTGGGTCTCGTGGACATGTCACTGTCCAAATTGGTCGGCTTGATAATGAGATAAGGGCAAAGGGCACTTTCTATGGCTCATAAGTGGTATATTGTGCATACCTATTCCGGGTTTGAGAACAAGGTAAAGGCTGCTCTTGAGGAGAGGATTAAGCAATATGGGATGCAAGATAAATTTTCTGAGATCATTGTGCCTACGGAGAAGGTGGTTGAGGTAGTTAAGGGGCAGAAAAAAACGTCATCCAGAAAGGTCTATCCTGGCTATATTCTCATCAAGATGGAATTTAATAAGGATACCTGGCATCTTGTTCAGGATACCCCGAAAGTCACTGGTTTTGTAGGAGGGCAGGAAAACCCGGTTCCACTGCCTGAGCACGAGGCAGAAAAGATCATAAGGCAGATGGAAGAGCGTTCCCTCAAGCCGAGACCAAAGTATGATTATCACAAGGGGGAAAAGGTCATTATCACCGAGGGCCCCTTTGCCAATTTTACGGGTGTGGTAGATGAGGTTAGGCCCGATAAGGGCAAGGTCAGGGTCTTGGTGTCCATTTTTGGACGCTCAACACCAGTTGAATTGGAATTTGGCCACATTCAAAAGGCCAGTTAAATTTACTATTTGATATTTTTGGGAGTTAGTTATGGCTAAAAAGATAGCTGGATATATCAAGCTTCAGATTCCTGCAGGGCAGGCCAGTCCGTCACCTCCAGTAGGTCCGGCCCTTGGTCAGCAGGGCGTTAACATCATGGAATTCGTTAAGGCATTTAATGCCAAGACGGCTGACCAGGCCGGGATGATAATTCCAGTGCTGATTACCGTTTACGCTGACAGGTCCTTCAGCTTCATTCTGAAGACGCCACCTGCCTCTGTTTTGCTTAAAAAGGCAGCGGGCATAGAAAAGGGTTCGGGTGTGCCCAACAGGGACAAGGTTGGCAAGGTTACTAGGGCACAGGTGGAAGAGATTGCCAAGACAAAGATGCCCGATTTGACAGCGGCAGATCTGAATGCAGCCATGAGGACAATTGAGGGTACTGCCCGCAGCATGGGAATTGAAGTGGTAGATTAGTGTGAAGGTGACACGTCATGGTTAAAAGAGGCAAGAAATATCGCAAGGTAAGAGAACTTATAGATAGCACCAAAAAGTATCTGCTGGATGAGGCCATTGAGAAGGTACTTGCAACACACTATGCCAACTTTGATGAAAGTGTGGACATGGCCATCAATCTGGGCGTTGATCCAAGAAAGGCGGATCAAAATATAAGAGGTTCTGTAGTCCTTCCCCATGGCACTGGCAAGACCGTCAGGGTACTCGCCATTGCAAAGGGTGAAAAGGCCAAGGAGGCCCAGGAGGCCGGTGCTGATTACGTGGGCGCTGAGGACGTAATTGAGAAGATAAAAGAGGGCTGGCTGGATTTTGATAAGGTTGTAGCCACTCCTGATATGATGGGCCAGGTTGGCAAGATTGGTCGTATACTTGGTCCAAGGGGCCTCATGCCTAATGCAAAAACAGGCACTGTCACCTTTGATATCGGCAAGGCCGTAAAGGATATAAAGAGTGGAAAGGTGGATTTCAGGGTTGACAGGGCTGGAGTCGTTCACATTCCAATTGGTCGGGTATCCTTCGGACCTGAGAAACTCAAGGAGAATTTTGCAGCAGTGGCAGAGACAATTCTCAGGATGAAACCGGCATCCGCCAAGGGAACGTATGTCAAGGGTGTAGCCCTGTCTGCGACAATGGGGCCGGGTGTGAGGCTTGATCCTTCAGAAATGAAGAATGCTGCCGCCTAAAAAGACTGTTTCATTTGAAGAAGCCTGCGTTCATGCATGAACGCTCACAAGTCAAAGACAGTAGGTACCTGGTGTTTAATGAGGAGCATCTAGTGCACCTCACCTACCGAGACCGGTGTGACCTCTGCCTTTGGCAGTAAAAATAACTGCCTATGGTAGAAAGGGGGGATGAAAATTGCCATTAACCAGAAAGGAAAAGGAAGGCCTTGTCAAGGAGCTGAATGAGAGGTTCCAGAAGGCAGTGGCCGTGACCCTGGTCAACTTTCCGGGTCTGAAGGTTTCTGAGGTAAATGAACTCAGATCAAAGCTCCGGGAGGTTCAGGGTGAGATGAAGGTCGCCAAAAACACACTCCTTAGACGCGCGGTCAAGGGGACCGATGGGGAGGCCCTGCTGGATTATTTTAATGGGCCCAACGCGGCGGTCTTTGCCTACGAAGATCCGGTTCAGGTAGCCAAGGTTTTGGTGGAATTTGCCAAGGATCACGAGTCGCTTAAACTCCGTAGTGGCTTACTGAACGGCAAGGTGGTGGAACCAGATTCCCTTGAGGCCCTTTCCAAGCTTCCAAGCAGGGAAGTCCTTCTGGGCCAGCTGCTCTCTGTGCTTGTTGCTACACCAACAAACATGGTGCAGGTACTTGCAGCAGTTCCCAGAAAATTGCTTTATGCCTTAAGGGCCATTGAAGAGAAAAAACAGTAGAAAATTTTTTGAAAAATATCAGGAGGATTTTAGCAAATGGCTGTTTCCAAAGAAGATGTAATCGAATTTATTTCAAATATGACGGTACTTGAGCTTTCAGAGTTTATTAAGGAACTTGAGGACAAGTTTGGTGTTAGCGCTGCTGCCCCGGTTGCAGTGGCTGCAGCGGGAGCTGCTCCAGGTGCTGAAGCCGGAGGAGCCCAGGAAGAAAAGACAGAGTTCGATGTTATACTTGCCGATGTAGGATCTCAGAAGATCAAGGTCATCAAGGAAGTCAGGGCAGTAACAGGACTTGGTCTCAAGGAGGCCAAGGAGCTGGTGGAAAGCGCTCCCAAGCCAATCAAGGAAGGCGTTTCAAAGGAAGAGGCAGAAAAGATCAAGGAACAGGTCGAGGCTGTTGGAGCCAAGGTCGAAATCAAGTAGATCCATTTTTCTTAAAGGGACGCTCCTTGAGGGCGTCCCTCATTTTAAGTTTTCACGGTCATATCACATCTAGTTTAATAAACCTTCTATTAGCCAGTTAGAGGCAGTGTCTATGTTGAGCATTCAGAATTTTCCCCTGAGAAAAAATTTTGGCAAGGTAAAGAGAATAATTGATATTCCTCATCTCATTGCCGTACAGCAAGGACCTTATGAGAAATTCCTTCAAAAGGATGTGGCTCCCGAGGCACGCAAGGACATTGGCCTCCAGTCCGTTTTCAAGTCTGTTTTTCCCATAAAGGATTTCACCGGAGCCTCCTCCCTGGAGTTTGTTCAGTATTCGGTTGGAAAGCCAAAGTACACCCAGGAGGAGTGTCTCCAAAGAGGCAACACATACGAGGCCCCGGTAAAGATTGTCATAAGGCTTCTTTCCTACGACGTGGACAAAGAAACAGGGGCCCAGAGCATAAGGGACATTAAGGAGCAGGAGATATACTTTGGCACCATTCCCCTTATGACCAGGACCGGAACCTTCATCATAAATGGAACGGAAAGGGTGGTGGTGAGCCAGCTCCAAAGGTCCCCTGGAGTGTTTTTTGATCACGACAAGGGGAAGAGCCACTCAAGCGGAAAGCTGCTCTACTCGTGCCGTGTCATACCTGTCCGCGGCTCCTGGCTGGATTTTGAGTTTGATCCAAAAGACATACTCCACGTAAGAATCGACAGGAGACGAAAGTTTCCTGCAACCATACTTTTGAAGGCAATTGGTCTTTCTACTGATGACATCCTGAAGGAGTTCTATCAGTGGGACACATACTATATTGAAGGTAAGCTTGTTTACAGAAAGTTGATTCCCGAGCTGTTCAAGGGTCAAAGGGCCACCCATGAGGTGATTCATCCGGAAACCGGAGAGGTCCTTTTGAAAAAGAACAGGAAGTTTTCCAAGACCATGCTGAGAAAGTTGGCGGATCTTGGAATCGAGAGGGTGCCTGTTACAGATGATGATTTGATAGGCAAGATTTCCGCCCAGGACGTGGTGGATCCAGCAACTGGAGAGATACTTATTCCCAAGAATACCAGGTTGTCTGAAGAGGATCTTACTGTATTGAGGGAAAATGGAATAACCGAGATCCAGACCCTCTTCATTGACGGTATAAAGGTCAGCTCTTCCATCAGAGATACCCTCCTTTTGGATAAGGTGGAAACCCAGGAAGAGGCCATACTTGAAATATACAGGCGGCTCAGACCCAGTTCTCCCCTTATTGCCGAGGTTGCCGAAAAATTCTTTAACTCGCTCTTTTTCAAGGAAGACACCTATGACCTTTCAGAGGTTGGCCGATACAAGATGAATCAGCGCTTGGGCCTCGATGTTCCTCTTACCCAGAGGGTGCTCCTTTACTCAGACATCATTGCCATTGTAAAGGAACTCGTTCATCTAAAGGACACCCAGGGCCCCGTGGATGACATAGATCACCTTGGCAACAGGCGTGTGCGCTCTGTTGGAGAACTCATAGAGAACCAGTATCGGATAGGTCTTGTAAGGATGGAAAGGGCCATAAAGGAGCGCATGACCCTCCAGGAAGTGGAAGCCCTCATGCCAAACGACCTTGTAAATCCAAAGCCTGTAACCTCTGTGATAAAGGAGTTTTTTGGCTCAAGCCAGCTGTCCCAGTTCATGGACCAGACCAACCCCCTTTCTGAGATAACCCATAAACGCAGGCTTTCGGCCCTAGGCCCTGGAGGCCTTTCAAGGGAAAGGGCAGGATTTGAGGTAAGGGACGTCCATCCTACCCACTACGGAAGGATATGCCCAATTGAGACCCCGGAAGGTCCAAATATTGGACTAATAGTGTCCCTTAGCGCCTTCGGTCGTGTGAACGAGTACGGTTTCATTGAAACCCCATATAGAAGGGTCAAGAATAGAAAGGTGACAAACGAAATCGTGTACCTTACTGCTTCCCAGGAGGAAGAAGAGACGGTCTGTCAGTCAACTGTTGCCCTTGATGGAAAGGGGCGTATAAAGGAGGATTTTGTTGGAGTAAGGCGCAAGGGCGAGTTTCTCATGGTGCCTTCCGAGGAGGTTACGGCCATTGACGTAGCCCCTAACCAGATGGTCTCCGTTTCTTCTGGACTCATTCCGTTTCTTGAAAATGACGACGCCAACCGTGCGCTTATGGGTTCAAACATGCAGCGTCAGGCCGTTCCCTTGCTCAAGTGTGATGCACCAATAGTTGGCACTGGAATAGAAAAGGCCGTAGCCAGGGATTCCGGTGTAACCATTATGGCCAAAAGGGATGGCTGGATCGAAGATGTGGACGCCAACAGGCTGGTTGTAGGTTACGACGAAGACCCTGAAACCGGAAAGCCTGTTGAGGTGGAGATACACAAGCTCATAAAGTATCAAAAATCCAACCAGACCACCACCATAAACCAGATCCCGATCGTTAAGCCAGGCCAAAGGGTCAAAAAGGGCCAGGTACTGGTGGATGGCGCCTCAACCAAGTACGGGGAGCTTGCTCTTGGAAAGAATGTGGTTGTGGCCTTTATGCCTTGGAGGGGCTACAATTTTGAGGATGCCATTATAGTCAGTGAAAGAATAGTCCAGGACGATGTTTATACCTCTGTCCATATAGAAGAGTTCGAGGTAGAGGCTAGAGACACCAAGCTTGGACGTGAAGAGATAACCAGGGATATTCCAAACGTTGGCGAAGATGCCCTGAGAAATCTTGATGAATCGGGCATAGTGAGAATAGGTGCCGAAGTCAAGGCAGGGGATATCCTGGTTGGCAAGGTCACCCCAAAGGGTGAAACCCAGCTTTCCCCAGAAGAAAAGCTGCTTAGGGCCATTTTTGGGGAAAAGGCAGGGGATGTAAAGGATACGTCCCTGAGGGTGCCCCCAGGAGTGCAGGGCGTTGTCGTTGACGCAAAGGTCTTTTCCAGAAAGGGCATTCCAAAGGATGAGCGTGCAAAAAAGCTTGAAGACATGGAAGTTGCCGCCATAATGCAAGACCAGGAAGATGAGATAAACGTCATAAGACGTACAGCCCTTAGAAAGCTTGAAGAATACCTGGTTGGTAAAAAGCCAGCCGTTGTCATAAAGGATGCCCGCCACAGGCTTCTTCTTGATGCAGGAAAGAAGATAACCAAGGAGGCACTCAGAAAGGTTCCACTTCACAGGCTGAGGGACCTGATCCTTGAAGGCAGAAGCACCGTTGATCCCTATGTAATAGATATACTTGATTGGTATGAAGCAGAGCTTGAACGCATAAAGGAGTTCTTTGAAGGCAAGATAGAGCGTCTCAAGAAGGGTGATGAGCTCCCGCCAGGTGTAATCAAGATGGTACGTGTCTACGTGGCCGTAAAGCGCAAGCTTGAGGTGGGGGACAAGATGGCAGGACGTCACGGAAACAAGGGTGTTGTCTCCAAGATCGTTCCCGTGGAAGATATGCCCTACTTTGAGGACGGAACCCCTGTAGACATCATCTTGAATCCCCTGGGAGTGCCATCCCGTATGAACGTGGGGCAGATTCTGGAGGTACACCTTGGCTGGGGTGCCAAGAAACTTGGTGAGCAGATAGCAGAGCTTGCCAGGAAATATGAAATCAAAAAGGTCAAGGCCAAGATGGCCAAGATATATTCAAAGAAGGAGCTGGATGCACTGCTGTCTGGCCTCTCAGACGAAGAGATGAGGGAGCTTGCTCTTCATCTTGAAAACGGCGTGCCCGTTGCCACCCCTGTTTTTGACGGAGCAGATGAAAAGGTAATAAGAAAGCTTCTTAAGGAATCGGGCCAGCCAGAGATAGGTCAGGTGACCCTTTACAACGGCCTTACCGGTGAGCCCTTCAAGGAAAAGATCACCGTTGGTGTCATGTACATGCTAAAGCTCCATCATCTTGTCTCTGACAAGATCCATGCCCGTTCAACAGGGCCTTATTCTCTGGTTACCCAGCAGCCCCTTGGAGGTAAGGCCCAGTTTGGTGGCCAGAGGCTTGGAGAGATGGAGGTCTGGGCCATGGAGGCATACGGCGCAGCCTATTCCCTCCAGGAGTTCCTGACGGTTAAGTCGGACGACGTTACCGGGCGCTCCCGCATGTATGAAAAGATTGTAAAGGGTAACAACTTCCTTGAAGCAGGTATCCCCGAGTCCTTTAACGTGCTTGTAAAGGAGCTCCAGGGGTTGTGCATGGATATTGAACTTCTTGAATAACGCTTGATAGTTTAACGGTAACACTGCTGCCCTGGCGCATGTAGCAGGGCAGCCTTGAATTTTCAAACATAAATATCAAAAGAGGTCTATTTTATGGACGATCTTCTTTCTCTATTTACAAAACCCAAGGATCCCCTGAATTTCAAGGCGGTTAGAATATCCATTTCCTCTCCTGAAACCATACTGAAAAGGTCCCACGGAGAGGTCAAGCAGCCTGAGACCATCAATTACAGGACCTTTAAGCCAGAAAGGGACGGTCTATTCTGTGCAAAGATCTTTGGCCCTGTTAAGGATTACGAGTGTTTGTGCGGTAAGTACAAGAGGATGAAGCACAGGGGCATTGTGTGCGAAAAGTGCGGAGTTGAGGTAATACAGTCAAAGGTCAGGCGTCAGAGAATGGCGCACATCTCCCTTGCTGCCCCTGTTGCACATATATGGTTTCTTAAGAGCCTCCCAAGCAAGATAGGGGCCCTTCTGGATCTTAGTCTAAAGGAGCTTGAAAGGGTCCTTTACTTTGAATCCCATATTGTTATCGAATCAGAAATCCCGGACATTCCAGTTGGTATGCTCATGTCTGATGAGACATACCAGAAGAATTACGAGCAGTTTGGGGAAAAGTTCCAGGTGGGCATAGGCGCCGAGGCCATCCACTACCTGCTTAGCCACCTTGACCTTGATCAGGTCTCCCACGAACTCAGGGAGGAGATGCAAAAGACCAGGAGCGAGGCCAAGAGAAAGAAGCTTGGCAAGAGGCTCAGGGTGGTGGAGGCATTTCGTGGCTCTGGAAACAAACCCGAATGGATGATTCTGAGCGTGATTCCGGTTCTTCCGCCTGACCTTCGGCCCCTTGTTCCCCTTGACGGAGGGCGCTTTGCAACCTCTGACCTCAACGACCTCTATCGCCGGGTCATAAACAGGAACAACAGGCTGAAGAGGCTCAAGGACCTTGATGCCCCTGACATCATAATCCGTAATGAAAAACGCATGCTCCAGGAGGCGGTTGACGTCCTTTTTGACAACGGAAGAAGGGGAAGGGTGGTTACTGGCCCCAACAAGAGGCCCTTAAAGTCCTTGTCGGACATGCTCAAGGGAAAGCAGGGACGTTTTAGGCAAAACCTCCTTGGAAAGCGCGTTGATTACTCTGGGCGTTCGGTCATTGTTGTTGGACCAGAACTCAAGCTCCATGAGTGCGGCCTTCCAAAGAGGATGGCCATAGAGCTATTTAAACCATTTATCTACAACAAGCTTGAGCAAAAGGGCCTTGTTTCCACCATAAAGAGCGCCAAGAAAATGGTTGAGAAGGAGCTTCCAGAGGTATGGGATGCCCTTGATGAAGTGGTAAGGGAGCATCCAGTGCTTCTTAACAGGGCGCCAACGCTCCACAGGCTTGGTATCCAGGCCTTTGAGCCCGTTCTCGTCGAGGGCAAGGCCATCATGCTGCATCCACTGGTCTGTACCGCTTACAATGCAGACTTTGATGGCGACCAGATGGCGGTACACGTTCCCCTTTCTGTGGAGGCTCAGACAGAGGCCAGGGTGCTCATGATGTCCACCAACAACGTGCTCTCACCTGCCCACGGCTCCCCCATAATCACAGCCACCCAGGATATTGTCCTTGGTGTCTACTACATGACCAGGGAGCGGCCAAAGGCCAAGGGCGAGGGCAAGGTGTTCAATTCCATTGAAGAGGTGATCCTTGCCTATGATGAGGGTGCAGTGGATTTGCAGGCGGCCATAAAGGTTATCATGAAGGGTGAGCTTGTGGAGACAACCGTTGGAAGGGTTCTCCTTTACGACATCGTGCCGGATGAGGTGCCCTTTGAGATGGTGAACAAGGTCATGAGGAAAAAGGACCTTGCCCAGCTCATTGACAAGGCCTACCGTGCAGCCGGAGCCAAGAAGACCTGTATCATGGCAGACAGGCTCAAGGATCTTGGTTACCACAATGCAACCCTTGCAGGGCTTTCCATCAGCATCAATGACATGAAGATTCCTGAGAGTAAGGCGGAGATTCTGGAGCGTGCCCAGAAGGAGGTGGCAGAGGTCCAGAGACAGTATGCAGAGGGTCTTATCACCGATGGAGAGCGCTACAACAAGGTGATCGACATCTGGACCAGGGCAACCGACGAAGTAGCCAAGGTCATGATGGAAAACATGTCCAAGGACTACGTAGAGGATGAAGAGGGGAACAAGATAGAGATTCCAAGCTTCAATCCCATCTTTGTTATGGCAGATTCCGGGGCAAGGGGCAGCAAGGACCAGATAAGGCAGCTTGCAGGAATAAGGGGGCTCATGGCAAAGCCCTCGGGGGAGATCATTGAGACCCCCATTAAGGCAAACTTCAGGGAAGGCCTGAGTGTTCTTGAGTACTTCATCTCCACCCACGGAGCCAGGAAAGGCCTTGCAGATACGGCTCTTAAGACGGCCAACTCAGGTTACCTTACCAGACGTCTGGTGGACGTGGCCCAGGATTCCACCATCACCATGGACGACTGTGGAACCATTGACGGAATCGAGATGGATCATCTCATGGAGGGTGGCGAAATCATCCAGAGGGTCTCCGAGAGGGTACTCGGAAGGGTTGCCCTCATGGATATTGTGGACCCTGTAACAGGAGAGGTCCTTGTTCCTGCAAACGAGGAGATAGACGAGGAAAAGGCCAAGAAGATAGAGGACGCTGGTATCTCCAAGGTGGAGATTCGCTCTGTCCTGACGTGTCGTGCTCCCTTTGGGGTCTGTGCCAAGTGTTACGGCAGGGACCTTGCCAGAGGTAGCATGGTTGTAAGGGGTGAGGCCATTGGAATCATAGCTGCAGAGTCCATCGGGGAGCCAGGAACCCAGCTAACCATGCGTACCTTCCACATTGGTGGTACTGCAAGCGGTAAGGCAGAGCAGGCAGAAATCCGTTGTAACGGCGTTGGCACCGTTAAGCTTGAAAAGATCATCACCGTTACAAATGCCCAGGGCAGGGAAGTCGTGCTCAACAGGAACGGAGAGATCGTCATAGTCGCCCCAGACGGCAGGGAAAGAGAGCGTTATCCGGTGATTTACGGGGCGGAGCTCCTGGTAAAGGATGGTGACCAGGTAGAACCAGGCACCAAGCTTGCCCAATGGGATCCGTATACCATTCCAATCCTCACGGAGGTTGGTGGCAAGGTCAAGTTTGGCGACATCATTGAGGGTGTGACCATACAGGAAAAGGTGGACCCGGTTACAGGAAAGGCCAGCAAGGTGGTTATCCAGTACAAGGCCTCTGAGTACCGTCCAAGGATTTCCATAAAGGATGAAAGGGGACGCACCAAGAAGCTCGTACAGACCAAGGGTGATGCACGTTACCAGCTTCCTGTTGGTGCCATCATAACCGTTGAGGAAGGGGACATGGTGGAACCAGGCCATATCCTTGCAAAGATTCCCAGGGAAACCACAAAAACAAAGGATATCACCGGTGGTCTTCCAAGGGTTGCCGAGCTCTTCGAGGTCAGAAAGCCCAAGGAGTATGCAATAATTTCCGAGATCGACGGCGTTGTCTCCTTTGGAAAGGACGTAAAGAACAAACGTCGCATCATCATTACCCCAGAGTATGGTGAGCCCAGGGAATACCTGGTTCCCAGGGGTAAGCATATTGCCGTGCACGAGGGCGATTACGTTCGTGCAGGTGAACCACTAATGGACGGCGTGCTAAACCCCAATGACCTTCTGCGAGTTAAGGGTATCAAGGAGCTTGCCAGATACCTGGTTGATGAGATCCAGGAAGTTTACAGGCTTCAGGGCGTCAAGATTAATGACAAGCATATTGAGGTCATTGTCCGCCAGATGTTAAAGCGCGTAAAGATTACAAGTGTTGGCGACAGCAGGTTCATGCTTGGTGAGCAGGTGGAGCGGCACATCTTTGAAGAGGAAAACGAAAGGATACTTGCCCAGGGCGGGGAGCCAGCAACTGCAGAACCCCTGCTTCTCGGAATAACCAGGGCCTCCCTAACCACCGACAGCTTCATCTCAGCTGCCTCTTTCCAGGAGACGACCAAGGT
Source organism: Deltaproteobacteria bacterium (assembly GCA_027003115.1). Lineage (GTDB taxonomy): Bacteria > Desulfobacterota > Dissulfuribacteria > Dissulfuribacterales > QOAL01 > JAADCZ01. Next base: position 4,333 of record JALWYS010000121.1, on the reverse strand, counting down.
GCTGACCGACGCCTCCATTGCAGGGAAGGTTGACCACCTGAGGGGGCTTAAGGAAAATGTAATAATGGGAAGGTTAATTCCTGCAGGAACAGGGCGTGTTTACTACGATCAAAGGGACAAGAACAGGCAAAAGGCCGCTCAAGAACAGGCAGCATGAGTTTGAAATTACCCATTTCCTCAACAAGGGGAGAAAATAGCCAGGGCAGGGCCAGGAAATTTCAGGTACCCGAGGAGGCCCTGCCAATTGTCAAAAGGCTCAAGACCAAGTACAGTCTGGACGTTGAACGTGTTAGCGTTGGAGGCAGGAGCTTCTACTTCCTGCACGTGGCCGATCTCATCCCCCTTTTCCACATGGAGGTGCATGAAAACGCACCTGAATTTCCGTTCTGGGTAAAGATTTGGGAGGCATCCCTTGTGCTTTCCGAGTTTCTTACCAGGATGACACCCAAAGAAGGGCAGAGGATACTTGAGCTTGGGGCAGGCATGGCCGTTCCAGGCATGGTTGCCTCAAGCATTGGCCATGATGTAACAGTGACAGACTATGAAGAGGAGATAATGGACTTTGTAAGGGCCTCTGCCATCTTTAATAGATGCCAGTCACTTAGGTGTGAGGCCCTTGACTGGTTCAGCCCAAGGGATGACCTTGGTCAGTTTGATATAATCATAGGGTCAGAGCTCCTTTTTCATCCCCGTTTCTTTCCACCCCTTCTTGATGTGATGAACAGGTATCTTGCACCGGGTGGATCCATCTATATGGCCCACAAGGCAGACAGGGAGACCCTTTTCCCCTTTTTCAAGATGGCTGAAGGGGATTTTTCAATAGCCATGCAGAAACACCACTTCAAAAACAGTGAAAAGGAGCTGGACGTTCTTCTTACAAGGCTAACAAGAAAGCACCACTAAGGCCTTCTAAAGGCTTCAGTACTCAACCACGAAGTCCCTTTCTCCCTCAACCACCGGAATGTCTGTCACGTAAACGTGTTCCACTCTGGCGTGGGGCGGTCCCTGATTCAGCCAGATGATGAGCTTTTCAATGTTTTCTTCAGGCCCCTGGGCCTCGAGTTCCACAGAGCCATCCATCATGTTTTTGACCCATCCCGTAAGCCCCAGGGCCCTCGCCGTATCCACGGTGGATGCACGGTAGAAGACCCCCTGGACCCTTCCTGTGACCTTGGCGTGTATCCTCCTCATGGTCTGCCTCCATGACTACTTTTTCATTCCAACCATTTCCAAAAATTCGTCTTCTCCAATGGTCTTTATGCCAAGCTGTCTGGCCTTTTGAAGCTTTGAGCCAGGATTTTCGCCAACAACCACAAAGTCCGTGTTTTTCCCCACAGTGGACTGCACCTCCCCTCCCAGGGACATTACAAGTTTCTTTGCCTCGGATCTTTTCATACTCTTGAGCCCCCCTGTGAATACGAAGCTCTTTCCCTCAAGGGGCAGCCTCTTTTCCGTCTCCATGGGTTCAATGGTGACCCCTGCTTCAAGGAGGCTTCTAATGAGCTCCTGGTTCTTTTTGTCCTGGAACCACTGGTAGATGCTTTGGGCAACCTCAGGCCCTATTCCCGGTATGGCCTCGAGATCATCAAGGGACGCCTTCATGAGATTTTCCAGGCTTTTAAAGTGCTTTGCAAGTACCTGGGCTGTGACCTCCCCCACATGGCGAATGCCAAGGGCAAAGATGAACCTTGGCAACGTGGTTTTCTTGCTTCTTTCAATGGCCTCAAGGAGGTTCTGGGCGGATTTTTCAGCAAAGCCTTCAAGGGAAAGAAGGTCTTCCTTTTTGATTTTATAAAGATCTGGGATATCCCGGATAATACCTGCGGTTATGAGCTGCTCAACCACCTTTGGCCCAAGACCCTCTATGTCCATGGCCGGTTTGCTTACGAAGTGTGCAATCTTCTTTGAAAGCCTTGGGAAGCATTCTGGATTTGGGCAGCGGTAGATTGCCTCCCCGGGTTTTTTGACAAGGGGAGAGCCGCAGACAGGACAATATTTTGGCATTACAAAGGGTTTTTCCTTGCCAGTACGCCTCTCCTTAAGGGGTTTTACAACTTCTGGGATAACGTCTCCGGCACGACGAACAATGACCCAGTCGCCTATGCGTATGTCCTTTCTCTTTATTTCGTCTTCGTTGTGAAGGGTTGCCCTCCTGATGGTAACCCCTCCAACCCTGACAGGTTCCATGATGGCCACTGGAGTCACTGCCCCGGTCCTTCCAACGCTCAAAATGATGTCTATTATACGGGTTACACTTTGAGCCGCCTCAAACTTGTAGGCAATGGCCCACCTTGGGCTTCTGGCCTTGGTCCCAAGCCTGTTTTGTAGCTCTACCTCATTGACCTTTATGACCATTCCGTCAATTTCATAGTTAAGCTCCTGGCGGATGCTCGCCAGGTACTCATGGTATTTTATGGCCTTTTCTATACCCGTAACCTTTTTGATCAGCGGGTTTACCCGAAGCCCCCACTTCTTTAGCGTTTGAAGTATCTCCCACTGGGTCTTGAAGTCGCGTCCTTCCACCCTGCCAACTCCATAACAGAAGATGTTAAGTGGCCTGCTTGCCGTAACCTTTGGATCAAGCTGCCTGAGAGAGCCGGCAGCGGCGTTTCTCGGATTGGCAAAGGTTGGAAGCCCCTGTTTTTCCCTTTCCTCATTAAGCCTTTTAAAGGCCTCCTTTTCCATGTAAACCTCTCCCCTTGCTTCAAGAAGATCTGGAACCGGCTCATGCATGGAAAGAAGCTTCAAGGGGATGGATGGTATCGTTCTGAGATTGTTGGTTACGTCTTCACCGTTGTATCCGTCCCCACGGGTGGAACCAAGCACGAATACCCCCTTTTCATAAACCAGTTCCACGGCAAGTCCGTCCATCTTGGGCTCCAGGGTGTATTCAATGTCGTGGTCTATTTCGAGAAATTTTTTGACCCTTTGGTCAAACTCCCGGATCTCTTCAGGAGTGAAGGCGTCATCCAGGCTGAGCATAGGGACATGGTGGGGCACTGTACGAAACTTGTCTGAGGGAGGGGCGCCAACCCTCTGGGTGGGGGAGTCGGGGGTTATGGTTTCAGGGTACTTTTCTTCGAGCTCCTTGAGCTCGTGCATGAGGGCGTCATATTCCTCATCGCTTATGACCGGAGAGTCAAGCACATAGTAGCGGTAGTTGTGGTAATTGATCTCTTCCCGAAGTTTCTTGATCCTTTCAAGTACCTCTGGAGGGACTGCCATTTTTCTAATCCTCTACTATCTCAAAGTTTATGTGTCTTCTGGCCTTGTTGACGGAAATAAGCCTGAGCTTTATCTCCTGGCCAAGCCTGTAAACCTTGCCGGTTCGCTTGCCAATGAGCATATGTTTCTTCGAGTCGAACTCGTAGTAATCATCTGCCATGTCAACAAGGCGTACCACGCCTGAAACCAGTATCTCCTCGAGCTCAACGAACATCCCAAAGGATGTCACGCCAGAGATGATGCCGTGAAACTCCTGACCAATCTTGTCTTCCATGTAGCGGATCTTGAGCCTGTCGAGCATCTCACGCTCTGCCTCCATGGCCGTCCTCTCACGCTTGCTCAGGTGCTCACCCAGGGGAAAAAGTTCATCTTCCTTGTAAACAGGCCGTTTTCGTATGCGCCTGAGGTTTCCCTTTAGCACCCTGTGGACCACAAGGTCAGGATAGCGCCTTATTGGGGATGTGAAATGCAGATACGTGGGGGAAGCAAGGCCAAAGTGCCCCTTGTTTTCCGGGGAATAGACGGCTTGGTTCATGCTTCTAAGCAGCATGGAGTTTATTACATACTCCTCGGGCCTTCCTTCCACCATCCCAAGTATTTTCTGAAACCAGAATGGGTCTATTTTTTTGGGGGTCTTCAGGTTATAGCCAAGGCTCCTGAGGTACTGAACAAGGTCATCCATCTTTTCTCTTTCAGGCGGCTCGTGTATCCGATAGAGAACGGGTATCCCTCTTTCGGACAGCAAACGGGCCACGGCCTCGTTGGCAGCTATCATGAACTCCTCAATGAGCCTGTGGGCCATGCTCCTTTCTCTAAGGACGATAGTTTCAAGCTCTCCGGTAAGCCCAAGGATCACCTCCGGCTCTGGAAGATCAAAGTCTATGCTTCCACGCTCCTTGCGCCTTTTCATTAAAAGAATGGCAAGCTCCTCCATGTCCCTGAGGCCCTTTAGAAATGTTTTGTATTTTCTTGCAAGTTTTTTGTCTTTTCCGTCAAGGAGCCTTTGGACCTTTTTATAGGTGAAGCGGCAGTGGCTTCTCATTACGGCCTTAAAAAAGCTCGCCCTTTTCACGTTCCCCTTGGAATCAAAGGTTATCCTTGCAACCAT
>JALWYS010000120.1 GCA_027003115.1 Deltaproteobacteria bacterium | reverse complement strand
ACAATCATTACCATTCCAAATGACAGGCTCAGGAGCCTTGCGCAGCCAAATACCCCTTTTCTCGAGATGTTCAAGAAGGCGGACGAGGTTCTTTACTACGCCGTAAGGGGTATTTCCGACCTTATAGTAGTCCAGGGCTACATAAACGTTGACTTTGCGGACGTGCGCACCGTCATGGCGGAGATGGGCATGGCCCTTATGGGAACAGGAGTGGCAAAGGGTGAGCGCAGGGCCCTTGAGGCAGTCCAGATGGCCATTGCCAATCCGCTTCTTGAAGACGTATCCATAAGTGGCGCTCGCGGCATTCTCATGAACATAACTGCCAGTGCCACCACCCTCAGCATGGAAGAGGTGGATCAGGCATCCACCCTCATCTATGAAGAGGCCCATGATGATGCAAATATCATATGGGGAACCGTCTTTGACGATAACATGGGCGAGGAGATACGGGTCACCGTCATAGCAACGGGTATTGGAAGGGAAAAACCCTTGCCCATGGAGGATCCGGTGGTCACAAGCATTGAGGCGGCAAGACAGAAGCGCGTCTCCGAGGAACCACCGCCAGAAGAGGAACTGCCCATCCAAAAGGTCAAAAAGGGTGCTCTTGATTTTTCCTCCGAGAAAAAGGGCCAGAAATCAGGGGAATTCACAGGCTTTGAATCCCTTGATCCTGATGAGCTTGAAATCCCTGCCTTCATGAGAAAAAAGGCAGACTGATAATAAGCCCATTTTCAGCCCGGAGAAGGCCTTTACCACTCGCCTGAAAGGTCCTTTCTTCGGGCTGCCTTTATCCTGCTCCTGTGTTTCTTTTCCCTAAGTCGTCTTTCCTTTGCAGCCCTTGGGATGGATGTCTTTTTCCTTTTGGGGCGTGGCTTAAGGGCCTGGTTCAGGAGTTCAACAAAGCGTCTGAGGGCCTCTTCCCTGTTTGCCCGTTGTGATCTGAACCTGTCAGACGACACGGTGAGCACCCCATTCCTGCTTATTCTGTTGTGAAGCCTCCGTTTAAGCACCTTTTTCTGTTCAGGTGTCAGGCTTTTCGTAGAATCTATGTCAAATCTAAGGGTGGCCTTGGTATTCACCTTGTTGACGTTTTGCCCTCCAGGGCCGCTCGAACGTGAAAAGGTGAAGCGGATTTCCTCATCGGGAATCTTTAGCTTTTGGGTGATTTTTACCATTTATAGTTCCGTCTAGTCTGGGCTTAATCCCTATTTGGTAATCTTACTGGTTGTCTTTTTAAACCGTTACCCGAGTCGATTTTAATTTTAAGACATACCTTCCTTTGAGTGAACTTTTTTCCTCCAAAAGGACACAAATAAGCAAAAGGAGTCTGAAATTCCAAATATCAAAACTGCAAAAAGGAGGAAAGAAAATGAAGATGCAAACATGTCCAGCCAAGTCGCCCATTGTTGTTATTTTTACAGTGCTGTTTTTATTTGTGTCAGCGGCATTTGCGAATTCCGCCCTGGCATTAATGGCAAAGCCGGATCTCATAGTGAGCTCAGTCGGTCTGACTAGTGATAACTGGATACAGATTACCCTGAAAAACATTGGCCCCGGCCCCATCCCTCTTTCACAGTTCAACAGTGCGTCTGTAGGCCTAATTAAGGGAAATAGTATAAGGGGCAATTTTGCATTACATGTCATCGATCCTGACAAAAATCTGAGAAGGCCAGGTGGAAGCGTCACATTTATATGGAGCTCCATAATCTTAAGGCCAGGCACCCACAGGCTGGGGGCCATAGTTGACATTACCAATGCAGTGGATGAAACCCGTGAAGACAATAACAGGTTTGAACCAAGGACCTTCGTGGTGAAGGGGAAAGCTGATCTTGCTTTTTATGGATACATGAAGATTGGAAAGAGGAAGAAGCAGGTGGACTGGGGCCGCACCGTAACGCTTACTCCAGAAGATGTGCTCCTTGTAAGCGGTGGCAAGGTGGCCTTTGATATCTATTATGGCTACCGGGAATTCAATGGGGGCCCTGCCTCTGGTTTTAAGAACAAGCTTTATTTCAATTCCTCTGTGGTAAGCATCCAGAGGAATCTTTCCCTTGGACCAAAAGAGATTCGGCACGCGGCCACCCAGGCCTACCTTGGCCCGGGAGATGGAAGGCTTTGTCTGAAGATTGATGCCGACGACGATGTTCATGAAACAAGGGAAGACAACAACTATGGCTGCATAAATGTTATATTTAGAGATTCTGAGACAGATGGAACAGGATCTATCATTCATCCTACCAAACGGTAAGGTGAAAATGTACCAAGAAAGCCGCCGCGTTTTGTCCTTCCAAACGAGAAGGTAAAGACTGGTGTTCCAAGGTAGTCCCAAGCCTAGTAGACAAGCTGCTGGTCTCACTTACTTAATTATTTAGGGAGTACATAAGTCCTTCTGTACTCCCTTTTCTCAGTGAAGAAACAGCACCGATAGCAGGTGGACAAGGGCTACAAATATGGTTGCAAAGGCTGCCCGTTTGTGCCAGACAAAAAGCCTGGCCCTGTCCTTGAACATAAACTTTCCAATTAAAAAGGTTGTGAGCAGCAAAGAAAGGGTTAGCGCCCCAAGGGCTGCTATAATGTACAAAGGGTTGATGAAAAAGGTATCCTTAAGCCTTCCCCCTCATGGGCCAAGGCCGATGCGGGCAGCCATAAAGACAGAGCCACGAGAGAATACAGGAGTAGACTTAGCCGTCCTTTTATCTGCTGGCCTTTTTGCTGCCAACGGAAAGGTTTTGGGTTACATTCTTTACGCATCTAAAGCCCACCTCCTCAAAGGCCTCCCAGGGGTTTCTATTTACCGGAAGGGGTATTCTGCTTTGTTCCGAAAGCCCTGTTTCAAAACCTGCAAGTATGGTAAGTGGCAATTCCTTTTGATTTTTTTGGACGAAAAGAACATCCAGAACCCATGCTCCTAGGTGGATGTTCATTGCCCGAATGCCAAAAAAATTTGGTTTAAACAACATCACAGGATATGGAAGCTTGATTGGTTCAAAAAATGAGGGTGGAAGCACAATTTGCCTTTTGTCTTGCTGATTTTTGCCTCCTTTAACGTTTCCCTCTGCGGCCACGTAAAGCCATTCAAGTTTGGTGGGAAGTCTCTTTCCGTAAAAAAAGGCATAGGCCTGCGCTCCGTAACCAGTGACCCTGATTACCGGGCAGGCAGAGTGGGCTGAGTTTTTCACCTTGAACCTGCCGTTAAAGAAGACGATTGGCTCGTACCCTTGCAAGGCCTCGCCAAGATAGAGATATATCTTTCCGTCTCTCTTTACAGCACCCTCTTCCACTTTAAGGTCTGCCCTTATTTGGTTCAGAAAGTCCACAAATTGCTGGTTTGTTACAGGGGTTTCATCCATATAAAAAGGGGCTACCTCTATGGTTCCAGACGAGGTGCTGTCAAAGTCATCTGGCAGCCAAAAGGTTCCTCCAGGCATGAGACGCAAGATGGTGCCGTCAACGCTTTCTATTTTGGCAGGATACTGACTTGGGAGGACAAGCGTCCTGACCCTGGCAGGCTGGACTGATAAAAAGTGCTCCTGCACGTAGTGAAATCCCCAGAAGGCAAGGCCAACAAATAGAAGGGCAGCCAGCACCGATAAAATTGTCAGGGTTTTCCTGGACATATAAACGCCGCTTAGCCCCGTCTGGGAAGGACTCTGTGAACGCTCGGAATGCTGCCATGAATCAATAGCCTCTTCCAATGCCTTTTTCATTTCAGAAACAGACTGAAATCTCCTTTCGGGCTCCTTGTCCGTAGCCTTTCTTATGATCCGGTCCAGCTTTTGGAAAAGCTCCCCCTCTGGGTCTTTAAGCCCCACTTGGGTAAACGGGACGGCATTTTCCGGAATTTTCCCTGCTATGGCCTCATAGAGTATTTTTCCCAGGGCATAGATGTCTGTTCGCGCATCTGCCCTTTTAAAATCCATGAACTGTTCAGGGGCCATGTAACCCGGTGTCCCTTTGATCTCCAGGGAACAGGTCATGGATTCCATGTGGCAGGAACGTGCAAGGCCAAAGTCCGCTATCTTGGGCGTGTCATTATCCAGCAGAACATTTTCGGGCTTAATGTCCCTGTGAAAGATACCCGCCCTGTGAATTGCAGAAACCCCGTTCAAGACGGGAATAAAATACTTGCGAATCCATGCAACAGTGGCAGCCTCATTAGGATAGAAGCCCTCATCTTTCATGGTATCCCTGAGTGTAAGGCCGGGTACGTATTCCAGGGCAATGTAGTTTATCTCATACTCCTCCTTGTCTGTTTTGACGGAGGCCTTGTCGAAGTCGTATATCTGGATGACGTTTGGATGGCGGATCTGGGCCATGGTAAGAACTTCTTGCCTGAAGCGCTTTAGGGCGTTTTCTTTTTCTTCTGGGTCCTCCTGGATGTCGTCCAGCCACTGCCTGGATACCGTCTTTATGGCAACATCGCGCTTGAGGTTTAGCTGGTGGGCCCTGTATATCTCGCCCATGCCGCCTTTTGCGATAAACTCCAGTATCACCCACTTGTCGTTCAGTATGGTGCCTATGGGAAGGCTATGTTGAGTTTTTTCATCCATGTTTGTCTTTGTTTTTTTTATAATATTTTACAACTATGGTTGTGACGTTGTCCCTGCCGCCTTCATCCAGTGCCTTTTGCACAAGGTTTTCACATATCTTACCTATTGGTATGTCCTTATTGAGGATGGCAGCAATGTCTGTTTCTGAGACCATGTCGTGCAGACCATCAGAACAAAGCAGGAATATGTCTCTTGGCTCTAGCCTTTCGCATCTTGTGAATATTTCATCCATGCCAGTACCAAGGGCCTGCATGAGCACGTGACGCATGGGATTCTCCCCGGCCTCTTCCCTGGTAATCTCCCCCATATCCACCAGGTCTTGGACAAATGTATGGTCCTGGGTCAGCAGTTCAAGCACTCCCTTTCTCATCCGGTATATGCGGCTGTCTCCCACGTGCCCTATGATGGCATGATTATTTTTCAGGACAAGCACCGAGAGCGTCGTCCCAAGGCCTTGGCACTTTTCGTGGCTGCAGGCATATTTGCATATCTCCCTGTTTGTCT
>JALWYS010000119.1 GCA_027003115.1 Deltaproteobacteria bacterium | reverse complement strand
AGGTACGCTGATTTCCAGTTTCAAGGCACTTCTCCTTTCGGTTTGATTTTTGGCTATCAAAACCCTTACAAGGAAAAGTGCCTTTTTTCTACCTTTTAAAATTCACACAAAATATTTTACACTACCAGACATAATGATGCACCAGTCTGTTAAAAATCAGGGAACCTGGGAAGTTTGAACTGCATGGTTTCCTCTTTTCCATTTTGTGGCTGAACATCAAGTTCAAAGTGTTCTGCCAGCATCTTGATAATGTCTTGCACCAGGACCTCTGGTGCGGATGCCCCAGCCGTTATGCCAACAATGGACTTTCCGTCAAACCAGGCCAGATCCACATGGTCTGCATTGTCCACAAGGTATGCCTCCAGGCCCCTTGCACTTCCTGTCTCCCTGAGCCTGTTGGAATTGGAGCTGTTTTGAGAACCAACCACCAGTAGCATGTCCACCTCTTCTGCCAGTTTTCTTACTGCATCCTGTCTGCTCTGGGTGGCATAACAGATGTCCTTGAGATCCGGTCCCTTTATGTTAGGGAATCTCCTGTTGAGCTCTTCTATAAGCTCACGAGTGTCATCTGTACTGAGGGTGGTCTGGGTTACATAGGCCACCTTTTCAGGATTTGTAGGCTCTAGTTTCCTTATATCGTCGATTGTGGAGACCACAACGACCTTGCCGCTAACCCTTCCAAGGGTGCCTTCCACCTCGGGATGCCCGTGATGGCCAATGATTATGACATCGTGCCCGGACTTATTGTACCTCATGGCCTGATGATGAACCTTTTTGACCAGTGGACACGTGGCATCTATGACCTTGAGATCCTTTTCTTCTGCCTTTTGTTCAACGGCAGTAGAAACACCGTGGGCACTAAAAATGGTAATGGCTCCAGTGGGAATTTCGTCAATCTCCTCAACAAACTGCGCACCAGCCTTTGAAAGGTTTTTTATTACATGGGTGTTGTGGACAATTTCGTGCAAGACCCACACCGGCTCACCATAGCGTTCAAGGGCCGTTTCAACGATCTTTATGGCCCTTTTAACCCCTGCACAGAAACCCCTGGGCTGGGCCAACAATATCTTCAGTTTCTTCTTGCCCATATCTTTCTCACGATCTCATTTTTGTTTTCCTGTAGGTCCGTCCCTTCCAGGCGGCTCCTTGACCCAAATAATATTTCGCTGCCGATGACCAAGTCATGCCCATATAAAAGACAGCAACCAGAGGAAGGGTGAAACACAGCCAGTCTGGAAGAAAATAATACTTTAAAACGGGTCTGTATGAAATAGCCATAATAAAAAGCGTTAAAAAAGATATGACTAAGGTCAAGATAGAGCCATAAACAATACCCAAAACTGGCACAACAAAAGCCAAAACCATAAGTATTGTTACTATTAACAACAAGACAGGATTATAACCAAGCTGGGTGTAAGCGGTTCGCTCAACCATCTTCCATATTTCATCAAGGCCTTTATATTGTCTTATGCTTTTAACACAGTGGGTTAGTCCAAGAAACAAGGTTCCGCCGTTTCTTTTTACCAATCTGGCAAGATTACAATCGTCTATTATGCAGTCCCTAATGGAGGAAAAGGCCCCAAGCTGCCTTAAAAGTGTAGTCTTTGTGAGAATGAATCCGCCAGCAGCAGCTGCTACAAAATGTCCCTTTTTGTTCACGAGGGAAAAGGGGTAGATGAGCTTGAAAAAATAGACAAAGGCAGGAAGAAAAAGCCTCTCAACCGGGTGTTTCATGTGAAGCCAAGCCATGAGGGAAAAAAGATCTATCTTGTTCTTCATCATGAAGGATAGGGCAGATGAAACAATCCCCCTTTCAACTACAATATCTGCATCAAGGAGGAGCACGTATTTTGTCTTTACCTCCCTCAGTCCCTGCTCAAGGGCCCAGAGTTTTCCACTCCAACCATGAGGAGGATTTGTGCCGCCTATGACCTTGCCCCTATCTCCAAGGATTTCTTTGGCCACTTTGTCTGTGCCGTCATCTGAACAGTCATCTATCACTATGATCTTGAGTTCTTCTGAGTGACTAAGCAGGGAAGTAAGTGAATGTTTGATTGAAGCAGCCTCATTCCTTGCAGGGATAAGAACCGTTAACTCCCCAAGCACCTCTCTTTCGCATCCTTCACATGAGTCAAACCGTTCCTTTGTACGCCAAGGCTGCCACGGAAGGAGTAAAATCAATATCCAAAGGAACAGGGAAAGGCCGAGTGCAATTTCAATCACGATGAACCTATTTAGGATATTATCGACTGGATAAAATTTTTTTACATCGAAAAGGCTTGATGTTTCTAGCTAGAACGGCCAGAGGTTTTTCCACCAAGGGCGGTGATGCAATTTCTTCTCTTCTTCCTTCTTTTCTTCTGCCTTTACGTACTCATCAAGATGTTCGGCAACGTCTTTGTACTCGGCGATTTTCATGACCGCCTTGTGATAGATGGGGGTGTCAGGATAAAGGGTAATGATGTTTTCAAGCCTCTTTATGGCCTGTGGAATGTGATCGGTCCTGAAGTACCAATGTGCAACCACATACTCGTGCTCTGCGAGAAGGGCCCTTCCTTCCTTTATTCTTCTCTGTGCCTCAAGGGTAAAGGCGCTGTCAGGATAGCGATTGATGAGCCTGGTATATGTCTCAATCATTTTGTGGGTACTTGTCTGATCCCTGTCTGGGGTGTCCATCAGGTGGTAATAGCAGCTTCCTATCTGGAAAATAACGTAGGGAATGGCCTCGTTTGTGGGATGGAGGTTCTCAAAGTCCTGATAAAGGGGAATGGCCTCCTCATAAAGTCCCTGGTAGTACTTGCAGTCGGCAAGACGAAGTTCAGCAACGGTTGCATAAGGGCTGAAAGGGTACCTGTCCCTGATCTTCTTGAATTCCTCTTCTGCAAGAAGGTATCTACCTATATCAAAATAATGCATGGCCTTTGCAGTTAGCTGGGCCTCTGGAGGAATTGGTCCTTCTTCCTCCTCCTGGGGAGAAAAAATCCTCTTTAACCAAGAATCCCCAGATTTGCTTGAGCAGCTTCCGAGAAAAAAGGTTGATGAAAATAAAAGGCAGATTACCAAGAGTGAAAGGTTTTTTTTCATGACAGGTCGTGTTCCACAGCGTATGCAGCAGTGGCTCCTTCCGCCACTGCAGTTACTATCTGCAAAAGAGGCTTAAGTCTGCAATCTCCGGCAGCGTAAACGCCCTTAATAGAGGTGCGCATCCATTCATCTGTTTTGATAAAACCACGTTCATCGGTATTTACCAAGTCCCTTATGAAACCGGTAACCGGTTCTATTCCAATGAATATGAAGATGCCGTCAACAGGAAGGTTCGTGACCTCACCACTCTTCTTGTTATATATGCGGATTGATTCCACCTGATCCTTGCCTTCTATGGCCTCAACAGTACTGTCCCAGATGAATTCTATCTTCTCATTGGATAAGGCCCGTTCCTGAAGGACCTTTATGGCTCTTAGCTCGTCCCTTCGGTGAATAAGATAGACCTTTTGGGCAAACTTGGTGAGAAAAACTGCCTCTTGAACGGCGCTGTCACCCCCACCCACAACGGCAACCACCTGGTCCCTGAAAAATGGCCCATCGCATGTTGCACAGTAGGAGACCCCACGGCCTGTCAATCGTTCTTCTCCTTCCACCCCAAGCTTTCTGTGGGTGGCACCGGTTGCCACTATTACCGTTTTTGAGGTGACGATCTTGTCATCAGTAAGGATCAGTTTGAAATTTTCGCCCTCTGACTCGATTTTCTGAACCTCTCCATTTTTAACGCCAAAACCGAATTTTTGGGCATGGGCAGAGAGCTTTTCAACCAGCTCAAACCCTGTAATGCCTTCTGGAAATCCAGGATAGTTTTCCACAAGATCTGTAATCAGGACTTGGCCACCTGGACTCATCTTTTCAAGTATAAAGCCTTCCAGTTTGGCCCTTCCGGCATAAATGGCGGCAGCCAAGCCTGCAGGGCCGCCGCCCACTATCACAAGGTCATGAATCATCTATGCAACCTTTGAAAGGGCATTTTCTATAACGGTCTTGCCAACTGCGCCTGTTATCTGCTCTACAACGTTTCCATCCTTGAAAAGGATCAGAGTAGGTATGGCCCTTATTCCAAACCGGCCTGGAGTGGCAGGATTTTCATCAACGTTCATTTTGGCAATAACAACCTTGCCGTCAAACTCATCTGCCAGCTGATCAATAACCGGAGCTATGGCCCTGCAGGGCCCACACCAAGCTGCCCAAAAATCAACCAACACTGGTAGATCATTCTTGAGCACCTTTTCATCGAAATCTGCATCGGTCACCTGGATAATCTTGTCACTGGACATATTACGTCTCCTTTTTGAAATATTTTAGTGGGATATAAATTTTATGGCTATGATTTGTAGACCCTTTTTAAAGCTGAAAAGTTTAGGATAGCTTCATTTTGGTGTCAAGGAATTAAACACTTGATGTTACGAGCAAATAAATTGTCCTCCATTTTAACACATAACTTGTCCGGATTTATATGGGAGTTTAGGAGGTATTCATATGAGCCGGGCACATATAATGGAGGAAATCAAACTTATGAGATTCGAGGAAGCTTACGGAAGTTGTAAAAAGAAGAAACTTACTCAGGAACAGGCTGCGATGCTTCTTGGAGTAAGTCACAGGACATTTCGCAGATACATAAAGCGTTACGAAGAAGAGGGATTGGAGGGACTGCTGGACAAACGTTTAAACAGCCCTTCTCATAGGAAGGCACCGGTGGACGAGGTGATGCAAGTGGAGAATTTGTATCGAGATCGCTACCAAGGCTTCAATGCAAGGCATTTTTATCGGAAGTATTCCACGGAACATGGTGGTAAGAGAGGTTATACATGGGTCAAGAATACCTTGCAGGCAAAAGGATTAATTATTAAAGGCAAGAAACGAGGGAGGCATCGTAAGAGTCGTCCCCGCAGTCCCTATCCTGGCATGATGCTTCTTCAAGATGGCTCAACTCATGAATGGGTAAAGGGTAAGAAATGGGACTTAATAGTGACCATGGATGATGCCACATCTGAGCACTGTTCCATGTTTTTTGTTGAGGAAG
>JALWYS010000118.1 GCA_027003115.1 Deltaproteobacteria bacterium | reverse complement strand
ATCAAGGTGACTTCAGATTCAAGACTCTCTTCTGTGATGCTGTAACAGTCGTGGGTGCGTCTAAGCTCTCCCATGGGTTCCATTTTTATTCGTCTCCTTGGCTCTTTATCTTCTCAACAAGTATTTCTGGCAGGTCATCAAGATCAATGCCCTCCTGCTCCTTGGTTTTCATATCCCTCAAGATGGCCTCTTCCTCGTCCATCTCCCTTTCACCAACAATGAGACAGTAACGCGCGCCCGCCTTGTCTGCCTGCTTCATCTGGGCCTTAAGGCTCTTGTCCTCCAGGGAATACTCCACCTTAAGCCCCTGCCTTCTCAAGTACCCAATCCAGTAAAGGGCCTCGGTGCGGGCCTCATCCCCAAGGGCAGCAATAAAAAGATCGGCTCTCCTTGGTTCAGGCTCTTCTTTCATGAGAAGAAGCAAACGCTCTACTCCAACCGCCATGCCTACACCTGGAAGATCAGGCCCGTCAAGTAGGCTTGACAGCCCGTCATAACGTCCTCCTGCGGCAACAGTGCTTTGCGCCCCAAGCCCCCTTGCCTTAAGCTCAAAGGTAGTGCGCCTGTAATAGTCAAGCCCCCGGACCAGATAGGCATTCTGGACAAAAGGGATTCCAAAGGCCTCGAGGGCGTCAAGGACCTTGCCCATGTGGCTTGCGCACTCAGGGCAAATGTAGTGCTTAATCACGGGTGCAAACTTTAAGACCGTCTGACATTCCTCGTTCTTGCAGTCAAAGACGCGAAGGGGGTTAAGCTCTGCCCTTCTTTGGCAATCTTCACAAAGCTCCTCCACGTTGTTCTTAAGGAAAAGCACAAGGTCCTTTCTGTGAAGGGGCCGACACTTTGGGCAGCCCAGGGAATTCATCTCCAGGATAAGATCATCCTCGTTTGCAAACGCCGAAACTATCTCGTAGGCAAGAAAGACAACTTCTGCATCTGCAAGGGGGGAACCGCTTCCAATATATTCAACATTGAGCTGGTGAAATTGCCTGAGCCTGCCCTTTTGAGGACGCTCGTGGCGAAACATTGGGCCCATGGTGTAAAGCTTTAGAAGTGGCGACTTATTATAGAGCTTGTGCTCTATGACTGCCCTAAGTATGCCGGCAGTGGCCTCTGGCCGTAAGGTAAGGAGCTGGCCGTTTCTGTCCTCAAAGGTGTACATCTCCTTTTCCACTATGTCCGTGTGCTCACCTATTCCACGGGCAAAGACCTCTGTCCTTTCAAGTATGGGTGTTCTTATCTCCTCAAGGCCGCAGCCTTCAAATATGCGCCTTGCCGTCTCCTCGATCCTCTGTCGCTTTTTTGCCTCTTCGGGAAGTATGTCCTTAAATCCCTTCACTGCCTTAAGGGTCACATTCGTCTCCTTTTCAACTACGTGCCTTTAAGCGAACTTAATGGCACAAACAGCCCCTTCTGCCAAAATTTGCAGGACAAAATTATCCAGCCCCTTATGATTGAGCTCTTAAGAGGAAAATAAACCGAAAAAGTGGTCTGTTTGGGCCTAAGACAATATTCTATTGCGATAAACTGCTTGCTTTATTTAATGCAAGAGGAGGACAAATTCAAGTTTGCTGAGCAAACGGCCTCCAAATTCAAAGAGCAAGGCGGCAAAGCCCTGAGCTTTTTTGGAACAAAACCCAACCTTTGACTTTAAATAAGGAGGTGGATTAAACTTTATCCTGGTAAGCTTTCGTATTTTTTCATTTTTTTAACTTTAAAAGCAAAACGACCAGCAGAAACCATAACAGGCATAAATGGCACAAACCGCAGAAGGCCCTGGAATCTTACCACCTGATCTTGTCATGGAAAAAAGGCCAGGCAAGGAAATAATAATCCGTTTTTCAGGAACCTGGACCGTCCACAAGGCCCCGCCATCCTTTTCTGACATTGCCCCAAGAATCAAGAACCACCTGCCACTAAAAGAAATAGTAATAGACACCAAAGGGCTCAATAAATGGGACAGCATCTTTATCCTATTCCTTCTTGAGTTAAAAAAATTTGCGAAAAAAAATGGAATCAGGCTGAACCTGGCATCCATTCCCCCAGGGGCCCTTCATCTCTTGAATCTTGCCATGAAGGCAGAGTCCACAAAAAGGGCGGGGGCCGCAGGCCATGATGGCCCCTTTTTCGAAAGGGTCGGCCAGGCGGCTGCATTGATTGCCAGGCGGATAAAGGATTTTCATGAATTTCTTGGCCAGGTAGTGCTTGGGTTTATGAACATTTTTTCAGGCAGAAGCAGGCTCCGCATGGGTGACTTTCTACTTTATCTTCAAAATGCCGGTGCCAGGGCCCTTCCCATTGTAAGCCTTGTAAGCTTTCTCGTTGGGCTAATCCTTGCCTTTGTTGCAACGGTGCAGTTAAAGATATTTGGCGCGCAGATCTTTGTTGCAGACCTTGTTGGCATTGCCATGGCCCGGGACATGGGCGCCATGATGGTGGGTATCATCATGGCAGGGCGCACAGGCGCAACCTACGCCGCCCAGCTAGGCACCATGCAGGTAAACGAGGAAATTGACGCCCTTAGGACCCTGGGGATACGGCCTGTTGAGTTTCTCGTCATTCCAAGAATACTTGCCCTCTCCCTCATGATGGTGCCACTTTGCATCTATGCGGACCTTCTTGGCATTGCAGGAGGGGCTGTAGTTGGTGCAGGTTTTAGCGATGTCACCCTTCTTCAGTATATTTCAGAGACGCAAAAGGCCGTTCCCCTGACACACTTTTTCATAGGCCTTGGAAAGTGCCTGGTCTACGGCATAATCGTCTCCATGGTAGGCTGCATGAAAGGGCTTTCCTGCGGAAGAAGCGCTGCGGCCGTAGGCCAGGTTACCACCTCTGCCGTTGTAACCTCCATCGTGTGGATAATAGTTGCCTGTGCCGTAATAACGGTTATCTGTTACGTGTACGGAATATGAAAAGGCAAAAGGAGAAGGTAAAAAAAGCCCCTCACATAGAGGTGGTGGATCTCACCATGGCCTATGGAGAAAAGGTAATCCAGAGGGACCTGAACTTTACTATTTACAGGGGAGATATTTTCATCATTATGGGGGGAAGTGGATGCGGAAAGAGCACCCTTTTGAAACACCTGATAGGGCTAATTGCCCCGGCAAAGGGAAGGGTTATCTTTGACGGGCTTGATTTCTGGGGGGCTTCCCCTGAAAGGCGGGCGGAAATACTCAAAAAGTGCGGAGTCCTCTACCAGAGCGGGGCCCTTTGGTCCTCAATGACCTTGCTAGAAAACGTGGCCTTGCCCATTACTGAGTTTACAGGCCTTCCAAGGGATGTTGTAAAGGAACTCTGTTCCCTTAAACTCAGACTTGTGGGGCTTTACGGCTTTGAAAACTACTACCCTTCACAGTTGAGCGGGGGCATGAGAAAGCGAGCCGCCCTTGCCAGAGCCATGGCCCTTGACCCGGAAGTGCTCTTTTTCGACGAGCCGTCTGCTGGCCTTGACCCTGTTAGCTCAAAGCACCTTGATGACCTAATTGTCGAAATAAGAGACAGCCTTGGTGCAACCATCGTAGTTGTAACCCATGAGCTAGCAAGCATTTTTTCCATTGGCAACAACAGCGTATTCCTGGATAATGAATCAAAGACCATGCTTGCAACAGGGGACCCTAAAATGCTCCTCAAGGAGACACAAAATAAGAAGATACTGGAGTTCCTTACAAGGGGTACAATGAAACGGGAGGTGCCAGTTGTCTAAAAAGGCCAACCCTGCTCTCATAGGCGCCTTTGTAACAGGGGCAATCGTTCTCCTTATTGCAGGGCTGATATTTTTTGGCTCTGGCATGCTCTTTTCAGAACGCCAGACCTTTGTGCTTTTCTTTAACAGCTCGCTAAAGGGCTTAGAGAAGGGCTCCCCCGTTACATTTAGAGGTGTTCCCATTGGCCAGGTGAAAAAAATAAGCATACTCATTGACCCAGAAACCGGGAAATTCAAGATGCCTGTTTACATCTCCATCGACCCAAAAAGCATATTTTCCTATTCAGGAACAGGTGGGGTAAGCGAGGTATCTGTCCGCAAGATGACGGAACTACTCATCAAGCGGGGGCTAAAGGCGCAGCTGCAAATTCAAAGCCTTGTTACGGGAAAGCTCCAGGTGGACCTTGACTTTTATCCCAATGCGCCCATTCGCTATGTTGGCCTTGACAAGAAGCATATAGAAATTCCAACGGTTCCCTCAACGGTGGAAGAGGTCATCAAGAGGTTTGAAGAAATTCCCTTAAATGACCTGGTGGAAAAACTCATTTCAGCCATTGACGGGATAGACAGGCTTGTAAAATCTGGAAAGATAGGTGCAACAATAGATCTTCTCCGTCAAAACCTTGTGGATATTCAAAAAAACATGAAGATTCTCATGCCTGAGGTCCTCGGCACTTTAAAAAATATAAAAAGAACAAGCACCTCTACAAACAGGTTTGTTTCACATGCAGACAAAAAACTAATTGAAATTTCTGGCCAGATATCAAGGCTTGCAAACTCTGCAGAAAGACTTACCACAAATCTCAAGCAGGCAATTTCAAACCTCGAATCCATGATCTCGCCAAACTCCTATGAAAGATATCAGCTAAAAAAGCTCCTGGAGGAGTCTGTACGGGCTGCCAGGGCCCTAAGGCAGCTGGCAGAATCAATAGAGGCCCAGCCTGACATACTGATTAAGGGTAGAAGGCCTGATAGACAGGGAAAAAGGTAATGGCGAAAATGAACCAGAAACTGACTATAGCAAAATCCCTTTTCTTTTTGTCAGCCCTTTTCTTTACGGAGCTATTGCTATCGGCGTGTAGCATTTTTCCTTCAGAGAGCCGGCAGCCTGATTATTACTTACTTTCCCCTATACAACCTGAAAAGTTGGCCAAACTGAATAAAAGCGTGAAGGTCCATGCCGGCTCCAAAACCGTTTTGGTGGGCCCTATTGAAATACCGGCCTACCTTGACAGAAGCGAAATAGTCATGCGGGATGGTAACAACAGCCTGGTGATTTCAAGTTTCCACCGCTGGGCAGAACCCCTGGACAGGGCAATTGAAAGAGTTCTTGCGACGAACCTTACAAACCTGTCCAATGGAAGATT
>JALWYS010000117.1 GCA_027003115.1 Deltaproteobacteria bacterium | reverse complement strand
AGCTAAAGCTGCATTGGCAGATGATTTTGTAATACTTTGCCCTCCGCCGGGCAAACCAGCAGATAATTCCGTCGGTGCTGCCTTATTGCAGCTGGTGGCATGACACTTTTTAGGAAACTTCAGTCTTAAACACTTAACCAGAAAATTCCAGTGGCCGTCGGGGTTTTGAAAAGGCAGAAGCGTCTAATACTTGACGCATTATAATGAAATTAATTATGTTGCCACAATCAGGCTCATGATGCTGGATGCCAAACAGATCAACTTGTAGGGAAAGGGAGAAGACGACATGGAAACAGCCAAGGTAAGGAATTTTGCAATAGTTTCCCAAAGCGGCAGCGGCAAGACCTCTCTGGCCGAGGCCCTTCTTTATTCGGCAAAGGCCATAAAAAAGCTAGGCAGGGTGGACGATGGGACTTCCCACCTGGATTTTGAGCCTGAAGAGGTAAAACGAAACATCACCATCAGCACGGCCTGCTTTGCCTTCAACTGGAACAAGCACGCCCTCTTCCTCATGGATACGCCAGGAGAGGATAATTTCCTTCATGAGACCATTTCAGCTCTCAGGGTGGCAGACAGCTGTCTCTTTGTTGCAGACGCAGTTGACCCGGTCAAGCCCCAGACCCAGAAGATATGGTCTTTGATCTCTGATTCTGGGGCACCTTCCATTATGTTTCTAAACAAGATGGACAGGGAAAGGGCGGACTTTAACGCAGCCCTTGATGCCATAAAGGAGACCCTGGAGCTAAGGCTTGTGCCTGTAACCCTTCCCATAGGGAAGGAGGAAAGTTTCAAGGGCGTGGTGGACCTTGTGCAGATGAAGGCATACGAATTTGGCGAAGACGGTAAGAAAAAGCCCGTTGACATCCCGTCAGACATGGCCGATGAGGTGGAAGAAGCAAGAAACAACCTGATAGAATACGCTGCAGAGTCCGAGGAGGAGCTGCTTGAAAAGTTCCTTGAAGGAGAGGAGCTTTCATCCGACGAGATCATTTCAGGACTGAGGCAGGGGATACTTGACGGCGGTTTTGTGCCCGTTGTCTGTGGCTCTGCAACAAAAAACATAGGGCCTTCGATACTCCTTGATCTCATAGTGAGCTTTATGCCCTCTCCTGAAGACAAGGGAGAGGTAACTGGAGAAGATCCTGAAAAGGGAGAAGAAATTTCCAGAAAGCCCAGCCCAGATGAGCTCTTTTCTGCCCTGGTCTTTAAGACCCTTACTGACCCATATGCAGGGCGCCTTTCCTTAATGCGTATTTATTCAGGTACCCTAAAGCCAGACAGCACAGTCCTCAATGGCAACAAGAAGGAGAAGGAGAAGTTCGGCCCCCTTTTCATTTTAAAGGGCAAGGAGCAGGAAAACGTGGACGAGGCAGGCCCAGGCTGCATAGTTGCCCTTGCAAAGCTAAAGCACACTGAGACTGGGGATACCCTGTCTGACCCGTCAGCCCCCATTGTCTATCCCTTTGTTGAATTTCCTTCCCCTGTTATCACCTACGCCCTTAAGCCAAAGAGCAGGGGGGATGAGGAAAAGATTACCCAGGCCCTTTCCCGTCTAAGGGAGGAAGACCCGACCCTACAGGTCACCAGGGACCCTGAGACCAACGAGCTTCTCATATCCGGACTTGGCCAGATACATATTGATGCAACAATAGAGAAAATGGAGAGAAAGTTCGGGGTGAGCGTGGATCTCTCCACCCCGAAGATCGCCTACCGTGAGACCATAAAGGCGCCCAAGAAGGGCGTTATCTACCGCCACAAGAAACAGACAGGTGGTGCCGGACAGTTCGCTGAGGTCCATTTCGATATCACGCCCCTTCCAAGAGGAGAGGGATATGAGTTCGAAGAGGCCCTTGTGGGAATGAATGTTCCCAGAAATTTCGTGCCTGCTGTTGAAAAGGGAATTCAGGAGGCAATGCAGTCCGGGCCTCTTGCAGGCTACCCTGTCACCGACGTAAAGGTGCGCTTTTATGATGGAAAGTCCCACGAAGTGGATTCCAGTGAAATGGCCTTTAAGATTGCGGCCATCCAGTGTTTCAAAAAGGGTGTTCTCGAGGCAAAGCCCACCCTTCTTGAGCCTATTGTAAAGCTTGTGGTGACAGTGCCAGAAGATAGCGTTGGCGATATAATCGGGGATCTCAACGCAAGGCGTGGAAAGGTGATGGGCATGGAGCCAGGAAAGGGCGTTCAGACCGTAACCGCCCTTGTTCCCCTCTCAGAGGTCCAAAAATATGTCCTTGATCTGAACGCAATGACCGCCGGCCAGGGAACCTTCACCATCGAGTTTTCCCACTACGAAGAGGTGCCACCAAACCTCATTGAAAAGATAGTTGCCCAGAAAAAGCAGGAGGAAGAAAAATAGTTGTTTAAGGCCGGCGTTCTAACAATAAGCGACAGCACCTCAAGGGGCCTTCGGGAAGATTCCGGAGGCCCTTTGATATGTGAGTTTCTTGAAAAGAGTGGAGATTTTGAGATAGCCGCTCGTGACCTGTGCCCGGACGAGGAGGACAGAATCAGCTCGCTGCTCATTATCTGGGCAGATGACCTTGGGCTTGATCTCATTATCACCACAGGGGGTACAGGCCTTTCCCCCAGGGATGTTACGCCAGAGGCCACTGAAGCGGTGGTGGAGAGGGTTGTGCCTGGTATTTCCGAGGCCATCCGGGCCTTTGGGCTTAAGAAGACAAGCCGTGCCATGCTTTCAAGGGGTATTGCCGGGGTAAGGGGAAGGTGTCTCATCATAAACCTTCCTGGAAGCCCAAAGGCGGTACGGGACGGTCTTGAGGCCGTGGGAGACGTACTTGTTCACGCCATTTTGAAGATCCAGGGCGATACCACGCCCTGTGGTGAATCCTGAAATAATATTGAAAAAAAGGTAGAGATATCGTGGAAATAGGAATTGTAGGGCTTTCAGGCTCTGGAAAGACAACCATATTCAATGCCCTGACTGGCAGTGAGGCAGAAGTCTCTGGCTTTTCAGGCGCAAAGAAGGACCCTAATATCGCGCAAGTTAAGGTGCCTGATGAGCGCCTAGACATGCTAAGCAGCATGTATAAACCCAAAAAGACCACCCCTGCCATCATCCAGTATGTTGACCTGGGAGGCGGACTTTCCGCCAAGGAAGAAAAGGACTCCCTGGAGTCCATCCTGCGCCTTCTAAGGCCTTGTGATGCCCTTGTCCACGTTGTTCGATGTTTTGAGTTTGCCGGTCAGGCCCCTGCCCCCCAGGTGGACTTTGAAAACTTTGAAGCAGAGCTTATTCTTACAGACCAGGTGATTGTTGAAAGACGTCTTGAGCGAATGGAAAAGGAGCTTAAAAAGGGGAAAAAGGGAAACCCAAGGGAATTTGAGCTCCTAAAGCGTGCCTATGCCTTGCTGGACCAGGGGCGCGCCCTTCGTGAGGATGTGGAGATAAGAGAGGCTCCAGAGCTCAAGGGCTATACGTTTCTTTCCGCAAAGCCCTGCATAGTGGTGCTTAATCTGGGAGAGGATGTGGAGCCGGGGTCTGTGGATCTTGCCCTGCCCGAAGGCATGCCTCTTGTAAAGATAAAGGGAAGTCTTGAGATGGAGCTTTCGCAGCTTGAGAGCGAGGAGGCAGAGCTTTTCAGGAAGGATATGGGCATTGAGGAGCCTGCAACACACATGCTCATAAGGGAATCCTATAGGCTCCTTGGGCTCATCTCTTTTTTCACCGTTGGGGATGACGAGGTGAAGGCCTGGACTATCGTCAAGGGCACGCCTGCCCAGAAGGCAGCAGGGCGGATTCACTCGGACATAGAAAGGGGATTTATCAGGGCAGAGGTAGTTGCCTTTGACGATCTCATTGCAGCCGGGAGCTACCAGGCCGCCCAGAAGGCTGGAAAAGTGCGACTTGAGGGGAAGGAATACGTTGTTCAGGATGGGGATGTGATAAACTTCAGGTTCAACGTGTAAGGAGGCCTTTTAAGGCAAATAGAAAACCAGGGGCCTTGCCAGTCATATGAAATTTTGGCCAGAACGGCGTAGATTTTCCTGCCAACCACTTTTTAATTCAAGGTTAATCTAGTATAATTCGTCCGATTCATTCGATTTGGAATCTCCTTTTGAAAAGCCTTGCAGGGTTGACATGAAAAAAGAGAAAAAGGAATCCCTTTGCAGATTTGGTGTGTCCATTCCCAAGGCCCTTATTGATGCCTTTGACAACTACATAAAGGTTCGCGCCTATAGGAACAGGTCTGAGGCAATAAGGGATCTCATCAGGGAAAAGCTTGTGGAGCAGGAGTGGGAGGCAGACACACAAGACAGGGAGGTGGTTGGCACCATTACCTACGTCTTTGATCATCACAAGAGGGAGCTGGTAGATTCCATCATCAGGATTCAGCACCAGTTTTCAGACCATGTTATTGCCTCTCAGCACGTGCACCTTGATCATGACAACTGCCTTGAGGTGGCCATAGTCAAGGGCAGACCCAGTACGCTCAGGGGGGTCGCCTACAAGCTGAAGGCACTTAAAGGGGTAAAACACTGCCGTTTCACAATGACCACCACTGGGTCGATGTTGAAGTAGCGCAAGATAAAAGATTTGGACTGTCAGGAGTGATAGATGGCTGAGCAGCAGGAATTGTTCAAGGAAAGGGTCGATGTCTGCGACATATCCACGGAGCTAAAGAGATCGTACCTTGATTACGCCATGAGCGTCATTATCGGCAGGGCTCTGCCGGACGTGCGTGACGGACTCAAACCGGTTCACAGACGCATTCTCTACGCCATGCACGAGCTTGGAAACGCATACAACAGGCCCTACAAGAAATCAGCGCGCATAGTTGGTGACGTCATAGGTAAGTACCACCCACACGGAGACGCTGCCGTTTATGACGCCATAGTGAGGATGGCCCAGGATTTCTCCATGGGTTACCCATTGATAGATGGCCAGGGTAACTTTGGCTCCATTGACGGGGATTCTCCTGCTGCCATGCGTTATACTGAGGTCAGGCTCACAAAGCTTGCCCACGAGCTTCTCCAGGACCTTGATAAGGAGACTGTGGACTTTGTCCCCAATTACGACAATTCCCTGCTTGAGCCCACGGTTCTTCCTTCAAAGATACCGAACCTTCTTATAAACGGTTCTTCTGGCATTGCAGTGGGAATGGCCACCAACATCCCGCCCCACAATCTGGGAGAGGTGGTTGATGCCTTGATCGCCCTCATAAAGAATCCGAATCTCACAGTGGCAGATCTCATGGAGTATGTGGAAGGGCCGGATTTCCCAACAGGGGCCTACATCACGGGCAGGAAGGGAATCAAGGAGGCCTATGAGACCGGGCGTGGCATAGTGAGGATGAGGGCCAGGGCTACCATTGAACAGGTGGCCAAGGGAAAGAAGGAGCAGATTATTGTCACGGAGATACCCTACCAGGTCAACAAGGCCAAGCTCGTTGAAAGGATTGCTGCCCTTGTCCGTGACAAGAAGATAGACGGTGTCCAATCGGTGAGGGACGAATCCGACAGGAGGGGCATGAGGATAGTGGTGGAGCTTAAGAAGGACGGCGTTGCCCAGGTGGTTCTAAATCACCTCTACAAGCACACGGCCATGGAGTCGAGCTTCGGCATCATCCTTCTTGCCATTGTTAATGGCAAGCCCGAGCTCCTAAACCTAAAGGGGCTTTTGGTTCACTTTTTGGACCACAGAAAGACAATAATCATTAGGCGCACCACCTATCTCCTTAGGAAGGCACGGGAACGGGCCCACATCCTTGAAGGGCTCAAGATCGCCATAGACAACCTGGACGAGGTGGTCTCCCTAATAAGGGCCTCAAAGACCCCTGCAGAGGCGAGAGAGGGCCTCATGGAGCGCTTTGGCCTTACGAAAATACAGGCACAGGCCATCCTGGACATGAAGCTCCAGAGACTTACTGGCCTTGAGCTTGAAAAGATAATCGAGGAGTACACAAAGGTCCTTGAAGAGATAAAAGACTACGAAGACATCCTGGCCAACGAGCAAAGGGTTCTTGATATCATCCATGACGAGCTCACCTCCATAAAGGAGGAATATGCAATACCTAGAAGGTCAGAGATCATTGGGGAGCCCAAGGAGATAAACATAGAGGATCTCATTGCAGAAGAGGATATGGTGGTGACCCTCTCCCACAGGGGTTACATAAAGCGAAATCCCCTTAGCCTTTACCGCAGCCAGAGGCGCGGGGGAAAGGGCGTCATTGGTCTTTCCTCCAAGCAGGAGGACTTTGTTGAGAGCCTTTTCGTGGCCTCCACCCACGACTACTTCCTCTGCTTCAGCAACCTTGGCAGGATATACTGGCTCAAAGTTCACCAGATTCCCGAGGCAGGGCGTACCTCAAGGGGCAAGGCGCTGATCAATCTTCTTCCCATTGACAAGGCCGCAAACGAATACATTGCAGCCGTTGTTCCAGTAAGGGAGTTCGAGGAGGACAAGTTCGTGGTTATGGCCACAAAGACCGGGATTGTAAAGAAGACACCACTTAAGGATTTCTCTCATCCGCGTCCCTCAGGCATTATTGCCGCCACCATCAGGGAAGGCGATGAGCTGGTGACAGCATCTGTTACAGACGGAGAGGCAGATATCTTTCTTGCAACCAGAAACGGACTAAGCATACGCTTTTCTGAAAAGGATATCAGGCCAATGGGAAGAAAGGCCGCTGGTGTTATCGGTATTCGGCTCAAGGAGGATGACAGGGTGGTTGCAATGGTCACCATAACAGAGGAGGAGGGCCATATACTTACAGCCACGGAAAACGGTTTTGGCAAAAGGACTCCCATTTCCGAATACAGGGTGCAGTCCCGAGGCGGAAAAGGCGTAATCAACATCAAGGTGTCCAAAAAGATAGGCAAGGTTGTTGGCGCGGTTCTTGTTTATGAAAACGATGAGATAATGCTTGTTGGAGCAAGCGGACACATTATTCGCATGAAGGTGAAGGATATTCGAATTACAGGGCGTTCAGCCCAAGGCGTAAAGCTCATTCGCCTTGCAGAAGGGGATAAGCTTGCTGCCATAGCAAAGCTTGGTATAAGCGAACAGCAATGAGAAGTGCAGCAATATTGGGAGCGGGCAGCTGGGGGACTGCACTTGCAATTCTCCTTGCAGAAAAGGGTGTTTCTGCCACCTTGTGGGCCAGGAACCAGGAGCAGGCACGTCAACTGTTCGAATTTAGGGAAAACCGCAGATATCTTCCGGGTTTTTCCTTGCCCTCTGGCCTTGAGGTTACCTCCAGTCTTTCAGAGGCCCTTTTCGAAAAGGATGTAATTCTTTTTGTTGTTCCGTCTCATGCCATGAGACAGACGGCGAAACTCGTTGTGCAAAGGATACCGGCGGATAAGCCTCCAACGGCCCTGGTATCCTGTGCCAAAGGCATAGAAAACGGCACCCTTATGACCATGACCGAGGTACTTCAGGAGGTGCTTTCGGGTGAAAGCGCATCCAGGGTGTCTGTCCTTTCTGGGCCAAGCTTTGCCAAGGAAGTCGCAGCCAGGATGCCAACAGCTGTAACCGTTGCTGCCCATAGTGAAGAGATTGGCCGCGGGCTCCAGGAATTTTTCTCAACAGACTTTTTTAGGGTTTACACCACCCATGACGTTACAGGGGTGCAACTTGGAGGGGCTGTAAAAAATGTCCTTGCAATAGCCGCAGGAATTTCAGATGGCCTTGGCTTTGGTACAAATACCAGGGCGGCCCTTATCACCAGGGGGCTTGCCGAGATGTCGCGCCTTGGGCTCAAATTGGGGGCAAATCCCCTGACATTTGCCGGCCTTGCAGGCCTTGGTGACCTGGTGCTTACCTGTACTGGGGATCTTTCTAGAAACAGGCAGGTTGGCCTCAAGCTTGGGGCTGGGCAGAGCATGGATGAAATCCTTTCCTCCATGAGCATGGTTGCAGAGGGGGTCAAGACCTCCAAGTCCCTTTACATGCTTGCAAAGAAACACGAGGTTGACATGCCCATTACCGAACATGTCTACCAGGTCATCTATGAGGGTCTTAGCCCAAGGGATGCGGTAAGGAACCTTCTTGAAAGGCCCCAGAAATACGAACTTTACGGGGTGAACTAGCCGGCCATGGCACAGGTACGTTCGTACCGTACCTTAATGAAGAGAAAGGGGCTTGTCCCCTTTACGGTTCGGCACAAGGAGACGGACCTTTTCATCCAGGCCCCAAGGGATTTTTCAAGGCAGGTATCGGCATGGGTTGTTGAGGCAAGGGGTGCCATTGAGGAGTACGCACGGTTTCATCCAGGGTTTATAGAGTCATATGTGCCCCTTCCCACAGATCCATTGGCCCCTGCTATTGTTAAAAGGATGCTAGAGGCTGGGGATGTAGCCGGAGTTGGGCCCATGGCAGCAGTTGCAGGAGCCATTTCAGAGTACGTTGGAAGTCGCATTGCCGAAGCGTGCCAGGGAGAGGTGATGGTTGAAAACGGCGGAGATCTCTTCCTGCGCCTTCTTTCTCCTGTCACTGTTTCCATTTTTGCAGGAAAATCTCCACTTTCAGGTAAGGTGGGTGTGAAGTTAACCCCTGGCAAAGGGCATGTTTCAGTATGCACCTCTTCAGGAACCCTTGGCCATTCAAAAAGCTTTGGGCAGGCAGACGCCGTTACCGTGATAGGCGGTGACTGCGCCCTTTCAGATGCTGCTGCAACTGCCGCCGGAAATCTGGTGGTAAGACGCAAAGACATTGAAAAGGCCCTTGCCTTTTTAAAGGGTATTCAGGGTGTAACTGGAGCAATAGTTATCAAGGCGGATGCCATTGGAGCCTTTGGGGATCTGGAGCTGGTGCCCCTTTGATGCCAGGGCCTTATCAGGAGGAAACTGTTATGGCAGAGCACATGGAGGTAGTAATCGTCGGATCTGGAACCTGTGTACCTTCCTTGAGGAGATCTGGCCCTTGCCAGGTACTTAGGGCCTTTGGCTACACCATAATGGTGGACTCGGCTGCAGGCTCCTTGCGTCAGCTTCTTAAGGCAGGGATTCGCCAGGACGACATAGACCTTATTCTTTATACCCACTTTCACCCGGATCACACAGGGGAGCTTGTCCCCTTCATATTTGCCTCAAAGTACTCACCTTCCTTTAAGCGGAAAAAGCCCGTGCTCATTTGGGGGCCTGAAGGACTTTCATCTCTTCTTGCAGGGTTTGTGGAGGCATGGGGTGAATGGGCAGAACCAATAGAAGGCTCCATTGTCTTTGAAGAAATACCTGTCAACATCATGACGTGTCAGCAGTTTCCTCCCTTTGTCATAAAGACGGTCCATACAAAACATACCCCACAGAGCCTTGCCTACAGGATAGATGGGCCTGATGGAAAAGGCGTTGTCTTTTCAGGGGATACGGAATACTGCGAAGAACTTGTGGAGCTTTCAAGGGGTGCAGACCTTCTTGTTCAGGAATGTGCCGCTCCTGAAGGGAAAAGGATACAGGGGCACATGACGCCGTCCCAGGCAGGAAGGCTTGCCGCAAAGGCCAGGGTGAAAAGGATGGTCCTAACCCACTTTTATCCCGATTGTGACAAAAGTGACCTTTTGACCCCGTGCAAAAGGCATTTCAACGGTCCTGTTATCCTTGCCGAGGACCTTATGAGGATTATTGTTTAACCATCGGCGTTTTGCTAAGCCCTTTGTGTTTCTTGCCACGAGTGGTTCGCTGTGATAAAAAGTTGCCGATACGGGCCGGCATAGCTCAGCTGGTAGAGCAGCTGATTCGTAATCAGCAGGTCAGCGGTTCGAGTCCGCTTGCCGGCTCCATATTATTTCAAAGTCGTCAATTTTGTCGAATGTAGTCTCTTTTGTCGAGGGTCAGGCCTTTAAAAAACACAAATTCCCATTTGGAATAGCCTTTAGTAATTTTAAAATGTCGGTAATTGGCAGGCACCTTGCATAAATAAATTCAAGGCATTAGTTGATAGGTGATTTCAGGGATGCAAACAAAACATAGAGGAATAATGAAAAATTTTTATAGAGGAGGTCTTTGAAAATGAGGAATTCCTTTTCGGCAATAATGCTTTTGTTGCTTGTTTTTCTCCTTTCATCCTGTGCATCGCAAAGTGGATGGACACCTACCATAGATCCAACCAGCAGCCCGGCAGCATACCCTGCCCAGCCATATCCCCAGGCACAGCAGTATCCGCCGCCACCGCCTCCAGCGCCGGCTCCAGCACCACAGCCTCAACAGGTGCAGCCTGCCCCAACCTATCAGGGCCCTCCACCAGCTCCAGCAGCAAGGCCGGCTCCACAGCGCAGCTACACACAAGACCTTACAGAGTGCAAGATGCTGGCACAACAGGTGTCAGGCTATACTCCTGAGGAGACCATTAAAGGCGGACTTATTGGTGGAGCAATTGGTGCCGCAGCAGGGGCTGCCATTGGTGCGGCCACGGGTAATGCAGGAAAGGGCGCAGCTATTGGCGCAGCAGCAGGAGGAATCGGAGGAGGCGCCTACAAGGGTATAGAGGCAGAGAAAAAGTACAAGGACGCGTACATAAGATGTATGAGAAACCGGGGGTGGAACGTGGTAAATCCCTAGCCTTTTTCTAACTTGATCGTAAAGCGTAAAGCTGGGCACCCTCTTGTGCTTGAGGGTGCCTTCCTCTAGTTTGGAGGAATCACGGTTACAGGACAAGGCGGCGGGCAGGCAAGCAGTCTCCTTGTGACAGAACCCATCTCTCCACCCAGTAGAAGAGAGCAACCTTCTCCGTGCATGCCTATCACAATGATTTCTACTCCCTCTTTTTTGGCAACGTCTATAATGGCCTTTTCCACCTGTGCCGCTTCCACTGTCATGGTCTTAATCTTTAGGCCCTTTTGTTCGGCCTTGTCTGCGATTCTTTTAACTGCCTTTTCTCCAAGGCGAAGAAGTTCTTTGGCAATGGAATCCTTTTCCTCAATAAAAAGGTACTCAAGACTGTTCCCTATTACTGCCTCAACAGGCTTTATTACGCTGAGGCAGATGACTTCGTATCCGCATTGGGAAGCCCAGTCAAGCCCGAAATTAGCCGCCCTTTCTGCTGCTCCTGAACCATCGGTAGGAATGAGTAGTTTCTTTGCCACGGTTTATCCCTCCTTTTTTTTATTAAAACTAAGGATGCCAACAGGGCTGTTCAATGGTGAAAAAATTCATTTAAGGTATTATTAAAAAGAAAAAAGTGAGGAATGCACAAAACACGATTCGAATCACGAGATATGGCCACTTTGTGTAAAAAAGTGAAAACGTACTTGTAACACAGGAAAAATATGCTTTATTAGTTTTATCTCTTAAAAAGTTGGAAGAATTCCAGGATTTAAATTTGTTTTTCTTCAGCTAACCAATACAATTCATATCAGTACAGAGGAGAGGTTGAAGTTCCATGAGTCTAAGAAAAGAAAATTCAAGCATTTTGCCAAAGGTGATGAACGGTTGCCTGTTCTTTTTCCAGGAATTCCTGAAACATCCCTTGCAGATAGGATCCGTTATACCAAGTTCTCAGGCACTGATTAAGCGTGTAACTGAGACAGCTCAGGTCCAAAATGCAAGGACAATAGTTGAACTTGGCCCTGGCACCGGTTGCACCACCAAGGCTATCCTTGAAAACATGAGGAAAGACGCCAGACTCCTTTCCATTGAAATAAATCCGAATTTTTTTTCCATAATTAATCAGATACAGGACAGCCGCCTTATTGCACACCTTGGAGATGCCCGTAAGCTCAAACAAATCTTGGCTGATCATCACCTCCAGGCTCCCGAGGCGGTGATTTCTGGTATTCCCTTTTCTACAATGAGTGACGAATGTGGTTCTCAGATAATACGGGCCATCCACGAGGTACTGGCCCCGGGAGGACGTTTCGTTGCCTATCAGCTAAGCAAAAAGGTCATAAGCCTTTGCAGTCCGGTAATGGGTCAGGAACGGGTACAGTTCGAGTTCATGAACATCCCTCCCATGCGTGTCTGTTGCTGGGAGAAGGGAAACGGAAATGGCAATGGAAACGGTGCCAACAAGATTCGGGTCAGGCAGTAAGGAGCACAGTTCTGCCTAATCCAATATGACTGGATGGTCCCAGGAAGGCCTTGGCTTTTTTTATTCAAAAAATGTTTTCCAGAAAGCCCTTGCAGAAGAGTTTTTCCCCGGGTTTGTCTGATCTTTCATACTTTAGGCCATGAAAAATAAATTTAAAAAGGGGACGAATACATTTTCGGTCCTCCTTTCTGCCGGGGCCCTTCTGGTTGGTTTCTTACTGATTTTTGCAGGGCTTAATGCCTACAAGTACCTGTCAACAAGGCAGGAATATTCTTCAAAGGCCCTTCTAAAAATTGCAGAGAATGGGCTGGATCACATTGAGACCTTTTTTGAGAGGGTCTCAAAGCAACTTGAGATAATCAAGGACCTTGGTGAAAACGGTGTCCTTGAAAAGTCAAACATTACAGGCCTGAATAAGAAATTCATTCCGCTGCTCAAAAATCAACAGGTATTTGGCGGAGTCATCCTGGCAGATGAGACTGGCTGGGAATATTTTCTTTACCAAGATGGGAATTTTTGGATAACAAGGATAACGAGGCGCCTTAACGAAGGAAGCCTCATGGAGTTTACCAAGTGGAAAAGGCCCGACAAGCCCCTGGCCAAGTGGGAGAAGAACTCAGACTATGATCCAAGGAAACGTCCTTGGTTTATGAAGGATGCGGGAAGGGTACACTGGTCTGCCCTTTATACCTTCTTTCAATCTGGTGAGCCCGGGATCACTGCCTCCATTTCCTGGAAAGCAAAGGGGAAATCTCCTGTTACCACGGTCTTCGCCCTGGATATCCCTTCCTCCCGGATAAAAGACCTGCTTGATATGAGAAGGCATCAAGCGGAGGGCCTGCCCTTTCTCCTTGATGGCTCGTCAAACAAAATCATTGCCGGGAAGGCAGCGGGTTTTGATGGTGACGAGACAAATGTCCAGCTGCTTCTTGAGCGGCTGGTCAGTAAATGGGAGGAGCAGGGTAAACCCAAGAACGAGCCTGTATCAATAGAAATCGATTCACGCCAGTGGTTCGCAGTGCTGAGTCCTGTAACTTCGGATGCTGCCAATTTTTTCATAGGGGTTGTGGTTCCTGAAAAGGTCGTCATGGCCGATTTCAAAAAGGCCCTTTTTCGATTTGATCTCAAGGATGCCGCGGCAGCCATTGCAGGAGGGCTGTTGCTGGTGTTTCTCTTCTGGCGTTTTGTGGGTTTTGGACAGGGAAGGGTCCAGGAGGTTGATCCATTCAATCGCCTCATGGACTACATCAGGTCTGGAGAGGGAGACCGGGTAGAGTTCAAGTCCACGGTTCGCACAAATCTTAGAAGCGGAAAGCCTGGCAAAGAGATAGAACTTGCATGGCTAAAGGCACTTGTGGCCTTTTTGAATTCAGAGGGAGGAGTGGTGCTTCTTGGTGTGGATGACACTGGAAGAATAGTGGGTGTGGGGCCAGACAACTTTGAAAATAGTGACAGGTGCCTTCTCCATGTAAAGAATCTCATCAACCAGCACATCGGTGCAGAGTTTTCAAGTTTTATGACCATAACCCTTGTGGAGGTGGATGAAAAAGAGGTGGTAATGATCGAGTGTGCGCCATCAAAAAAGCCCGTCTTTTTGAAGATGGGAAAGAACGAAGAGTTTTTTGTTAGAACCGGCCCTTCCTCTGTGAAATTAAGCCCCAGCCAGACCATAAGTTACCTGCAGCACAGTGGAAGGCTCAAGCCAGGCTAGTTTGCCCCTAACAAATTTTTAAAAAAATGAAGGTGGAGGTGATTATATGAAGCCTGTTTGTTACGTTTTGTCCTTTATTTTTATTGTCTCTTTGTTATTTCTGTCTGGATGTTCCATATCCGAGTCTGTTTCATCAAGTTCTGATTCTTCCAGGTCCATTTCGCGCTCAAGCACCTCGTGTTCAGGGCCAGAGGTCCCAGAAGAGACCAGAAAGGCCTATGAAAAGGATGTGGTTACCTATGTAAGTGCCATAGGACGGTCAGACATTTCCGTAGAGGACTTCATGCGGGGCCTTGGCTCTATTGCCAGCCGCCACTCCATAACAGACTGGGAAAACTATAGGTTCACCTATGTTGCCATTGGGGAGGGACTTAAAAAGGCAGGCCTCCAAAAGGATGAGATACCTAATTTGCCATATCTTAAGGCCCTTTTGGGCGCCAATCCCAAAAGACTTGATTATGTAAGGGAAGGTTTTGGCAGCTAGGCGAACGCGGTTTTTTCTTCTTCTCATCTGTATCTTATTTTTAGGCCATGTCTGTAAGGCAATGGCCTCTTTCAAGTCTTTTGGGCTCATATATGTTCAGGCAAATACCGGAGGGGCAAGTGGTGGCCACTGTGGCCTTCGCATTGGAGACGAGGTCTATCACCTTCAGCAACAAGATGACGGTTTTTTCAGGCTTGTGAGGCAGCCTTGGGGACAGTTTCTACATGTCTACAACGATATTGAAAACCGTCCTCTTTTTTTTGCAAAAACGCACCTTTCACCTGAAAAGGTCCAGGCCTTAGAAGAGTACTTTCTAAGGCTTCTTCTTGCCCAGGAAAGAAACTTTGAAAATCTCCGTTCCCTTAAAGGGGAAGTGGAATTTTGGGAGAAACTCATTCGTGGCGGGCCTTATACGCTTTTCGTACCAGGGCTTGGCCTTTACAGCAGTAGAATAAAGAAGTGCCCTTTCCAAAGTGAAATGGTCCGCGTGAAAAAACGTATTCTCAGGGAGTTTGGCCCGGATTTCATTTCAAAAGAGAAAGAGGCCCTTAAAAAAAGGACCCTTTCCCTTTATCCTGAAAGTCTTGACCTTGTACTTCCCTCTTCCAAAAAGCAGCTAGTTCCCCAAGTCACTCCCTTTTCAAAACGTATTTCAGAGTTTTCTGCACTTTACTTTGCACTAAAACAGCTTGATCAGGGGGCATGTCTTAAAAGGGAAGTGCTGGTGGATGCTGGCCCACTGGAAGCTAGTTTCAAAGAGGTTTTAAAGGAATTTTCCAAAAAGGTTGAGGCATCTATCGTCTCTCTTTTGGGATCAAAAAGACCAGACAGAGGCTATGCCATTCTTGTGCAGATGGCAAGGCTCCTTGCAATCCAGGAAAGCATAAGACAAGGGCATCTATTTGTGCTTGATACCTTTCCGGAGCCTTGCAGTAAGGTTGAATTTGAAAACTATAAACAAGACCTGGATGGACTTAGGAAGATTCTGCGGGATCTTGAAAATTCCGTTTATGCCTTCCAAAAAGAGCTTTCTATAAAGAAAGACCTTGATGAACCTGCCTATACTAGGCTTGAAAACCTGGTTTCGAGGTACGTTGAGCTCAAAAGGGCCCTTGTGAGCAAAAAGGCTGTGAGGATATTGGACGGCCTTGGCATTCCGGAAAAGGGGCAGGTGGCGGAAATTCCTTGGAAACTGGATTTTCTTTTGGAAGGGGAGAGGCTAAAAGAGGCAAAAAGGGCGCTTAATCTGTACAGGGAAAGGCTTAAGGGCCTTTATTCCTACAATCTTATTGAAAGAAACTGCGTCACAGAGCTTGTTGGATGCATGAAAATGTTCTCAGGTGCGGAAGGACTTGGCGTTCCAGAGGCCACTCCCATCCCCTTTATCTACTTTACAAGGTGGGTGAAAAACATGGAAGCGGAAGAGGTGGAATTTTATCCAGGCTTTCGCATAAGACGCCTTGAAAAAATGTACATGGCCAAGGGCCGCCTAGCATATTTCAGGGAATTTAACACCCTTACCTCCTCCATCTACCATCCCCATCCGGCTGATACCAGCTTTCTCCTATTTACCGATGATGTCTTTCTTCTAAGGCCCATTTACGGAGGGATAAATGCTGCATTTGGCGCAGCAAACATGCTTTTTGGTGCCGTATTGCTTCCCTTTGACAGGGGATGTGCCTTCATCAATGGCTTTTGGGGCTTGGTTTATTCCGTTCCAGAGCTTTTCTTTGCAAACATCAGGAAGGGGAGTTTTGTTTACGTTGAGTCGAATAATGGCTACAAGGAAGGCCCCAAGGTCGTGTCAAGGGCAGTTGATGGCCTCCTTTGACTGATGTTTGTCAATAAGCATGAAGCAGGTCCGGACGGTGCTTGCAACCTTTACAAGACCCTTTTCATCTGCCAAAGAGGTGACCTTTCTGCGAACCTCCTTTTTTTCAGCCTTTGTAAGGGGCCTTTTCATCTCAAGTCGCCAGATGAGGTTCTCAGCCTGCTTTTGGGCAGGACGAATCTTTTCCCAGCATCCTGTAAAAAAAGTGAGATTGGGTGCAAGCCCCAGGCTGTACAGGTAGTTGAAGGTTACGGTTATGTCCTGGCCCTTCTGGTCCATCTCTTTACCAAGTATCTGCCTTGAAAGCTCTGCAAGGAGCCTGTTTTTTCTAACCCCTGCCCAGGTGACTATGCCTATGAATCTTCTAGAGGATGCAACAATTTTCCTTATATTGGCGCTATCTCTTAAAAGCGGGGTCATGGAGCAGAAGACCAGATCAAAATCCTCTTCTGGAACGAAAGTCTGCCAGTCTTCATTTACTATCTCTATGTTTGTAAGGCTGAAGCGCCTGCATTTTTCTTCGAGCTTGGCAAGCATGCCCTTTGAGATGTCAATGCAGGTGACTTTTTTGCAAAAGGGTGCCATTCTCACTGCATAGGTCCCTGTTCCGCAAGCCACGTCAGCAACAACATTTTTCTTGTCTAAGGCGGTTTTTTGTTGCAAGATGTTGATGATTTCTGTGACCTGGGATTGATAATCTTTGCACTTTTCCAGGTCATCATAAGTGGCAGCGGCCTTGTCCCATGTCTCCGGTTTAAGG
>JALWYS010000116.1 GCA_027003115.1 Deltaproteobacteria bacterium | reverse complement strand
GCTATGCAGCCTAGTAACAGACATTGTGGTGAAATCCATTATCCACTTACTGCACCCAGCCACACCACTATGGCAAACAATTCAGGACGTTAGATGAGGGGGAAATACAAGTCCGAAAGTTGAGTCAACTATTTGTTCCAGGCTGAAGGGCAGATCAACGCCTTTTGCCCGGGTTACGTATAAACCGTAGCCAAGCCCCAAGCTCTTTCTGTTTGCATGGCAGCTTTCACAGCTTCTGGCCTTTTTGCTCGTGGTGTGGGGCTGGGTGAGGTTTGTGGCAATGGCATATATCCCGTTTGCTGTCTTGTTCACCTTGTTGTGTGTAACCAGCATTTTCCGTCAGGCCCAATCTTGGTAAAAATGACCTGGCAGCCTGGAATAAACGGGCTTAACTAGCCCTTGGCTGATTCGCCCCCTATTCCTATGGCCCTCTGTATTTGCCGTTGTTATCGTAAAGCAAGTGGCAGGCAGGGCATCCAGAGGCCCTGTAGTCACCAAATCGTTCTGCCCCGTAGCTGTAAAGATGGCACCTCAAGCACTCTTCACACAGGTAGTCGTCGGCAGGGCTGTTTGTGGCCGATTCTACTTCGTTTGGATGGTAAAAGGCAGGGCCTTTAGTTCTTTCTACCCATGTTTTTGGGGCACCTCTAGGTCCTAGTCCCTTACCGGTCTTATACTTCGTAGATAGCATTTTTCTGTTCCTTGGACAGAAAAAAAGGTAGCGAAAGGCGTTTATTTGCCAGCACTCGTTGCATGAAGGGACTTTTTTTGACCGTTTAAGTATGTCTTCATGGCAAAGGCCGCAGGTATTGTCCGCAACAGAGTAGTCATTGGAATCTACTCACATGTCTTTGTGGTCCTCATCCTTTTTATCCTTTTTGGGATGACCTCTATGGCAGGTAACAAAAGCCAATCACCAAGGAAAAACATCAGAAATTTGACAATTTTTGATTCTAGGTCCATGCTGATAAAAAGGCGGGAGGGAAAAAAATGGCAGAATATCACTTTTCAAACTTTGTCTTTGAAGGCGGTGGCGTAAAGGGCATTGCCTATGTTGGTGCTCTCGAAGAGCTAGAAGAAAGGGGAATCCTTCCGAAAATAAAGCGAGTGGGTGGCACCTCTGCTGGGGCCATAAACGCGGTGCTCCTTGGCCTCAACTTTACCCCTGACGAGGTTAGGGACATCCTCTGGAGGCTCAACTTCAGGAATTTCCTGGACGATTCCTTTGGTATTGTAAGGGATACAAATAGGCTTTTGACCGAATTTGGCTGGTACAAGGGCGACTATTTCAGAAATTGGATAGGAGAGCTCATCCGGGAAAAGACCGGGAATACCGAGGCCACCTTTGCAGACGTTTCTGCCCTCAAATCAAAAAGGGGCTTTAGGGACATCTACCTCATTGGTACGAATCTATCCACCAGGTTTTCTGAGATTTTCTCCATTGAACATACACCAAGGATGTGCATAGCTGATGCAGTCCGGATATCCATGTCCATTCCCCTGTTCTTTAAGGCAATAAGAAGTGCCAGGGACGATGTTTACGTTGACGGAGGGGTGCTTAGAAACTATCCCATAAAGCTCTTTGACAGGGAAAAGTACGTAAGCGGAAAACTTGCCAGAAAGACCAAATACTATGAAAAGATCAACAAAAAGATTGCAAAGCTTGAGCGCCCCATTTCCAGGTACGTATTCAACAAGCAGACCCTGGGCTTCAGGCTTGATACAAGGGAAGAGATTTCCATGTTCAGGGATCATGCAGAGCCCAAACACCATGAAATAAATGACATCTTCGATTACATCGTAAATCTTGTCATTACCATGAAGGATGCTCAGGAAAACAGCCACCTTCACAGCGACGACTGGCAGCGCACCATTTACATAGACACCCTTGGGGTGAAGACAACGGACTTTGACATTGATGATGAGAAAAAGCAGGCCCTGATAGAATCGGGCAGGAAAGGGGTGATGGAGTACTTTAGGTGGTATGATGGGGTTAGGCGGGCAGCCAATAAATAAAGGGTCTCTGCTTGCAGGGCACTACATCTACTGCGTTGTCTGGCATTCGACGTACAGGGAGTACGCCTTCATGCCATCCGCCTTGTATCTGCAGCACCCTGCAAGCAGATACAAGACATAAGATTAAGTGAAGAAGTGGGAATAAGAATGCAGTATTTTTGAAACAGTTTCAAAGAGGTAGGTTTTTAGCAAGGAAAGTAAAAGGAAAGGCCCGGGTACCCGGGCCTTTCAACATAATTCTAAGGGAATTTCAAAAATTAAGCTGGCTAGGCCTTTTTTACTTTCTTGCGTGCTACACCTGCAAGACCGATCAATCCTGTACCAAATAAGAGAATAGTTGCAGGTTCGGGAACTGGGGCGACATGCGTTTCAGAAACATAATCGCTGCCACTACCATTTGGCGCCGGCAATACATTTCCGACTGCAAATCCGATGTATGCGTTGGTTAAGTCAACATGATATGTATCACGGGCTACCGTCAAATCAAGATTTAGAGTCTGTCCGGACTCGTCGTTAAGATAAACATTTCCCACATTTGGGGTTGTGCTAAAATAAGTGGAGCCAACCCCTTTGAAAATGTGCGTTCCATCACTGACATAAAGAGCATAATACCAAGGATTTTCGTTAGAATTATAGATACTTATAGCGAAGCTGTCATAACCTGACAAATTTTGCGGAGTGGTGGAACCGATGGCAGCACCTCCATTATACCAGCTTTGATCCGTGTTATTATTTTTCTCGAAAATCAAATTAAAAACTACGTCACCGTATGTAGCAAGTTCTTCTGATACTTGTAAAAAGGCAACATCTCCAATGGTTCCATCAGCAGCAGGAACACCGCCCGCCCGATTGCTATTATTTGTTGCATGCGTCAACGTCCAATTGGCAATATCTGATCCGGACGGATAATATGGCAACGCCCAACCTTGGCTCACCAACCCTCCAAGCACCATGAACAGACATCCAATAATGGATATCGCTACCTTGTTGTAAAGTGTTTTTTTCATACTACCTCCTTATTTATTTGCTTTAGTTCATTTTTAAAAACATTAATTCCTCTGGTCTTTAAATCCTTGCCATCCTTATGCGTAATTTTTTCCTCCGTACCGATATCGCACCTCCTTCACCCAAATTTTTTTGAAAAAACAATTTAAGTAACTATATCTATTGCACCAGCTGTGCCATCAATCTTGGGAATTTTGACCAAAAAAGGCTGTAGAAGCTGTGCCAAAATGATTGTAAGATTTTTTAAGTGGAAAAATTTTGCCATTTGTGGAACTTTTTTTCCAGAAAAATGGGTTCCCATTCTTTTCCACTTTTGTCCTTTTTGAAAAAGCATAATCATTGAAAGGGTCTTCGGATCATCCCCACGCTTTTACCAGCCGTGAAATAGGGCTCAGGTATTGTTCCTGGACTGATCAAGCACCTTTGCCATTGTTTGCTGCCTTTCTCGTACTTTCGTGGTAAAATCTCTCTATATGGAAGCAACGGTTTTCTCCCAGATATTAGAGGTATCCCTGGATACAGGCCCTGATATCAAGGACATCACTAGGGCTGCCGAAAAAGTAATAAGGAGTTCCGGGGTCAAGGATGGCATCATCCAGATGAACGTAATTGGTTCAACATGCTCCATAACTACCATTGAATTTGAGCCTGGGGTGGTGGATGACCTAAAAGATGCCATTGAACGGTTGGCCCCAAGGGACCTGGTATATAAGCATGAACTTGCCTGGCACGATGGAAACGGTCATAGCCATGTGCAGGCAGCCCTTCTTGGCCCTTCCATTTCTATAGCTGTAAGGGAGGGAAGGCCCATGTTCGGGACATGGCAGCAGATAGTTGTAATCAACCACGACAACAAACCTAGAAAGAGAAAGATCGCCTGTACGGTGATTGGAATATAGGAATACCCAATCTTTATGAACGAAAGCGTTAACGAAGCAATCAAAGAAAAAGAACCATCCAGTACGGATTCAAATAATGTCACAAGGGTTTCGGTTTCTGAAAAGGAAATCATCCTTGTAGGCACTGCCCATATCTCCAGGGAGTCTGTGGAGCTTGTAAAGAGGGTGATCCACGAGGAAAGGCCGGACGTTGTATGTGTGGAGCTTGATGAAAAGCGTTACAAGGCCATCTCTCAAAGGGATCGTTTTGAGCAGCTCGATATCAAGAAGATCATTAAGAGCAAGCAGCTTACAACCCTCATGGCAAACCTGATACTTTCTTCCTATCAGAAAAAACTTGGCGAAAAAATAGGAGTCATGCCGGGAAGCGAGCTCATAGAGGCCACAAGATGTGCTGAGGAGCTTGGCATACCCGTTAAACTGTGCGACAGGAACGTTCGTACCACCCTTCTAAGGGCTTGGAGGCTTACTCCCTTGTGGAAGAAGGGGAAGCTCCTTTCAAGTCTGATCTTAAGCCTTTTTGACGATACCGAGGTGACTGAGGAAAAACTCAGGGAGCTAAAGCAGTCCGACGTGATCTCAGAGCTCATGCAGGAGCTTGGTGATGCAATGCCCGAGCTCAAGAAGGTCCTGATTGACGAAAGAGACACCTACCTTTCAGAGAAAATAAAGGAAGCCGAGGGGAAAAAGATAGTTGCAGTAGTTGGGGCTGGCCACGTTCAGGGCATCAAGAAGGCCCTCATGGAGGACAGGAACGCTGTAATGGAGGAGATATCCGTTGTTCCGCCCCTTTCCCCCCTTTGGAAGGCGGCAGGTTGGGCAATTCCTGCCCTCATTGTCGGCGCAGTCATTTTCTCTGCATGGCAGAAGGGGGCAGTAGTGGCAGGTGATAACGTGACCTATTGGGTGCTGGCAAATGGCATTGCCTGCGCCATTGGTGCCGTGATTGCCATGTGCCACCCTTACACCATAGCTGCGGCCTTTGCGGCAGCTCCCATTACGAGCCTTACTCCGGTGATAGGTGCAGGTTACGTGACCGCCTTTGTTCAGGCAGTTGTAAGGCCCCCGGTGGTAAAGGAAATACAGGATGCCTCAAAGGATATTGCCTCTTTAAGGGGCTGGTGGTCCAATAAGCTCCTTAGGGTCTTT
Source organism: Deltaproteobacteria bacterium (assembly GCA_027003115.1). Classification (GTDB taxonomy): domain Bacteria; phylum Desulfobacterota; class Dissulfuribacteria; order Dissulfuribacterales; family QOAL01; genus JAADCZ01. Next base: position 143 of record JALWYS010000116.1, on the reverse strand, counting down.
CTTGCATTTCTTTTGCCAGGGGTGGGAAGCATGGTTGGAACCTGGCTTGGTGGTTACAAGATATTTACCAGCCTTTTAAGCTAAAAACATTTCTTAGCCAAAATACAACAAAGTTTCGTATCAAAAGTCCGATCCTGCAAGAT
>JALWYS010000115.1 GCA_027003115.1 Deltaproteobacteria bacterium | reverse complement strand
ATTTCATAACGTGCCTCATCAAGAGGCCCAAAGGCAAAACCGAGTATTATTACCGCCTGGACCAAGGCATAGGCCATGAGCAATACAAAGACAGGAGCTAGAGGACCTATGTAGGAATATATGTTTTCTACAAGTAAAACGAAATCAGCCCTGAAAAAGATCAATATCGTTAACCAAGCCACAAGCGCAACAATCCAACCAAGCAGTGAGCGTTGGGTCTGTGTGTGCATCAAGTCCACCTCCTCTTTATGAATTTATGAATTTCTCCAATCTTTCTATGGCCTTCTGGGCCTTTTTTGAGTAGGGAGGAAGCCTTCTTTCAACCTTATTTGATTCCTTGGAACCATGCCCTCCAAAGACGTTTTTTTCATCCTTAACATTCAGATTATTTCTCTTTGTGAGGAGGTCTTTTATCGTGTCCTCTTTCCTGCTGTTGCCATAGACTTTCTCCTTACCTCTGCCTTGGCTTTCTGCTTGTTCATCCCTTTCAAGATCAAATTCTGGAACCACTGGCGGTATCTTGATATTTCGTTCAAGGTCCCTTTTGACCTGACTTATTCTTGAATAAAACTTCTTTGGAAAAAACCCGGTAAGATGTTCATAGCCTATCTGCCCTACCAGGAACATTCCAAGAATCCCTATTACAAGAAGCATTGTTAGTATGTTTAAGAAAGCAGGGCACCTATCCATTTTTAGGCCTCCTAAATGTTAAAATGTAACTTATTGCCTTAACGGTTCCGTCCTTTTTGACTACCTTTTTAAGTGTGATCACAAGATGTCCATCTTTTAGCTCAATTACGCCATAGAACTTTCTGGCATCCTTTGCCCAAGGGGTGGCATGTAGGCCATCCTGGAGTCTCCTGGAGACTTGGGCTGGCCAAACGAGTATCGCTCTCGTAGCTCCAAAGGGAAGGGAAGGGCTGCCTAAAAGCCGCGCAACTTCTTCTGTTACATCTCTCGCATTGGTAACTGCTTTTCCACCCAAAAAGGCCCCTTCTTTCTTCTCCTCTTTCAGCACTAATTTATCATTTTGAAGCTCTATTCTGCCTTTTACCTTAAAGTCTGCGCCCTTTGTTAAGACAAGCTGCCCCCCATGCCTAAGCATATAGTGAAAATACGCCTTTATCCCTTTTACCTTTGCGATGAAGGGAATTCTGCCTTGCCCTTTATTCGGTGCTAGAGAGTCTTCATTATCAGCTGAAACCTCCACTACCTTTACCATGGAAAAGAAAACATTCTTTGGCCGGCCCCTCTTTTTAGCTTTGGATTTATGGATAATTTCCTCCTTTTTGGCATCTTTACGCCTTGCGTTGGATTTTTCCAGTTGCCCCCGTAAAAGAACAACGAGGGCTGGAACAATCAGAACAAGGAGGCAGCCCAATGCAACAAATGATTTTCTCTTCATTTCTGGCCTCATCATTTTTACTGGATTCTAAGGCTTCTAAGGTCAACCTCTTCTTCTATGCTGGCCCTATGGGCCTTTGCACCACTATTATCCCTTGGCACCTCGACTATGGCATCGAGAACCTCAGGCCCAATGTCCACCCACTGATTAACTATTCCCTGGTCGAAGAGTTCGGTGATGGCATCGAGATTATTTTGTATCTCTCGCCTGGTTTTGGTCTGCCTTGCAAGCATGATACTTTTTAGAAGCTCCTGCATTGCCTTGGCGTAGTTCCTAAGTTCCAGGCGCAAGGTCAATATGTTTTCTCCAATTGCATCAAGGTCCTCGTCTGTGAAATGGGACCCATGAACCTTGGCCATAAGGATTCTGGCCCGTATTCCCTTTAGGGCCTTTTGAATTCTTCTAGAATTCTTGAAGGCACCCTTGTCTACCCATTTTTGTGTAACATCCAACCAGTCGTTAAAGGCCTTTTTTTGTTCCTCAAAGGAGGCGCGATTCTTGACTGGCTTTGCCTTTTTCTTTGCCTCTTCTACCGCCTTTTGCATGGCTGCAAATTTGTTATCGATTTCAACGAGGGGATCCACCATTTCTGAAAGTACGTCCACATACTTGTCTGTAAGTTTGAGGGCAAGCTCATGCCGTTTTCTAGAGCCTGGTTCTGCCTCAGAAAACTCCTTGGCAATTTCCTGAAGTTCACCATTATATTTTTTTGAAAGACGCTGGAATTTTTCCATTGATTTTTTTTGTTCCACAGCAGTTTTTTGAATAACCTTAAGCTGCGGAGGGGGTATCTCAATTGGAACCCCTGCTTGGGAAATGCCTTTCATCATTAAGACAACAACCAGTAAACAAAAGATGCTAGTAGTCTTTTTCATCTTCTTTTCCTCCTTCAAGCAGTTTAGCGTATTGGTTGAAATGAGGTCGGTGTCATGTCCTGGGTAACTGCCCTGAGCCTTGAAAGGGATGCATCGAGCCTGATCCCAGTCTCCTTTGAAAGTCTCCACTTAAATATCTCCCAGGGTGCCTTTGAACCTGCCTTGAGCTGTTCTGGGAGTATCAATTGTTCTTCGTCATCAAGGCTCAGTGAAAACTGCCTCAATACTGCGGTTTCTAGGGCATCGTTTGATACACTCATTTCCCCCTTCACATAGTAATGAGTGGCTTTGGCCAAGTTCTTTTTTAAGGATATCTCCGCCTGCTTTTTCACACTGCCTGTGTAGCCCTTAAAACAACTGGGATCGGAAAGCTCCAAAAAGGTTTCACGGGTTCTTGCATCAATGAAGTGGCCAACATCATGGTATCCCCCAAGCAACATAAAGATCACCGCATCGTCAGGGACCTTGTAAGGGCTTGTCCGCATTGCCTCTGAATGCAGCTTTGCCACTGCCTCCGAGAATGCCTGTCTATCTGCTGGAGACGACGGCACCATCTCGAGGCTTAAGAAGCACTCAAGGGTAAAGAGGTCGAGACGCTGGGCAGATGATGCCTTGTTCTCAAGGGCCTTAAGGGCCCAAAGCTTTTTTACAGGAGAAGCATAGGAAAGGGCGTCATCCAGCTCCTTTAGCGTAAACCCCTGGGTGCTCCAGTATGATGGGGGAAGGGTTTGTAATTCATAGTCATTGGCGCATCCTGAAAGCGCCAAAAGGACCAAAACTAACAAAATTCTAGGACGAATACTCATTTCAAATTTCCTCCTGCTTTTTTTATGCTTTGTCCATTTTGTTACGGTGAACTTGCCCACTTTTTTAAAAACTTTCTCCGCTTTCATAGTCGAGAAGATATCTGACCTGGGTATCGGGCATATTTTTTAGTAAAAATTTCAGCCAGATATGCCTTATTGCAGATTTCAGGTATGCTGCCTGATTAAGAGTAAGCTTTTGATTCAGATTGCAGGTAGCGCCAAACCACACGAGCCTTGAGACCCTGTCCTGCTTTAAAAGGCCAGAGCGCGCCAGTCTCTTTTCAAGCCTTTTGAGATACGTCTTATAAGCCTTTGGCTTGAAGGAACCCACTCCGGTGGTTTGAAATCCGTCAGAAAAATGCAGAAGCACGATCTCATCCTTTTCTTTCTCAAAATCAGATATGAGAAGGAGGGCCTGGTTCAAGGCCCCGACACAATCAGTACCCTCTCCAGTGGCGCTTTCTAGAGCCCTTTTTAGGCCCTGCACAACTGCACGCCGTATCCGCGCACGCCCCACAGCCAGAAACCTGTTCCTCGGGCCGGATCTACTTGGCATAGTCCCATCTGCCACCTCAACGAGGCTTCCACTGCTTCTATAGGCATAGGCAATGAACCTGTCTCCCTTTTGGAGCTGGTCAATTAGCCCGTTTATGATCTTGAGATTCTTGGTGAACCCATCTTGACATTTAGAGATTGAGCCAGAGATGTCTATCAGGCAAAAGTAGACCTCCGCCCTGGTGCAAACAGGCTGGAAAGCAAGAAGCAAAACCGAAATGGCAAGGGCCAGTTTAACCTCTGATTTCATCTGCTTCACCTCCCCTCATGGCCAATAAGGATTCCTTTTGGGCCTGGAAATATTCCTCCAGGTAGCCCAGATACCCAGCGACCTCCACCAAATCTTCTTTTGGAAGGTTGTTTTTCCTCCACTTCACCCTTATGAAGCCGACAATGGAGCCAAAATTTCTATCGAGTACAGGCATGAGCCTTTCAATGGACGCACGCTGACAATAAGGGTTCTGGGCAAGCTCAATGATTGGCTTAAACATCTTTGAAATGATTCGTTCCACCACCTGGCAGTGTGCTATCAGTTCTTTGGCCTGTTCAGTCATGGCTTAAACCTCCATAATTCTAAAGATCAGATTGGCTAAAAAGGTCAGGAGCCCAATCACTCCGGCTGAAATTGCCACCACATTTATCAGTTTTACATAAGACTTTGGGGATAGCAGTTTTTCCAGCAATATCAGTACACTTGCGATAAAGACAAAGAACACAAGGTCAAGACAGAGCGAGGCAATGATTATGAAGAAACTGGTCTGGAATTCACTTCCTCCAATTGCATCTGTCCCAAAGGACGAACTTATCCAAAGGAAAGAAACCACTAGGCTCAAGGCAAAAGAAAGCCAAAAGAACCAGGGCTGCTTGAAAAAGCCTGTATCCTCTGACACGGCTCCAAGCTCCTGTTCCATGGCTGAAAGACGCCTCTGGAGAGTGATACACCTCTTGATGGTTGAGGGTGCAGCCATAAAATGAATGCTTGCAACAGGCATAGAGGCCATCTTTGCCCTAAGCAGGTGTTTTTTTTGCCTAACGGCCTCTAGCTTGCCCTTGGTTTCAGCTGTCATTCTTGAAATCTCGGCTTTTCGCTGCTCTTCAAGGGCCTCTCTTCTTTCTTCTTCCTCCCTTTTTAGGCGGGCAATGCGCTCTTCCTCCTCAATACGGCGCCTTTCCTCTATCTGTTCTATTTCTTTCATATAACTGTCGAACCTGTTCATTACACCACCTCCTGCATATCCAAGCCTTCCAGGTGCCTTGCCAATTGCTCTTCCTGGGTATCCAGTGCGGCAAGTTCATCCATCAACTTTTCATACTCCTTGGTGTTCACCTCCACGGCCTGTTCTATCAAATCATTCAACTCCCCTGTGGTAGCAGAGATCGCTGCCCTTTTTCTTTCAATGATCCTGTGTAACTGTCTTCCGCATGTGGCAGTGGTCACAAGGCAAACGAACAAGACCGCAGCGGAAACCGCTGTCCCAACTCCAGAAAAATCGCTTGAAACAGTCGTCTCTTGGCTTTCTGGCCCGTGCCCTGAAAAAATCGCTTCCACATCCACCGCTTGAGTCGATTCGTTAGA
>JALWYS010000114.1 GCA_027003115.1 Deltaproteobacteria bacterium | reverse complement strand
GAATGGAACTGCACTGGAGATCAAACCCTATAGGAAAAGTCAGAAAAAATCTGCCTTCTTTCAAAAAATTGGCATGGGACAAATTCACACAAAAAAGTTGACAGTACCTTATGTCTTCCAAAAAACCTGCCAAAATAGCAGTAAGTTCAGATGAAACAAGCTCCAAAGGCCTCTTTCTTGGACTCGTTGCATTAACAAGTCTTTTTATTTGCCTTTTTTTGGTATCCCTTTGGGTCATACCCTATTTTGGTTTTGACGCAATTCATCCCTGGGCCAAGTGGATAGCCGGCTTTTTAGTTGGAACAGCACTTATCATAGTCCTGTGGGCAAGTATTGGGCTTCTCTTAAATGCCACAACGGGCAAGTATCTTCCTTTTTTCAGGAAGCTTAGAGGGGTAAGTGTAAAGCTGTTTCTTCCTGTGATGATAATGATAGGCAGGATCTTTGGAATATCAAAGAACAAGATTCGTTCCTCCTTCATCAGGGTAAACAACGAGTTGGTGTTATCAGAGGCAAAGACATACAAGCCGGATCAGATGCTCATGCTGATGCCCCACTGTCTTCAAAACAGCAGATGCAAGATCAGGCTCACCTACAATGTGAGAAATTGCAAAAGGTGCGGGAAGTGCTCCATTGCCGGTCTTCTTGAACTTAGCGATAAGTATGACATCCACCTTGCCGTTGCCACAGGAGGCACCATAGCAAGAAGAATCGTGGTGGAAAGAAGGCCAAGGCTCATACTTGCCGTTGCATGCCAAAGGGACCTGGCAAGCGGTATCCAGGATACCTATCCCTTGCCCGTTTTTGGAATTTTAAACCTTAGGCCACACGGCCCTTGCCTTGACACCCTTGTTCCACTAGATATTCTTGAGGCGGCCATAAGGCGCTTTCTGGATTCGAGATTCTATCCGGAAAGTGTTGATAACAGTCCAATTTCTGTGCCACCCATAAATTGAAATATACCCAGGAGTAATAATGTCCATTCCCATTATCCAGCAGCTTCGACTGGGAAGCTACATAACTCGAAAGATGATTTCAGGGAACGACAAATTCCCCTTGGTGCTTATGCTTGAACCCCTGTTTCTTTGTAATCTCAACTGCAAGGGTTGCGGAAAGACGGCATACCCGCCAGAGATTTTGAAAAAGAGGATGTCCGTTGAGGAATGTGTTCAGGCCGTGGAAGAGTGTGGCGCCCCTGTGGTATCAATTCCCGGTGGAGAGCCCCTCCTTCATCCTGAAATACATCTCATTGTAAAAGAGCTGATTAAGAGGAAAAAGTTTGTTTACCTGTGCACCAATGCACTTTTGGTCAAAAAGCGCATAGATGATTTTACCCCATCGTCTTACCTCACCTTTAACATTCACCTGGACGGGCTTGGTGAAAAGCATGACGGATTGGTTGGGGCCAAGGGTACTTTTGATTCTGCAGTTGAGTCAATAAGGCTTCTTCTATCCAGGGGATTCAGGGTCACCACCAACACAACATTTTTTTACGGGGAGACTCCCGAATCTGCTGAGAAATTTTTGGACTTTGTTACTGGCCTGAATGTAGAGGCCATGACCATTTCCGCTGGATTCAGCTATGAGAAGGCAAAGGATCAGGACAACTTCCTTACAAGACAGACAACAATTGAGCTTTTCCGCGGCATCTTTGACATAAAAAGGCGTAAGAAAAAAAAGTGGAAGTTCAACCACAGCATTCTCTATCTTGATTTTCTTGCAGGCAACCAGGACTATCAGTGCACCCCCTGGGGAAATCCAACAAGAAACATGTTTGGCTGGCAGTGGCCCTGTTATCTCTTAAATGACGGTTATGTTCCCACATACAGGGAACTCATTGAAAAGACCGACTGGAGCCGGTATGGACGGGGACGGGATCCAAGATGTGAAAACTGTATGGTCCACTGTGGATACGAACCAACAGCCGTCGTTGACACTGTCAAACATCCTCTTAAGGCCCTGAAGGTGACGCTGAGGGGAATTGAAACTGCTTGATATCTTAAGCAGTAGACTTTTTGCCCTCTTTGTTTCCGTTTTTTCCGTCCCTTTTCTCGTATTGCCAAAAAAGCTTTGCAAAAAGGAAACCCGATAAAAAGATCATTGCTGGAACGAGAATGATTTCAGGAAATGCCCTGTTCTCGGCATTTACAAGGGAAAGAGCGGAAAGCACCAGGCAGAACAGATAGCCAATGCGCCTGTAACGCATGATTTCCCTAAGTATGTATATGTTCACAGTGGGTACCACCATGGCCAGCAACATTACTATGCTCAGCTGCCCAAAGGAAAGGGCAAAATAGAGTTTCTTGATGGTAATGAAAAGCAGTATGAAAAAAAGCGAAAGATTAACGAACTGGTATTTGATCCTGTCTTGTGGGTAGGAGATGTTTTTTAGATAAAAATCCAATTCTCCGTCTTGATCATCCTTTTTGAGTAACTTTCTTATTTTCTCCTTGGTGTAGCCCTTTTTAAGCAGCTCTTCCACCCTATCTTCGAGAAAGGCAGCCATCTACTTTATTATACCCTTAGAAGTCAAATAATCTGAAAAGTCATCCAAAAAGGTGTAGAGAACCTGATTCATGGAATCAAAATCGCGTCCTTCTTCCAGTATGACTTCAGGTCTTTGTATATATTCGCCTTCCTCCAAAAGCTCGTCGCCACAGTGACGAACAAGATTTTCAAGGCCCTCCCTGGTGGTCTCTATATGAAACTGAAATCCCACAATCCTGTTTTCAAAAACAAAGGCCTGGTTTGCACAACCAGAAGAACTGGCAATGTGGAGGGCCCCTTTCGGGATATCAAAGGTGTCCCCATGCCAGTGAAGGGCATCAAATGTTGCAGGCATCCTGCCAAAGATGGGGGAATCCCAGCCAAGAGGAGTAAGAGAAACCGGGAAAAATCCTAGTTCTTTGTAAAGATTTTTGTGTACACTTGCTCCAAGGGCATCTGCCAGAAGCTGTGCACCTAGACAAACCCCAATGGCAGCACCATTTTTTTCGATTGTCTCCTTTATAAGCGCCTTTTCATCCTTTAGCCAGGAATATTCATCTTCGTCGTGAACGCCCATTGGGCCACCCATAATTACAAGGAGATCAAAGTCCTCTGGCTTTGGCAGGGGTTGGTTTTCGTAAAGCCTTGTAAAGGATTCTTCATGGCCCTTGGTCTTGGCCCAGGTGCTAATTGCCTGGGGTCCTTCAAAGGGTACGTGCATAATATAGTGGATATTCATTTCTACGTCTCCTGGCCCGGTGCATGCCATGTCTTGAATAGCGCCTGCTGGGCAAGCTCGATGCGTTTTTTGTAGCATTTTCTAACAGTTTCTATATCTGCCAGATAGTAATCCAGTTCCTGCATGGTAAGGGCCTGGTGGCCGTCACAAAGGGCCATCTCAGGGCGCGGGTGAAATTCCGTAAGCACCATGTTGGCTCCAGCTATCAGCCCCTGGGCAGTGACATGGAAAATATCGAAGATTCCATCTGGTGCCCTGTCCTTGCTGCCCACAGAATGTGTTGGGTCAATGCATACCGGCAGCCTAGTAAGCCTTTTAACAACTGGAACGTGGGCAAAATCCACGAGGTTTCTGTGGGGGTCGCCAAGTCTTGACTGAACGCCCCTTAAACAGAAGACGATGTTCCTGTTCCCCTCGCTTGCAATATATTCGCAGGCATTCAAGGAATCTTCAAGGCTTAGTCCCATACCCCTCTTATACAGCACCGGGAACTCGTGTTGCGAGCCTGCTGCCTTTAAAAGCTCAAAATTCTGGGCGTTTCTCGTTCCGATCTGGAGCATAACCCCAGTGGGCCTTCCAGCCTTTTCCAAGGCCTCATAGATTTCCTCAATGTGGATTTCCTTCAGTACCTCCATGGCAATTACCTTGATATCGTATTTGCCAGCAAGTTCAAAGAGCCATGGAAGGCATGACTTTCCATGCCCCTGAAAATCGTAAGGACTTGTACGCGGCTTATAGACACCCATACGGGCAGTTTTGAGACCTGTCCGCTTCATGTTCCTAAATATAGTTTCCACATTGTCTGGGGTATCAACTGCACACGGACCTATAAAACAGTTAAAGTTCTGCTGGCTAAACTCTATGGTGTTGTAAACAAAACCAACATCGTCCACCTGCCCGCCATGCCTGCCTATCTGTCGATACTTGCTGGAAACTCTTACGACCTTTTCCACCCCTGGCATCCGTTCTATAACCTCTGAAGGGATATGGTGGGTTGGACCGATGAGATATATCTCGTTGACGACCCTGTGTGCCCCCCTTATACCCGAAGACCTTGTTTGAATGTCTTCGAACTGCGAGAGAAAATCCAGGAGCTTTTGTACCTCTGGCCCTGATGGGTCAACATCTGGCTTCATTATGATTATCATCTAATGTCTCACCTCTTATAGAATGCATTTTATGAACAGATTCGAGAATTTACTCCAAAAAGGCCGACTTTAAAAGAGCAATACAGGGTACTGGAGTGGATTTAGGCATAAAAAAAAGCCGGCTTTTGCCGGCTTAAAGAGGCTTTGGGAAACAAGCCTACTTGACGGCTTCTGACAGACGGGAGCCAGGACGAAACTTTACCACCTTCTTGGCAGGAATCTTCATCTTCTTTCCTGTCTGCGGATTTCGGCCTGTTCTTGCCTTTCTCTTGGTCACATAAAATGTACCAAAACCCACCAAGGTGACTTTGTCTCCAGAGGAAACTGCATCCATGACCGCATCCATAAAGGCATTAAGTGCCCTTTCGGCTGCAGCCTTGGAAATTCCAGCTCCTGTAGCCATCTGTTCAACCAACTGTGCTTTATTCATGAAGGCCCTCCCGATTATGAATATTTGCTCAATATGAGCACGTTTTCATTATCTTATGGAAAACAAAGGAAAAGGCAAGTGCTTTTTTATAAAAAAATACAAAAAAGCCTAAAAAAGTCAGAAAAAGTTGGCTTTTTTAGTCTTAAGCTCAAAATGAAGGGCTCTGAGTGCTTGCCCGTCCAGTTTGGTACCTGGCTCAAATCTTGTTGCAAGACACGATTGTGAAGGAATGTTCCAGAAGGTATATCCCCATTTTTTTAGGGTTGATCGTATTTCTTTCTTTGTAAAACCGACCTCTGCCAAGGGGGTTTTAATATCAAGCTCCTCAAGAGCCTGAAGTCCCGGCCTATCCTTTGAAAGGTCGTCAAAGTGCGTTCCGTCCAAAAAGATGTGGCACTTAGAATCTAATTTCTTTGCTTCACGAATAAGTGAAAGATACATGTTTTTTTTGCAGAAATAGCAACGCAAGCCGTCATTTCTAGTAATTTCATAAATGGCAAGGGGCTGCCAGGAAAACTGTATAAGAGGAACTCCCACCTCCTTTGAAATCCTTTTTGCATTTTCTTTAGTAAAGGGAGGAAGAAGACAGGAGACAGCCAGAAGGGGATATACGGGAACATGCGCCCATCTATTTGCAGAAGCAAGAACAAAGGCACTATCTACCCCGCCTGAAAAGCCAATAGCACAGGGGCCAGAAAGACCCTGCCAGAATGCCTTAAGTCTAAAAAGCTTTTCCTTCAAAATATCTTGTCACGAGGGCAAACAATCCTGGGGCTCCCCCAGTAAGAACCTGCCGTCCTCGATCCATTTTTTAAGGATTATGGCAATCTCCCGCGCACGCAAGTAACTTGATAAAGGGGCCGTTTTGACCTTTTTGCCATTTATCTCTATTTCACCACTTTTTAGTTCTGCATAGGTAACTTCCCTTATGGGCTCGCCCTCCCCTTTTGGATATGAGGCCCCGTAATCCACTACCTGTGTCACAATCTCATCATCTCCTACACCGGTGTGTTGTGCCATCTCCTCGTTAAGTATGGGAATGGGCACGCCAAGTCCAACTGCCAAAGAGCAGCCATAACCCAGAATGCTTACGCCAACAAGCCATCTTGGCGACATCTGCTTAAGGTCACCTGAAACCATAAGGGTGCCAGCAGGTCTTTTGGGCATTCCTTTTTCCGTTCTTGGCACATCTGGATTGTGCTGGGTCCCAGGACCTACCACGTAACCCATTCCCCCGCCAAGAAATATTCTAGTCCCAATGCCAATGGTCTTATAAAAAGGGTCATTAAATAGGGGGCTGAGCTGGCCAGAGGTGCAGTAATTGGCGTTTCCCATGCGGGGTTTCAAGGTCCCCATGTAGGTAAAGACCGTTTTGTTGGTAAGGTTTATGGCGCAGTTATAATTTTGGTAACTGTTTCTAGGATTACAGAGCTGTGCAAAGGGAAAGTCCTTCAGATAAACCTTCTTCTCAACACGCCTTTTTGGGTAGCAGTGGGTTCCATAGGCCTCGGCCCTTAGATGTATGCTCCTTCCTGCCACAAGATCATGAATCACATGCCCCCCACCGTAAAGAAACTCACCGGGATATATCTTGTTAAGGGGGTCATCCTCCCTGGGTTCCGTGGCACCTATGTAAGCATCAACGGCTGCAAGGCCTGCATAGGTAGGCACCCCATTTAACCATATCCTTGCTGCCTTAATTCCAGGTTTCGTATGGCCAATATTTATGAAGGCCCCGGATGAACACATGGGTGAGAACGTTCCAGTTGTCACCACGTCAACTTCCCGCGCCGCCTTGACAGCCCCTTTCTTGCGAACTATTCCAACCATTTCCTCTGCAGTGACAACAACTGCCTTTCCCTCTTTGATCTTTTGATTTATCTCTTGAAAGCTCTTGTTGACTTGAAAATTGGGCATGTTCTTCTTTCCCGTTTTTACTCCATGAGAGCCAGGACCTTGTGGCCGTTTTGTTCTATCTTCTGGATTATTGGTTTAACATCGGTCTTTTTCAGCCTTATGTAATAGACCTTTTTTCTGGAAGATTGGGTGTCCACACCAACACTAATGATTTTACTGCCCATCTCCTTGATAAGCTTTAAAACGTCGTCTATGCTCCCTTTTTTCTCATTTAAAAGAACATCGAGCCTTGTGCTTTCTTCAAGAAGCCCAAGAAGTTCAATGAACGCCCCCAATATGTCAGTAATGGTAATTATTCCCACAAGCCTTCGTCTTTCAAGTACAGGCAGCCCACCGATCTTGTATTCGTGAATAAGTCGTGCCGCATAGTCTATGCTGGCATTTGAATCAACGGTAATGGGGTTTATTATCATCACGTCCGAGGTGGTGAGCTCGTTTAGCATGTCAGTAAGCAGGTATTGCCTCAGATTACTTTCAGTGACAAAACCAAGCATCCTGCCACTATCAACAACAGGAAGATGCCTTATGGAGTGACGATGCATTATCTCAATGGCATTTCTGAGATCTGCATCGGGAGATATTGTGACCACCTTTTTGTTCATCCAGTTCTTGACTTTCACCTTTACTCACCTGTTTCCTTGAATGTACCATTGGGGCTATTTCACAATGGGTTCTATAATATGGTAGTAAAATCATCATTTCAATGAAAAAAGAAGACCTGCCCTGTAGAGGAGAGTTTACAGGCAAACTGGAAGATATTAAATAGGACCAGAATTTGATTTCTGACTAATACATGATTTAAAAGAAGGAGGTTTTTTTATGGCCAAGCACAAAAAAAGAGAAAGGGAAAGGGAGATTGAACGAAGAAGGAGACGCAGGAAAAAAAGAATGAAACTAAGAGCCAAGGGGCTTTTGCCACCTGCCGAGGAATCAAAATAGGTTTTACACACGTTTTTTTTCAAAACCTGCGCAAGGTTAATTCAGCAACTTATGGAGTTGATAATGGATGCAGCCAGAAGGGCCGCTCCAACTCCATTATCAATGTTTACAACGCCTATGCCAGGGGCGCAGGAATTTAGCATGGCAAGAAGGGGGGCAATGCCTCCCAGGTTTGCCCCATAGCCTGTGCTTGTGGGAACGGCAATGACAGGGGCCCTTACAATGCCGGCAATTACGCTTGGCAAGGCCCCCTCCATGCCGGCAACTGCAATAATGACCCTTGCCTTGCGAAGCATATCCAGGTGGTCAAACATCCTGTGGATGCCTGCAACACCAACATCTGAAAGTATCTGGCAGCTGATACCTGAAATCTTCAAACACTCTTTGGCCTCTTTGGCCACGGGAAGGTCAGCTGTTCCGGCGGTAACTATCAACACGCCATGCTTCAGGTCTTTCCCTTCACTTTCTTCAGGCTGATACGAAAGGCACCTGGAAATGGAGTCATAGCTTAGACTCGGAAACTTATTTATCAAAAATTCTGCCTTATCAGCATCAAGCCTAGTGATGAGAAAAGGCACACCCTTTTGGGTGAACCTCTTTGCCAGCTCTAAAAGCTGCTCGCTGCTTTTCCCCGGCCCATAAACGATCTCTGGAAGGCCCTTTCTCACCTCTCTGTGGTGGTCAAAAAGTATGTTATCTATTCCTTCGTAGGGAAGTCGACTCAGGGCCTCCATGGCATCATCAATGCCAATTTCGCCTTTTTGAAGGCGTTTTAGAAGCCTTTTAAGGGCATCTTGGTCCATTAAAATTACTGCAGGTTATTTCAAATACGTTTTCAAGGGTTCCAGTTGTTTTTCAAACTGGCTTGATATCTCGGCAGAAATCTTGTTCCACTCATCCTGCATGGATGCCAACGCGTTAAGCTCTTCGGCAGACATAGCCATCATCCCCGCCTGCCCCTTGGAACCAAGGGTTGCCTTTAGCTGTTGCTGAAACTGTTGCTTGTAATTTTGAAGTGTCTGTTCATAATTCTTAAGGAGGTATTCCATCTGGGGGACTATCTGTTCGGCTATGCTTCCCTTTATCTCCCTAAGTCCCTTGAATGCCCGCTGGATGGTATCCCACTGCTCCTTTTCCCTTGGAAGAGTGACATTTCTAAGGAGAACATCGGTTGCGCCTTTAAGAACCGTCTGGATAAACTCAGGAGGAATATCAGAAAGCCCCTGCTGGAAGGAATCAAACTTGCCGTTTAGAAAGGCCGCGGCCCTTTTCTTTCCCTCTTCTTCCCATTTTTGGGCCTCCAACTCCTCCTTTGAAAGTTTTCCAAGCCTGTCTGCCTTTTCAAGTGCTATTTCAAGGGCGCTTTTTATCTCTCCCATTGGTGTACTTCTCCTCTTTCCTGTCCGGTTTGCCCAAATTTTAGGTTATCATAAGTGTCAATTATAGCGGGTTATTTGGCTTGTTAATATTCTAATATACCTGCGTAATAAAGGCAAAGACAGAGGGCAGGCCGGAGGATGGCTTGATTTTTAAAATGGCGCCATTATCCACAGTTGACTTTGCCCCTCCTTTGGCTTTATTAAGGTTGCCTTTTCAAAATATCCTTTAATAAGGAGTATTGTCCCATGGAAAACATTAATCCTCCCTGGCTTAAGGATCTCCTTGATCCGACCACTTATCCAAACAGGCCCCAAGACGTAAAACTTATTCAGACCCACCTGTCGTGGGTATTTCTGGCAGGAGAAGTAGTTTACAAGGTGAAAAAGCCAGTGGATTTCGGCTTTCTAGACTTTACCACCCTGGAAAAGAGGAGGTTTTTTTGCAGCGAAGAGATAAGGCTCAACAAAAGGCTTTGCCCGGAAATATATCTGGATGTTGTTCCCATAGGAAAGGACAAGGGGCGTTACAGGGTGGAAGCACCTGGGGAGGCAGTTGAGTGGGCAGTAAAGATGAAACGCATGCCTGACGATGGGCTCATGTCTGCCCTTATTAAAAGGGATGAGATAGAAAAGAGGGACATTGAAAACATCTGTGAAATCCTTGTACCTTTTTACCAAAGGGCAAAGGCTCCAGAAGATAAGCTGTGGCTTGGGGGCATAGATGTTGTCAGGGAAAACTGCGTTGAGAACTTTACCCAGACCGAAGACTTTGCCGGAAAGGTCTTTCCCAAGGAGACATTTGAAAAAATAAGAAGCTTCACACTGTCCTTTCTGGAAAAGGAAGAGGCCCTTTTTGAACAAAGACAAAAAGGGGGCTGGATAGTAGAAGGCCACGGGGACCTTTATTCTGCAAACATCTGTTTTGATAGAAAACAGGACAAGATCTACATTTTCGACTGCATAGAGTTCAACGAAAGGTTCAGATATGGAGACGTTGTTGCAGACGTGTCGTTTCTTTCAATGGACCTTGACTTTCTTGGCCTTTGTGATCTTTCCACCTATTTCATAGAGCTTTTCAGACAAAAAAGTGGAGACGAGGGACTATTAAGGCTCCTTGATTTCTATAAGTGCTACAGGGCATACGTCAGGGGCAAGATAGGCTGTTTTACATGGGCCTCTCCAGAGGTTGATGAGAAGACTCGAAACCTTTCTCTTGAGATGGCAAAAAGATACTTTCAACTGGCATTAAAGTATGCTGGAGGCGTAAAGGAAAGGCCAACACTTTTCGTGTTCATGGGCCTTTCAGGAACAGGAAAGTCCACAGTTGCAAGGGCCTTTGCTGAAAAAAGGCATCTGGAGGTCTTTAACTCTGATTATGTCAGAAAGGAATATGTGAGCGGAATCCCCGCAGAGGAAAAACGTCTTGAGCCCTTTGGAAAGGGAATATATTCAAAGGAGTTTACAGAAAAGACCTACAGGGCCCTTTCCAGGCTTGCAGGAGAAAGACTCGTTCTTGGAAAGAGCGTAATCCTTGATGCCACCTATATCGACCCTGAAAAGAGAAAGAGGGTGCGTGAGCTTGCCGGCTCCTGCGGAGCAAATCTTGTATTTATTCACTGCACCTGCCCTGAGGAGGTTGCCCTTGAGCGCATGAAAAGACGTCTAAAGGTCACTGGGGAGGTTTCTGACGGAAGGCAGGAGATATATCAAAAACAAAAAACAATTTATGTGCCTCCAGATAGCTCAGAGGCTGACCAAGTAATAGAGCTTGACACAACCAAGAGCATTGAAAATGTCCTTAAGGACCTTGAAAGGCGCATTCAGCCAGATTCAAAATGAAGCCGTGGCCTCTTAATGAACTGCATGGCCTTAAGGAAAAGGGCCTTTTACGAAAGCTCATAACCACTACGCCCCTTGGAAAAGTGATAGTAGAGGTAGATGGAAGGGCCTGTCTTGATTTTTCATCCAATGACTACCTGGGCCTCAGCCAGCATCCCAAGATCAAGAAAGCGGCCATAAGGGCCATAGATGAATACGGAGTTGGCTCAAGGGCCTCAAGACTCATGACCGGCAACATCCGGCTGTACACGGACCTTGAAGATGCCGTCTCCAAACTAAAGGGCACAGAGGCCGCAATTGTCTTTGGAAGCGGATACCTTTGTAACCTGTCCATTATAAGCACACTCACAGGCCCAGGTGACCTTGTACTCCTTGACAGGCTCTGTCATGCAAGCATTGTGGATGGAGCGCTACTTTCTAAGGCAAGGATTATCCGTTTTGCCCATAACGATCTTTCATCCCTAAAAGAGATCCTTGAACAAAAAAGGACCAGCTACAAAAATGTACTCATCTGCATGGAAACCGTCTATTCCATGGACGGTGACATAGGGCCTGTTTCTGAAGTTCTGCACCTGGCAAGGCAACATGCTGCCATGCTTCTTGCCGATGAGGCCCATGCAGTAGGTGTATTTGGGAAAAAGGGAGAAGGAATAATCTCGCAAGGGGATGAGCAAAAACCTGATGTCATCATTGGCACATTTGGAAAGGCACTTGGAGGCTACGGGGCATTTTGCGCAACCACCAAGGCCTTTCGTGATTATCTCGTAAACAAGGCCCGGGGCCTTATCTATTCTACTGCCCTACCCCCGGCTAGCCTCGCAGCCAACCTCAAGGCCCTTGAGCTTTTGCCAAGTCTTGAAAATGAAAGGAAAAGGCTACTTTTATGGGCTAAAGACCTTAGAAACCTCCTGGTTAAAGAGCTTGGCCTTAGGACGGGTGGGGATTCTCAGATCGTTCCCCTCATTTTGAAAAGTGTTCAAGAGGTGCTTGAGCTTGAGGCCTTCCTTAAGAAAAGGGGTATCATTGCAAGGGCAATCCGGCCGCCTACGGTTCCGAAGGACTCTCCAAGAATCAGGTTTTCCCTTTCTAGCGCAATGGATGAAAAGGATATCGAAAGCCTAAAGGAGGCCCTCAAAGATTTTTTCAGTGGAAGAAAAAAGAGTTGATTTCCTTTGTTGATAAAGGACGTAAAAGGCCCATCCTCATCCTTTCCGGATGGGGATTTGACCCTTTTATCTTCAACCTTGATTCCCTTGACTTTGATCTTCTTTTGCCTAAAAGGCCCCTTTTTGATCCACTTCCCCAGGTCAGAAAGTTTCTCAAGCAAATGGGCCTCAAAAAAATCAACATACTTGGCTGGTCCCTTGGGGCAAGGATTGCAAGGGACATGGCAGAGTCTGAACCTGAACTTTTTGACAAGGTATTTCTTGTCTCCATATGTCCTTTTTTTCCAAAAAAGATTATTGACAAAAAGATGGAAGAGCTCAAAAGAGACAGGGAAAGGGCCTTAAGGGGCTTTTATTTCACACTCTTTCATGGAGATAAGATGGCCTACAAGCAATTTAAAAGGCACCATGAAAAAAGATGCATGGCCTTTTGGAGCATCAGTGAACTTGAAAGGGGTCTAAGGTATCTTGAAAAGGACTGTTCCGGCATGACTTTAATCAAAAACGTGCTTGTGATACATGGGGAAAATGATCCTATATGCCCGGTTGAGGCAGCCAGCGAGGTTTTAACCCAAATGGGCCAGAAGAGGCTGATACTTTCTTGCGGTCACCTTCCCTTTTTGGAAAAAGGCTTTTATGAAGCAGTCAACAGTTTCTAAAAGGGCACTAAAAAATTCGTTTTCCCGGGCCTCATCCACCTATGATGATTTCAGCTTAGTGCAAAGACAGGTGAACAGGCACGTTCTTGAGCTAGTGCCTGATAGAGGGTTCGAGGACGCACTGGAAATTGGATGCGGAACAGGCGCATTTACCAGAATTCTTCTTGAAAAGGTGGATGTCAGAAGGCTTATGGCACTTGATATATCCTTTAACATGCTGCTTCAGGCAAAAAAGGCCCTGGCACAACCTTCGTGCAAATGCACTTTTTTGTGTTGCGACGGTGAAAGGCCATGTTTTAAGACAGACAAAGGGTTTGATCTCATTGTCTCATCAAGCTGCACGCACTGGTTTGAAGACTTTGGCGCCTCTATTTTGAATATGGTCACAAATCATCTAAGGCCTGGGGGGTATATGGTCTGCTCTTTATTTGGAAGCTCCACTCTCATTGAACTTAAAGAGATTCTAAGTGAGCTTTACCCGCAAAGGGAATTTATGCTTCCTCCCTCTGACTTTCCTACAAGACATGAGGTGGAATCCATTCTTAGAGGCAGGGTGACAGAGATGGAGACAGAGGAGATAACCATAAAAAGGGAGTATAAAGACCTTTTGGAGCTCCTTCTTTCCCTTAAAAGGACAGGTACAACTGCCAGGAGCAAACAGGGTGTGCTTCTTTTTCCTAGGGGCAAAATAGCTGAGGCTGAAAGTCTTTATAGGGAAATTTACGGAAAGATAAGGGCAAGTTTCCAGGTGATTTTTTTTAAGGTGCTACGCTAACCTCCTTCATCCCTCATTCCCTTAATTTTTTTCGTGGTCGTCTTTAAGGTTTAAAAAGATATTTAAGAGGCTCTCTTTTAGCTCTTTGTCTTCTATTTCATCAAGAAGCTCAAGCCCCTTTTGGGGTATCTCTTTTTTGGCCTTTTTCGTTTTTTTCTTACCTTCTATTTCCTTTTCTTTTTTTAAAGAAAAAGGCCTGGTCAAGGCCCTTACCTGCTCTACATCTGCAGCCTGGAATCTAAGCTTTGAAAGCCTTGAATGCTCAGGAAGAAGCCTGTTTATCCTTTCCAAAATGGTATTTGATTCAAAGGAAAGCTGCTGCATCCAGATGCTGTCTGAAACTGCCACAACGAGGGTGTCAAGGTCCCTGAAATACCAGGGCCAGGAAGTTGAGGCCACAGGCCCACCAACTATTTCCTCCCACTTCTGCCATATTACGCTGCGTGGAAGATAGACCTGCCACCGTTTTCCTGGAACTATTGAACCAAAGATCTGGCCCGCATGGGCGGGAGATTTACCCTTTTTGCTTTTCGCCAAGGGACCTCTTTGCCTCCTTGAGCCTTTCTTCAATAAGACTGCGGATCTCTTCAAGCCTCCTTGAAGAGTTTGCCTCAAACCTTAAGACAAGAACTGGCTGTGTGTTGGAGGCCCTTATCAGGCCCCAGCCGTCATCAAAGACCACCCGCACCCCGTCAACATCTATGATTTGGTATCCTTCATCGGAAAGTGCATGCTTTACCATTTCCACCAGAGGAAATTTTTGCTCTTCCCGACAGTCTATTCTTATTTCAGGAGTGGAAACGGTTTCTGGAACGTCCTTAAGAAGTGCGGAAAGGGGGCCTTTTTCAGCGGCCAGCAACTCGCACAGGCGAAGGGCCGCATAGGTGGCATCATCAAAGCCAAAGAAGCGGTCTGCAAAGAATATGTGTCCGCTCATCTCCCCCGCAAGGAGCGCTCCGGTTTCCTTCATCTTCTGCTTGATAAGGGAGTGGCCCGTCTTCCACATAATTGGCCTTCCCCCGTGCTTTTCAATGTCCTGGTAGAGAATATGAGAGCATTTTACCTCTCCGATTATGGCTGCTCCTGGATAGTCCCTGAGAAGCCTCCTTGCAAGGAGCAGGAGTATCTTGTCCCCAAAGATTACATTGGCCTTTTCATCCACCACCCCTACCCTGTCACCATCCCCGTCAAAGGCGATTCCAAGGTCCGCACCAGTCTCAAGCACCTTTTTCTTAAGATCCTCAAGGTTTTCAAGAACCGTTGGGTCAGGATGGTGGTTTGGAAATGTGCCGTCCACTTGGCAGTAGAGGCTTTCCACCTGGCACCCTGCCTGGGAAAAGGCAGCCGGGGCAACAAGGGCGGAAACCCCATTTCCACAATCAAGGACCACCTTGAGAGGCCTTTCAATGTTAATATTATCTTTTAAATATGATAGATAATCCTCTATTATTTCGTATTTTTCTTCCCTTCCTTCACCTTCTTCAAAATCCCCCTTATCTATTAATCCCTTTAGTTCCTGTATCTCTTCTCCATGTATTGTTGAGCTTCCCATGCACATCTTCAGACCATTAAAGTCTGGCGGATTGTGGCTGCCTGTTATCTGTATGCCTCCGTCTGTCTTTAGCTGGAATATGGAAAAATAGAGAACAGGGGTTGGGCATTCACCAATGTCAATCACCTTGACTCCTGTGGAAATAAGCCCCTTGATAAGGGCATCCTGGAGCCTTTTTGAATGAAGGCGTCCGTCCCTTCCAGAGGTGATGACGTTTCCTCCCTGCCTTTTAAGTTTTGTGCCAAAGGCCCTTCCTATTTCCTGGACAGCCTCTTCTGTAAGATCCTCATCCACAACGCCCCTTATGTCGTACTCTCTGAATATGTGTGGTGAAATCATGGATATGCCTCCTTGGAGAAAAAAGTTAACCCTTCTGCCCTGTTACTTGCAGCCCTGCACCAGGTCCCTGAGACAGGAAATAAAGGTGGGACTGGTGTTTAAAGAGGGCGTTCTAACAAGTCGAACTCCCATCTTCTTCATCATATCCCCGTAAAGCATGTCTATCTCATAGAGTGTTTCAATATGATCTGAAACAAAACTTATGGGCACGCAGAGTATTTCCTTGACTCCTTGTCCTGCAAGTTCAAGGAGCAACTCATCTGTTGCAGGCTCAAGCCAACGGACAGGTCCGCTTCTGCTTTGAAAGCAAAGCCTACCTTTAATGCCAGTTACCTTCTCAAGTGCAGAAATGGTCCTTTTTACATGGTCAACGTAAGGGTCCCCTTCATCCACCATCTTTTTCGGCAGGGAATGGGCGCTGTAAACAAGGGTGAAATTGGCCCTGTCCTTTATTCTTTCAAGGCCCCTTTGAACACACTCTGAAAGGGCCTTTATGTAGAGGGGATGGTCTGGAAAGCTGTCAACAACAAGCGGCTGCATGAATCCCTGATCCCTGGCTGCATCCATAAAGTCATCAATGGAGGTGCCGCTTGTTGCAAGGCTGTAGTGCGGATAGATGGATAGTCCAATAAGCCTGGTGACGCCTTGTTTTTTAAGGAGCGCAACCTGTTGCGGCGTGCGCGGTCGAAAGTATCTCATACCAACCGTGCAGACATAGGGCGCCCGTTCATCCTGCATTCTGTTGAGTTCTTTTTCAAGGGCCTTGGCCTGGCTTGTGGTTATTTCAAGAAGAGGGCTTTTTCCGCCTATTTTTTCATAGGCCATGGCGCTTTTTGGTGCCCTTTTCCTTGCAATGAACCAGGCAATGGGTTTTTGAAGAAAACCAGGCCCAAGCCTTATTATCTTCCTGTCAGAAAAAAGATTAAACAAAAAGGGACGAACCGCCTCCAGGGAGTCTGGCCCACCCATGTTCAAAAGGATTACTCCCGTAGCCATGCCTTGGATTTCTCAGCTTGAAAGTTCGTGTATCATCTCTATTGCAAGTCTCACCTTTTCTGGGGGTATCTCTGGAAGAACGCCGTGGCCAAGATTGAAGATGTGTGCCTTGGCACTTAGGCCCTGCTGGATAATCTCAGCAATGCGATCCCGAAGCCTTTCCTCCTCAAGAAACAGGAGGCAGGGGTCAAGGTTGCCCTGGACCACCACGTCTTTACCTAGGACCTTTAGAGCCGTTTCTATGTCTGTGCGCCAGTCAAGGCCTATCACATCCGAGCCTGCCAGACGGGTAAGGTCAAGAAGATGTCCGCCATCATAAACGAAATAGATCATTGGAACGCCCCTTGTCCTTAGGGCATTAAATATCCTTCGTGCATAAACAAGGGCTGCATCCCTGAAGTCATGGCGGGTGAGCACCCCTGCCCAGGTATCGAAAAGCTGGATGGCCTGGGCGCCCGCCTCTACCTGTGCGGAAAGATAGGAGATCGTCACCTCGGTTATAAGCTCCATCACAGAGCGAAACAGGGCCGGGTCAGAAAAGAGCATCTTCTTTATGTTGACAAAGCTCTTGGTTGTGCCACCCTCAATGAGATATGTGGCCATGGTGAACGGGGCGCCAGCAAAACCTATGAGCGGAACCCTTCCTGAAAGCTCTCTTCTAAGGATCTTTATGGTCTCAAGCACAAAGGGTACGTCTCTTTCCGGTTCTATTGTATGAAGCCTTTCGAGTTCCTTTCTGCTTCTCACCGGTGGGGAAATAATAGGTCCCTTTCCCTCCTTGAAGGAAAGGCCTGCTCCCATTGCCTCAAGGGGTATGAGGATATCTGAAAAGAGTATTGCAGCATCCACACCCAGGATGTCAA
>JALWYS010000113.1 GCA_027003115.1 Deltaproteobacteria bacterium | reverse complement strand
CTCATACATAGTGACTACGGGGCCTGGACATATCTCAACCACCCGGCCCGATACGCCAAAGTCCTTTAGCTTCTGCTCAAGCACCTTGGAGTTTTCAATGTATTCTTCCTTGTCTATCCTTATTTCCTCATCTGGTGGCTCCTGCAGGAAGGTGAGGGGAGGGCGGACAAAGTCCCCCTTTACCGGTGTGACCTGAAAATCCTCCATCTCTTCAGAAGGCTTTTCTTGAGCTGGTTTCTTTTTTTCCACAATTACCGGCTCAACTATGTCTGGTTCTTTTTCCGCCTTTTGTATTGGCTTGTGCCTTTTACCCTCCTCTTGAAGAGCGTCCCTGCGCTTTTTCCTGAAAAGGGATGAAACTTTGTCAAGAAGGATGGATAAGGAAAAGGGGGTAGCAACCACAAGACCTACCAGAAAGAGGAGAATGCCAAAGAGAAATGCCCCGCCAGTTCCGAACCATTCCGTGAGGCTTTGGGCAAGTGCTGCCCCTACTATTCCCCCCATCATCTTGGATGGCTCAATTAGCCACAAGATTATGCAGGAACTTAAAAGAATGAGGATGCTACCTGAAACGAGATGTACGGCCCTTCTGTTCCAGATGCGGCCCTTAACGAGTGAGATAAGGCCGATCACCAGGATCGGGACAAAAAGCCATGAGGCCAGGCCAAAGGTCGACATTAGAAGATCAGAAAACGCCGCACCAGCAGGCCCCATCCAGTTCTTTGCCTTTTCCGCCCCAAGGTGATTAAGACTTGGATCGGTTGGGTTGTAGCTAAAAAGGGAGGCGGCAACAAAGATTACCACGCCAAGTAGAAGAACAAACCCTACCTCCCTTGAAAAGGATACCTTTTCTTCCTCGTCTCTTTTTTCTTTTTCTTTCTTTGTCATAATTTCCTGCAATATCGTGACAATTTAACCAAAATTCACGTTCTTACAAGTTTTGGTCCATCTTAAAGAACAAAGCCGTTTCATTCGATGAAGATACAAAGTCAGCTTGCCTAAAAAATCAAGTTGAAAGCCTGAGGAGCTTGGTTTAAAATAAGTTGTGTTCACGCCGTGAACATGTTTTCAGGTGGGTATTTATCGAGAACTTCTCAAAATCTTCACCCAAATAGCGGTAGCTTGCAAATTTTAATCAATTCTTAATGTCCGACGACGGTCTCCGTTATCAGCTATTAAGTCTTTTAAGCAGCAGGCCGGCCTTATCACAGCGGGCAATTGCAGCGTCCCTTGGTTTAAGTCTTGGCAAAATAAACTATGCCATTAAGGCTCTAATAGAAAAGGGCTTCATCAAGGCGGAAGAGTTTTGTAATTCCAAGAACAAAAAGGCGTACTCCTACATACTCACCCCCAAGGGGCTTGAAGAGAAGGCCAACGTGACCATCAGATACTTCAAGAAAAAAATGAGAGAGTATGAAAATCTCCAGCGGGAAATTGAGGAGCTTAAGAAAGAGGTAGAAAAGATTTCAGGGGGAAAGTCTAATAAATGAATATCACCATGATTGGCACCGGTTACGTGGGCCTTGTAACAGGTACCTGTTTCTCAGAGTTCGGCCATCATGTAACTTGTGTTGATAAGATAGAGGAGAAGATAGAAAGCCTTAAAAGGGGTGAGATTCCCATTTACGAGCCTGGACTTGATACACTTGTGGCCAAAAATGTTAAGGAAGGTCGCTTGGAATTTACGGTTGATCTTGCGGCATCAGTGCCTGGTGCAGATGCCGTTTTTCTTGCCGTTGGCACTCCGAGCAGCAGGAGGGGAGACGGATATGCAGACCTTACCTATGTCTATCAGGCTGCACGCGAACTTGCCCCGCATCTTTCAGGTTACACTGTTGTTGTTGACAAGAGCACTGTGCCTGTAGGCACTGCAAGACAGGTGGCCAGGATTATTAAGGAAGAGAATTCTGATGCAGATTTTGATGTGGCCTCAAACCCGGAGTTTCTTCGTGAGGGAGCAGCCATTAACGACTTTATGCGTCCTGACCGGATAGTAATAGGGGTTGACAGTGAACGCGCAGAAAAGGTGCTCAGGGAAATCTACAAGCCCTTGTACTTGATTGAAACACCCATAGTTTGCACAACCATTGAGACAGCAGAGCTCATAAAATATGCCGCAAATGCCTTCCTTGCCATGAAGATCAGCTTCATAAACGAGATGGCCAATGTCTGCGAGGCCGTGGGTGCAGATGTAACAGCACTTGCCAAGGCCATAGGAATGGACAAGCGCATAGGGCCAAAGTTTTTGCACCCAGGTCCTGGGTACGGGGGCTCATGTTTCCCAAAGGATACCCTTGCCCTTTTGAGAATTGCTCAGGAGTACGGGGAAGGGTTGCGTCTGGTAGAGGCAGCAGTTGAAGTAAATGCAGCACAGAAGGCAAGGATGGTGAAAAAAATAAAGGATGCCCTGGGCGGTTCTGTCGCAGGTAAAACAGTGGGGTTTTTGGGGCTCACCTTTAAGCCGGAGACCGATGACATGAGAGAGGCGCCATCTGTCACCATTATTCCGGCACTCATGGAAAAGGGAGCAATTGTGCGTGCCCACGACCCTCAAGGCATGAAAGAGGCCCGAAAATATCTTCCAGACGGAATAGAGTATGTAAGCAACGCTTACGAGGCAAGTAAAGATGTCAATGCCCTGGTCCTCATGACTGAATGGAACCAGTACAGGGCTCTGGACATGGAAAGGATACGCTCCCTCATGAGGCAGCCAGTTTTCATTGATCTTAGAAATGTTTACGACCCTGAAACCATGAAGAAGCTGGGCTTTAAATACAAGGGAGTGGGAAGATAGTTCTGTGTTGTCTGGTTATTGAGCGAGAAGTGTGGTTTTAAATAGTGGCGCAAATTCTTGTAACCGTGGACCTGGAAGACTGGTTCCAGGTGGAAAATCTCCGTTCTTGCTTTCCTATTGATACATGGCAAAATTGCGAGCTGCGGCTTGAGGAACCCACTCATAAACTACTTGAAGTGTTTGACGCTTACAATATCAAGGCCACGTTCTTTGTCCTCGGCTGGATTGCCAAGCGCCTTCCCAATTTTGTAAAGAAAATAAGCAGTCATGGGCACGAAATTGCAAGCCACGGCTATGGACACAAACTTTGCTGTGACATTAATCAGTCCTCCTTAAGAGAGGACGTCTTAAAAAGCAAAAGGATATTGGAAGATATCATGTCAAGACCTGTTACGGGCTATCGGGCCCCAAGTTTTTCAACAAACAAAACTCTTGTTTCCATACTTAAAGATACTGGATTTGTATATGACTCAAGTTACAATGATTTTAGTGCCCATGGCCGGTACGGTTCCCTCCACGGAAGTTGGAAAGAGGTGAGGCCAGGTCTCTTGCGAAACCATGAAGGGTTTTATGAGATGCCTGTAAGTAATCTCAAGTTTTTTGGGAGAACCATTCCGTGGGGTGGAGGGGGGTATTTTCGCCTTATTCCCCTCTGGCTATTTAACAAGGGAGTAAAAAGAATTCTCAGTAAGCGCGGCTCTTACTTATTTTATTGCCATCCATGGGAATTTGACCCGGGACAACCTAAGGTACAAGGAATTAATTGGAATCACCGTTTCAGACACTATACGGGCATAGGTAGAAATCTTAAAAGGCTGGAAAATTTTTTGAAAAATTTCAAAGACAATCAATTTGAGTTTCTAACATGCTCTCAGTTTGTCGCCTTAGGCAAACAGGCAGTTTAACATGAAAATCATCCCTGTTATACTTTCTGGAGGTTCTGGTTCAAGGCTTTGGCCACTTTCCCGCCATGCTTACCCCAAACAGCTTCTTGCCTTAACAGGAACCGATACCCTCATTCAGCAGACAGTCAAACGTGCTGAAGCTCTTACTGACACTTCATCTCCTTTGCTTGTCTGCAACAATGAGCATCGTTTTTTGATTGCAGAACAGTTGCAGCAGATAGACGTAAAACCCCTGGATATAATCCTTGAGCCGGCAAAGCGTAATACTGCACCAGCAGTGGCTGCGGCCGCCCTTTATTGTAGAGAAAAGGAGCCAGAGGCGGTAATGCTTGTTCTTCCTGCTGATCACCTGCTTGAAAACCAGGTGGAATTTCAAAAGGCTGTTGACCAAGGCCTTTCCCTTGCCCGGAAAGGCATTCTTGTGACCTTTGGAATAAGGCCGGCTTTTCCAGAAACTGGCTATGGATACATAAAAAAGGGAGAAAGGCTTTCAAACAGGGCCTTCAAGGTGGAAAAATTTATTGAAAAACCAAATAAAAAGCGTGCAGAAGAATATGTGGCGTCCTCTAAACATCTCTGGAACTCTGGCATGTTTCTCTTTCGCCCTGTTGATTACCTTGAAGAACTTAAAAAGTTTGAACCTAAGATATATGAAAAATGCGTTGAGGCATATGAACACGCGGTAAAAGACCTTGATTTCTTACGCCTTGAAAAGGGCGCATTTGAGGCATGTCCTGCCAACTCAGTTGACTATGCGGTAATGGAAAGAACCAACAGGGCAACAGTTGTCAGCCTTGACAGCGGTTGGAATGATATCGGTTCCTGGTCCTCGTTGTGGGAGGTTCTTCCCAAAAACCACGATTCCAATGTTGTGCGCGGAGACGTGGTGTCTGAAGATGTCTCTGGCTGCCTGCTATTCTCAGAAAGCAGACTGCTTGCAGCCTTGGGAGTTAGGGACCTGGTGGTGGTTGAGACAAAGGATGCAGTGCTAGTTGCCCATAAGAGTAAAAGCCAGCAGGTTAAGAAAATAGTTAGACACCTAAAGGAAACGGGAAGGGATGAGTTCCTTTTTCATTCCAAGGTCTATCGTCCCTGGGGCTCTTATGAAGGCCTCGTATCAGGGGATCGTTTCCAGGTAAAGCTCATCACGGTAAAACCAGGGGCAAAGCTCTCAGTGCAGATGCACCATCACAGGGCAGAGCACTGGATAATAGTAAAGGGCACTGCCAAGGTACAGCGGGGTGATGAAACGGTACTCCTGACTGAAAATGAGTCGACCTTTATTCCCTTAGGCACAGTGCATAGCCTTGAGAATCCCGGAAAGATTCCCCTTGAGCTTATTGAGGTGCAGAGCGGTCCTTACCTTGGTGAGGATGATATAGTCCGCCTTGAAGACATGTACGGCCGGATAAAAAGCCAAACCCAAAAAGAGCAGAACAAAAAGTAAAAAATAAAAACTAAACCGCAAAGTTATTCCGTTGAAAGTCAAGAGAAATTTGTGGGTAAGTTATGCCACAAATTTTGAATCTTGGATTACTTTCATCGTGGCCTTTTTGGCTGTTCTTTGAAAATTCGGCAAAACTTT
>JALWYS010000112.1 GCA_027003115.1 Deltaproteobacteria bacterium | reverse complement strand
CTATAAGGTCGGAAATACCCCTTACGGCGTAGTAAAGAACCTCGTCCGCCTTCTTGAACATCTCGAGAAAAGGGGTATTTGGCTGCGCAAGGCTCCTGAGCCTGTCATTTGGAATGGTAATGATTGTGTCAACCACGTCTCTAAGACGCTTAATACCCTCGTCTGCCTGGCGGGCGCGCCTTTTACCCTCGAAGCTGAAGGGTCTTGTGACAACTGCAACAGTGAGAGCGCCAAGCTCCTTGCTTATCTCAGCTATGACAGGGGCCCCTCCGGTGCCGGTACCACCTCCCATGCCTGCTGTCACAAAGACCATGTCCGCCCCTTCAAGGGCCTCTTTAATCTCTTCAGCGCTCTCCTCTGCAGCCTCCCTTCCAATTTCAGGCTTTGCGCCTGCTCCAAGGCCCTTGGTAAGACCGGTCCCAAGCTGGATCTTCTTGTCGGCCCGGGACATCTCCAGGGCCTGGGCATCGGTGTTTGCAGCAATAAACTCCACTCCTTGGAGCTCAGAGGCGATCATGTTGTTTATTGCATTTCCGCCTCCCCCTCCTACTCCTATTACCTTTATCTTTGCCTGTAGCTCTTGTTCCACAAATTCCAAGGGCATGCGACCCTCCTCCTCTTTATCTGGTTAAAGACCAAACCAAGACTTCATCCTCCCTGTCACCTTGCTGAGGATGTTGTCTCCCCGCATCCTGAATCTCTTTGGATTTTGAGGCCTGTCCTGAAAACCGTACAGGACAAGACCCACGGCAGTAGCGTACATTGGGCTGTTTACCACATCCACGAGACCGGAAATGTTTCTGGGATAACCCACCCTGGCCGGAAGCTGAAACACCTGATCCGCCATTTCGCAAAGGCCAGGCAACTGGGCAGAGCCCCCTGTTATGACAACGCCAGAGGCCAGAAGCTCCTTGAGCCTGGTTCTTTTTATCTCCTGGTCTATGAGGGAGAATATCTCCTCTACCCTGGGCTCAAGTATCTCCGCAAGAATGTGCCGGGAAAGCTGCCTGGGGCGCCTGTCCCCTACACTTGGAACCTCTATCATCTCGTCCCTACGAACCATGGACACAAGGCACGTCCCATAGCGTATCTTTATCTTCTCTGCATCGTTCATGGGTGTGCGAAGACCCACCGAGATGTCATAGGTAAGGTTGTTTCCGCCAAGGCCAAGGACAGCAGTGTGTTTTATGGAGCCTTCACAAAGGAGGGCAAGGTCCGTTGTGCCGCCTCCAAAATCTATGAGGGCAACTCCAATCTCCCGCTCCTCGTCCGTTATTACCGCGTAAGTTGATGCAAGAGGCTGAAGAACAATGTCGTCCACGTCAAGGCCTGCCCTGTTAGCACACTTCACGAGATTCTGGGCCGCGGTAACCGCCCCTGTGACTATGTGGACCTTGGCCTCAAGACGCACTCCCATCATGCCCACAGGGTCAAGGATGCCGTCCTGGTCATCCACTATGTATTCCTGGGGCAGGATATGGATGATCTCCCTATCCATGGGTATTGCAACAGCCCTGGCCGCGTCAATCACCCTTTCAACGTCCTCTTCGCTGACCTCTTCCCCCTTTACTGCAATAACACCGTGGCTGTTAAATCCCTTGATGTGGCTTCCGGCAATTCCCACAAAGGCGGAAGTTATCTCACAGCCGGCCATGAGTTCCGCCTCTTCAACGGCCTTTTTGATGGAGCTTACGGTGCTGTCGATGTTCACCACAACACCCTTTCTTAGCCCCACTGACGGATGGGTACCCACACCGATGATCTCTATCTTGTCATCGGCAAGCTCTCCCACCACACAGCATATCTTTGTTGTGCCTATATCAAGGCCAACTACTATGTCGCTACCGCCTTCCACCATTACCGTCTATCTCTTCCTGAGCCTTGCCAGGGCCATGTCCTCGCCGTACCCAACGATTACACTGGACACCTTTTGATATTGACCAGAATTATACAGTTGAACCAGTATCTTTTCAGCCCGGTAGAACTGCTTCTTGTACTTATCCCTGTCCAGCAAAAAGGGAACGGCCTTATCAGCCGTGTAGATTACGACGTTTCGTTCATTTGGAAAATCGATCTGGCTTATGTTGTTAAAGCCAAGGGCCCGCACCCCTCTTTTTGACACCTTGATTATGGAAACGGCCACCCTCATCTTGTCCTGGTCAATAAGTATCGAACCCTTTGAGGTGGATGGAGAGCCTTTAAGCTCAATGCCAGTTATTAGAGGTGCAGAAAAATTCTCCTTTGGCTCAAGGGGCTTAAATGGCTCACCAAAACGATCCACCAAATATATTCTGTCACTAATTCGTGCAAGGGCAAAAGGAGACCTTTCATCCACATGGATAATGATCTTATCAGGAAGCCTTCGCTCAATGGACGCCTCCCTTATCCATGGGTTTTCTAAAATCTGCTCCCTGATCTTTTCAAAGTCCAGGCTGAATATGTTGTCCCCAGGTCTTATGCCGCTAAGCTCTATGAGTCCCTTTTTAGGTATCCTGTTTGCACCCTGGATCTCTACCTCAGAAACATAAAAGTAGGGGCAGCACCGCATCCACTTCTTTATGCCGTAAACTGTACCGGCAATCCCGCCCATAAGAAGGCACAGGAGTCCAGAAAGAAGTATTATCCTGGGCAGAAGCCTTGCAGTGTTTGCGGACGCCTTCCTTTTGCTCACACGCCTGTTTCTTCTAAAGGTTCTGCTTCTCATTGTTCCAGACAACCACCTCTTCTCTAAGATAAACTCCGGTTTCTTCCCAAACCCTCTTTTTGACAAGGCCAATAAGGGAAAGTATGTCGTGGCTGCTGGCCTTACCAAGATTTACTATGAAATTGGCATGCTTTTCAGAAACCTGGGCATCCCTGATACGCGTGCCCTGAAGTCCGCATGAGGCTATTAGAGACCAGGCAGAAATCCTGGAAGAGGGATTCCTGAACACGCACCCTGCACTTGGACGTCCAAGTGGCTGGCTGGAAACCCTTTTCTTCATGGTCTCCTTGATGTTGTTAAGTATGTAAGAAGGGTGGACAGACCTCATGACCGCTGCTCCGCTATCCATGGCGTTGGCTTTTCTGCTGCTACTGGCCAGCCTGAATCTTGCTGCAGAGATAAGACCACCCGAAGGAATACTGCTTTTCCGATAACTGAAAAAGCCCTTGTTAATATTTATCCACTGGCTGCCGTCTCCTGTTGTTACGCACAGGCTTTCAACAAAATCTCCTATGGAGACACCGTTTGCACCGGCATTCATGAAAAGGGCGCCGCCCAAAGAACCGGGGATTCCCGCCAGGGGTTCAATGCCACTGTAGCCGTTTTTTACGCACCAGCTCAAAAGGCCGGACAGGGTACATCCTGCCTCCACATAGAGACCACGTTTCGAAATGGTATAAATTTTTTTTAGTTTGGAAAGACAAACAACAACCCCGATTCCCTTATCTGACACAATGAGGTTACTTCCGTTACCAAGCACCTTGTAGGGAATCTGGCGACCACCAAGATAATTCAGTAGCCCTTCCAGGGCGCTTAAGGATGTGGGCTTCAGCAAACACCCAGCTTTGCCTCCCACCTTCATGGTGGTAAGAGGTGCAAGAGGCCTGTCTTCCTCTACAATAAGGCCATCTATCCTGCGTAGGTCCCTAAGAAGCTGCTGCAATCCTTCCACCTCTTAGCTCATGAACAATCTTTGGCCCTATCTTCCCAATGGCACCTGCCCCCAGGGTGAAAACTACGTCTCCCTCCTTGAGACAGGGGGTTACAGCACTGGGAAATGCACCAACTTCCTTTACGAAATGGACGTCCTTTCCTGTCACATCTTTTATTTGTCTTGCAAGACGCTGACCAGAAACTCCCACAATGGGCTTTTCACTTGCCGGATAGATCTCTGTCAGCCACAGCTCATCCGCCGTGGAAAAACAGGAAGTGAACTCATCCATCAGGGCTTGGGTTCGGGAATAACGGTGAGGCTCAAAAAGCACCACAAGACGTCTTCTTGGCCAAAGCTGGCGCGCAGCCTCAAGTGTTGCCTTGATTTCAGTAGGATGATGGGCATAGTCATCTACCACTGTTACTCCCCTTTCGGTGCCGAGAATTTCAAATCTTCTTCCCACCCCACTGTAACTTTCAAGGCCTTCTTTAATAACGTCAAAGGAAAACTCAAGCTCAAGCCCTAGGGCTACTGCGGCAAGCGCATTCCTTACATGGTGAATGCCTGGAACCGTGAGGCTAATATTGCCAAGGAAGGCTCCTTCATACTCCACGTCAAAGGAGATGCCCCTATCGTTTGTCCTTAAGCCGCACGCCTTAAGCGACACGTCCTCCCTGGTACCATAAGTTATATATCTTTTTTTGTTTTGAGAAAGAATTTCCCTCACAACTGGATCGTCACCACAACCAATGACAACACCATAAAATGGGATCCTTTCGATAAAGCGGGAAAAGGTCTCCTTTATTTCATCAAGACCCGAATAGAAATCCAGATGCTCCCGATCTATGTTTGTTATGACAATTATACTGGGGGTCAGGCGGAGAAAGCTACCATCACTTTCGTCTGCCTCTGCCACGAGAAAGTCCCCCTTTCCCCAATAAGCGTTGGTGCCAAGGCCCTTGACCTGCCCGCCTATGATGACAGTGGGGTCACACTTTGCGGCCTGAAATACCGAGGCCACCATGGAGGTGGTGCTTGTCTTGCCGTGGGCCCCGGCAACGGCAACCCCAAATTTCTTGAAACGCATTAGTTCCCCGAGCATCTCCGCCCTTGGAATAATGGGAATACCTGCCGCCCGTGCTGCCACGAGTTCGGGATTATCTTGGCGTATGGCAGATGAAACAACTACCACATCTGCTCCTATTATATTTTCTGGCCGGTGGCCCTGATATATGGTGGCTCCTTTGGCCTTGAGAGCCTTGGTTATCATGGTATTTCTGAGGTCAGAACCTGAAACGGAATAATCCAAGGTCAAAAGTACCTGGGCGAGACCGCTCATTCCGATTCCGCCAATCCCCACAAAATGAATGTGCTGCTTCTTATACATGTCCCTTAATCTCTTCCCCTTCCATTTTTCCAAGTTTAGGCACTACGCCGCTGTCAATGCTACACAGCTTCAGAATGGATACTGCTATATCCCTGGCTGCATGAGGCCTTCCCAGGTCCCTGGACCTCCTAGCCATCTCCTTAAGCCTTTCGGGCTCTGTCATGAGCTCCTCTATGTGTGAGGCCAGTGTCACAGCGCCCAGGTCCCTTTCCTGAAAACATAACGCAGCACCTGCGTCACAGAGGGTCTTGGCGTTAAGATCCTGATGACCATCAGCAGCATGAGGATAGGGTATACATATAGCTGGTTTTCCTATCGCAGTTATTTCCGCCAGGGTGGTTGCACCTGCCCTGCAAATTATCAGATCAGCCCATGAGTACGCAATCCCTATTCTTTCAATAAAGGGCTCAACCTTGACATTCATTCCGCTTGCAGCGTAACGTAATGAAATCTCTTCCTTTTCACTGGCACCTGTCTGATGAATTGCCTGAAACTTCAGTCCTGACTGGTGCAAAATCTTAAGGGCAGAACTTACTATCGTGTTGAGCCCGCTTGCCCCCTGACTTCCGCCAAGGACAAGTATGTGAAACTGCCTGAATGGATCTGATTTTGACGACAAATCCACTGAATCGTCAAGAATCTGACGCCTCACTGGATTTCCAAGGCACTCCACATTTTTGCCATGAAAGTACCTGCCAGAGCCTTCAAAGCTTGTGTATATCCTGTCTGCAAAACGAGAGGCCATCTTGTTTGCAAGCCCAGGCAAAAAATTTTGTTCATGAATGGCCGTTGGGATTCCAAGCAACCTTGCGGCAAAGACAACCGGGCCAGATACGTAACCGCCCACACCCAGAACCATGTGCGGCCTGAAATCCCTTATGAGTTTTACAGCCCTTACAATGGGAACCGGAAGGGAAAGGACTGCAGAAACTAGCTCAAAGACATTTCTTCCCTTTAGAGGTCTTACGTTCAAGACCTCATATTCCCAGGGCATGCCTTTAAGCACACGTTTCTCAACTGGCCTTCCTGTCCCAATCCATAAAAGCTCCAGGGGACACAAACTTGCAAGTTCCTGGGCTATGGCTATTCCTGGGAACAGATGCCCGCCGGTTCCTCCACCTGTTATGACAAGCCTCATACCTTTCATCCCGACCTTTTTGATATCTTAATGAAGGCCTCTTTAAAGGCCTCGCCTCGTTCCTTGTAGTTTGAAAAAAGATCAAAGCTTGCACATGCTGGTGATAACATCACGCTTTCACCCTCACCTGCCATGGAAAAGGCCGTGGCTACCGCCTCATCCATTACTTCCTGCCCTGAATCCCCTTTTATAACTTGAAAATCCTTGAAAAAGGCTCCAATACTCCTTGCCATCTCTTCTGCCGCCTCTCCAATGAGAACCAGTCCCTTCACCCTGGGGCCATCTCCATTCTCAAGAGCGTACAAATCCCTTGCCAGCTGGCCAAAATCCTCTCCCTTGGCCCTTCCTCCTGCTATCAGGACGACTCTTCCACAGGTGGCCTTGATACCAGTAACCACGGCATGCACGTTTGTTGCCTTGGAATCATTTATAAAGTTCACCCCGTTGAGTATTCCAACCCTTTCAAGCCTGTGGCCTGGAATGCAAAAAGACGAAAGTCCGCGTTCAAGCAGAGAGGCCTTTGCGCCAAGTGCCCTGGCACACACAAGGGAGGCAGCAAGGTTCTTGAGGTTGTGCTCCCCCTCTGCCTTCCATACTGAAAGGTCAAAGGTCTCCCTTTTACCTTCAACAGAAATGGAAAGGGTTCTTTCCGACTCATCAAAGACAATATCTTTTAAGAAAACCTTTCTAGCCCTTACCTCAAAGGATTCTGCACCGTCTCCAAGCACGGCGAAACAATTCGTATCCTGAAAGGAAAAAAGTCGCTCCTTGGCCCTTGCATAATCCTCCATGGACCCGTGCCTGTCCAGGTGATCCGGGGCGATATTTAAGCACACAGCCGCTTTAAAAAGGGGCCTTTTAATATGAAAAGGCGGTTTTTCGAGGAAATACTCCAACTGAAAGCTGCTTATTTCAAGAACGGCACAGGTTTCTTCCCGGTTTTTGTCAAAACAATCAAAAAGAGGCGGCGAAATATTTCCAGCACATACGGCATCCATTCCCGCACTTTTTAAAAGGTGGCCTGTAAGCAAGGTGGTGGTGGTCTTTCCGTTTGTCCCTGTTATGCCTATGAGCGGACCCTTCCAGAGACTTGCGGCAAGAAACAATTCGCCCACAACTTGCACACCCTTTTTCCTTGCCAAAAGGATCAGACCGTGGGAGGGAGATACGCCAGGGCTTACAACTATAAGGTCCATATCCTTAACTATTTCATTCAGACCAGGAGCCCCTGACTCAAGGGTCTCTATCCCATTTTGTCTGCACCACACAACAAAGGCCGTATCCCACTCCTTGGTGGGTCTATCGTCAATGCAATAAAGCCTTGCCCCCTCACCGGCCAGGTATCTGGCAGCAGAGGCTCCAGCCTCTCCAGTACCCATGATTGCGATTTTTTTGCCCTTAAAATCCACCACTTACCTAAGCTTCAGTGTACTTATTGCCACAAGTCCAAGAAGTACCGAAATTATCCAAAACCTTACTATGACCTTTGGTTCAGGCCACCCCAGCATCTCAAAGTGGTGATGAAGGGGTGCCATCTTGAATATTCGTTTTCCCTTGGTTGCCTTAAAGTAACCCACCTGCATGGCAACAGAAATGGCCTCTGCAACAAATACCCCACCAACAATGGCAAGAAGGATCTCCTGTTTGGAAAGAACAGCAACGATTCCAAGGATGCCACCCAGGGCCAGGGAGCCCACATCTCCCATGAAGATCTCTGCAGGGTAGCTGTTGTACCAAAGAAAGCCAAGGCCTGCCCCAACCATGGCTCCGCAGAATACCGAAAGCTCGCCAACGCCTGCCACGTAAGGGATCTGGAGGTAATGGGCAAGCCCTGAATGGCCTGCCAGGTAACAAAACAGGGTATAGACGGCGGAGGAAATGACAAAGGGACCTGTTGCAAGCCCGTCAAGCCCGTCTGTCAGATTTACTGCATTTGAAGAGCCTGCCACAACGAGAAACGCGAAAAAGATGTAGAGAAGCCCAAGGTCTGGACGAAGATTCTTGAAAAAGGGGACGCTAAGTCTTGTGTCCCAGTGACCGCTCTTAATGAGGATGAAGGCACAAAGACATACAAGGGCCCCCTGGATGAGGAGCTTCCACCTTCCAGCAAGGCCGGCACTGCTCCTTTGGCGTATCTTAAGCCAGTCATCATAAAAGCCTATGGCAGCAAAACCTGTTAGGATCAAAAGACACACCCAGATGTAAAGATTGGCAATGTCTGCCCACAACAAGGTGGAGACAATAATGGAGGCGTTAATGAGGATGCCTCCCATACTGGGTGTTCCTGTCTTTTTAAGGTGGCTTCTTGGCCCATCATCACGCACAACTTGGCCAAACTGGAGCTCTTTTATCTTGTTTATAAACCACGGCCCCAGAAACAGGGTGAGGGCAAGGGCAGTGACTGCTGCATATATGGTGCGAAATGTGATGTAACGAAATACATTGAAAACCGGGAAGTAGATGTGCAGGGGATAAAGCAGATGGTAGAGCATCTATATCCCCTCCGTTAGCCTTTGCCTTATTGCCAGGGCCACTTCCTCGAGCCTGACCCCCCTTGAACCCTTTAGAAGAACGAGCCTCTTTGTGCCGTTAAAGAAAAGGCCCTCTTCATCCCTTAGAAACTGAGCAGCCTGGGAAGACGTCTCAAAGGTGTAGAGGCGCCTTCTGGAAAGCCCTCCCTTAAGGGCCCCTTGGGCAACAAATTCTGCCATCTTTCCTACTGCAACAAGCACAGAGGGACGAACAGAGGCGGCCCTTTCCCCAAGCTCTTGATGAAAACGCCTTGAATCCTTTCCAAGCTCAAGCATGTCTCCAAGGATGAGGTTTCTTCCAAGCCCTTGGTCAA
Organism: Deltaproteobacteria bacterium; assembly: GCA_027003115.1. Taxonomy (GTDB): domain Bacteria; phylum Desulfobacterota; class Dissulfuribacteria; order Dissulfuribacterales; family QOAL01; genus JAADCZ01. The sequence continues at coordinate 8,372 of JALWYS010000112.1, read as the reverse complement.
AATCTTCTACAAAACCAAGTGCAGCATCCATGGATGAAGGATTGGCATTGTAGCAGTCATCCACCAGGACCCAGCCCTTAACCTCCTCTACGTTCATTCGTCCCTTTGGGGCAGGACACGCCCTTATGCCTGCCAATATCTGTTCAATGGATATGCCCAGGCTCATGCCAACGCAAAAGGCTGCAGCAATGTTTGATACGTTTGCTCCTCCAAAAAGTTGTGAGCTTACAAGCACAACTTCTCCATCAACGTCAAGTTCTACATCAAGCCCCTGTTTCGTGGTTTTCCACCCGGTAACCAATGCCGTGTGAGAGAGGTAGTCCGGGAAGGATGCCCTGCCCCTCGTGCCAAAGCCCCAGATACTTTTTGCCCGGCTGCGCCTTGCGCTTTCCACAACAAACTCATCATCAAGGTTTACTATTGCCTTCCCATGCGCTGGGAGGGACTCATAGACAAAACCCTTTTCATGGGCGATGTTTTCAAGGCTTCCAAGGCCCTCCAGGTGAACGGGGCGGACACAGGTGACAAGCCCTATCTCAGGCCTTGCAATCTGGCAAAGACGCCGTATCTCGCCTGGTTCATTGGTTCCCATTTCAAGAACCGCCCACTGGGTTCCAGGTGCCATGGAAAAAATCGTTAGTGGAAGTCCTATGCGGTTATTGAAATTTCCACGGGTTGCCCCTGCCTTAAAGGCCTGAGAAACAACAGAAAAGACAAGGTCCTTTGTGGTGGTCTTGCCGCAGCTGCCAGTAATTGCAATGGTTTTAAGGCCAAGAAACCTCCTGTACCAGGAGGCGAACTCGCCAAGGCCTAAAAGACCGTCAATTACCGAGACCACAGGACGTCCTTCAAGACCTTCTGGTACGCCTTCACATACTGCAGCCACTGCCCCGGCATGAAGGGCCTTGTCAGCAAAGAGGTTTCCGTTGAATCTTTCCCCTCTTAGGGCCCAGAATAAGGCCCCCTCCTGGATGTTTCTGCTGTCTGTGGAAACGGAATCAAAGGATATAAACCTGAACCCATCTGCCACCTTTCCGCCAGTTGCCCGGCATACGTTATCCAGGGTGGGGCGAAAAGAGAAATCTTTACGCAACTGGCCTTGGGCCTTTGCTGCACGCCTAAGCCCCTCTAAAAGGACCTTCCTGTCGTCAAAGGGCCGCCTTTTCCTTCCAATTATCTGGTAGTCCTCGTGCCCCTTTCCTGCCACAAGTATTATGTCACCGATTCGTGCCTGGGAACATGCCCAGTAGATGGCCTCTTCCCTGTCTTCAATGACCCTGACCTTTGAAGCCAGTTCTCCAGGAACACCGGCCAGCATGTCGTCTATTATATTGGAGGGATTTTCCGTCCTGGGATTATCCGATGTAAGAACCGCAAGATCTGAAAGGCTGGCTGAAAAAAGGGCCATCTCTGGCCGTTTCCCTTTGTCCCTATCCCCTCCGCAGCCTATAACGGTGATTATCCGGCCCGTGGCCTTAATCTCGTTCAGGCTCTCAAGGACGTTTCTTACTGCATCTGGGGTGTGGGCATAATCAACAAGGGCGGTAACACCCTCTTTTTCCTTAATGGATACAGGTTCCAGCCGCCCTGGGACTCTCCTTGCTTCCTCTACGCCCTTCTTGATGGCCCAGACGGGAACACCAAGGGATATTGCCACGGAAACTGCCGCCAGGATATTTGAAAGGTTGTGTCTGCATATGAGGCGTGAGTTAATCTCTATCTCCTGATCCTGGGTTTGAATAAGGGCTTTTATCCCCCAGGGGCCAAGCGTCGAACGCCTGGTAAAAACGTCTGCGTTCTCGTTTTCAAGCCCAAAGGATAGCTTTTCCAGGCCTGTATGCTGAAACAGCCTTTCCCCATAGGAATCGTCAAGGTTTATGACGCACTTTTTGCTGTAGGCGCTGGTGAAGAGCTTGGCCTTGGCGCTGAAATAATCCTCCAGGTCTTTGTGGTAATCCAGGTGGTCACGGGTAAGGTTTGTAAAGAGCGCAACCTCAAAACGGCAGCCTTCCACCCTGCCCTGGTGAAGGGCATGGGAGGAGACCTCAGTTATTACGTACTCCACACCCGCGTCCATGGCATCCTTTAAAAAGCCGTGAAAGGCTATACAGTCAGGGGTGGTGAGGCAGGAGGCGAATTCCTTTTCCCCAATCCTCTGACATATGGTCCCTGAAACCGCCGTCGTTTTACCCCATGCCTTTAGAATCTTCTCTATGATATAGGAGCATGTGGTCTTACCGTTGGTACCGGTTATCCCTATGACCTTTATCTTTGTACTTGGCCTTTTAAAAAAGGCGTGAGCAATAAAACCTGCCGCCCTTTGCACATCACTGGATGAGAGTATGGGAAAGGAGCTCGGAAGGCGTTTTTTGGCTGACTCCTCTAATTCCTCCGGTACGAGGACCGCGCTTGCGCCTCTTTCTACCGCATCTTCCAGGAAACGGAATCCATGGTCCCTAGTCCCAGGAAGGGCCATAAAGAGGCAACCAGCAGTTACCTTCCTGGAATCTATTGCCAGTGAGGAAATATCCACAGAAGCATCTCCCTGAAACAGGGTGACAACTCGTTCTGTAGCCTCCAGAAGCCGATTCAGTCTCATTAAATCCCAAAACTCTTCGATGCTGATTAGTCAAAAAAAGGCCGAAAGGCCAGAAACCCACCCCTTACGCAGGCCCTTTTCCGCAAACTAACACACACTCCCCGTTGCGTGAAACCCTGCGACCAGGCTTAGGATATTGATCCCTAACCATACCGGTTCCGGAAATGCGTATTCTCATACCAAGCCGGCCTGCCAGTTCCAGGGCGCTTCTTATGGAAAGGCCCCTCAGATCAGGCATGATCTTCAGGTAACCTCTCGCTTGGGCTTCAACCCTGGTTGTGGCATTGACCGGGGTAATACTGCGATCAGCAAACCGATATTGTTCACTAAGGGCCATTGCCCCCTTTTTGGCAAGGGAAGCCATTTTACCCAGGGTTCCCCTTCGTTGAGCAGGTGTATATTTTGCGTCAAACAAGACGCTAATATAACTTATTTTTGGATTTTCTGCAGGCCAACTACCAATGCCCACCACCTGATAACATTTTTGCCTGCTGCAACTGCCTAGGGAATAGGAGGCTATGGAAGGACCGCTGTCATCACCTGCCAGGGAAAGAAAAAGCCTGTGGGCCTTTTCATGGAGAAGTCTTTTGGATTTAACATTTCGCATCTCACCTTTTTTGCTGGCGTTCATTGCAAGGTGTGGTCTTTGGAGCCGCCCGTTTTTTAAAAGCGCTGTATAAGCCGACAAAAGCTGGATGGGAGTTGAGCTTGCGGTTGAGGAGATAAGTTCCGTTACATTTGATGAAAGTATGGATGGAAGCTGCCCTTGGGCCTCGCCTGGAAGATCTATTCCTGTTTTTTGCCCAAGGCCCACTGCAATCGAGCTAGACAAAAGGGCAGAACCCGAAACAAGGCTGTCAATCTCTGCATCATCAAGTCTGGTCCAAAGGCCTGCATGTTCTCCAAATTTACGCCAGTGCCACCTAGTTACCTCTATTAAAGGCTCCCCATTTTCGGAGGGTTGCCCGCCTGCTTTATTAGCATCAAGTTTGTTACTTTCGCCACTCGCAGAGACCTGCCTATCTCTGAATCTTTCATCCACCTCTATGGCCGCTGCAAGGGCCACCATTACGGGCCAGGGGTTCACCCTGCCTCTTATAGCAAGGTTTTCGTCATAAAGGCGTACTCCTCCCTTTCTGGACCCCGTCTCCAGGCTTGACATGGCAAGAATCTGACCGGTCCGGACGTCCATGAACATAATGGTTCCGGCCTTTGCATGAAGGCGCTTCATCTGCCACGTGAGATTTCGCTTACATAGGGCCTGGAGGTTTTTATCCAGGGAAAGGATAAGGGGCTCGCTCTGGGCCCCTTCCTTTCCGCGGGAGAGGAGAAAACTGTCGTAAACGTATTCCAGTCCTTCAAGTCCGCGCCCGTAGCGGTCCACGTAACCTATGAGATCATCGAACAGCCCTTTGTAAGGTTTGAAACGAAATGGCCCTTTTTGCCGGTCTTTTTTGGAAATACACAAGATGGTGCCGGTCCTGTCCACAATGGGGCGTCTTTCAAGTAGCCGCCTTGCAGAACTGGAAGGGTCTGAAAAAGAAACGCCAGGGGCAAGAGCTGGGTTGTCCGGATGCTGCTGTTCAGACACCCTCTCCCCGAAACAGCCTGAAATGCACAGGCCGATGAAAAAAAGGGCCCCTGCCCAAAAAAAGGCAGAAAAATCCCTTTTTTCAAACTCCCTATCCTTTTTCATGCAGATCCCGCCCCTGACAAACTGTTTTTCATGTTACTCTGGCAAGATTATTGTCTGATCCTCAGCTGGAGGACGAAGTCCGAGCCTTTTACCCATCTTTGCCAGAGTCGCCTTGGATGTCATTTCTGAAAACCTGTTCTTGAGTTGCAGGTTTTCCTTCTGAATGGAGGCATATCTTTGTTCGAGGGCCCCAATGTCATTGGCTACGTTTTTTACCTTGTAGGAAGCAAAAAGAGACAACCCTAGAAAGAGAAGCAAAATCAGAAATGTTAATGCACCACGCAGGGAAGACTGGAATATATTGAAAGAAAAACCAGAATGTGTCCTTCTTGGTGGCCTGGCACCATAGCTACGTCTTTGTGGCATTCGTATTGTCGCAGATTTGGTTGTCATTTTGTCACCTCCGTGGTCTGGACGCCTTTTTCAGCAACCCTGAGCTTTGCGCTCCTTGAACGTGGATTTTCCTTGACTTCCTGTTCCGAGGGCCTGATGGGCCTTTTGGTAATTACCTTTAGCATTTGGCTGTTTCTGAAAAAGTGTTTGACTATCCTGTCTTCAAGGGAATGGAAACTTATTACACACATGCGGCCGCCTGGGTTAAGAACCCTGGTTGCTGATTCAAGGGCCTGGGTCAGGTTCTCAAATTCCCTGTTAATGGCAATCCTTATTGCCTGAAAAGTCCTGGTGGCCGGGTGAATCTTTCTAGGGTGAAACCTTCTCGGAATGGCCTCCTTGACGACACTTGCAAGTTCGAGAGTGGAAAGTATGGGTCTTTTCGCCCTTCTTTCAACTATGGCAGAAGCGATCTTTTTGGCCCAGGGTTCTTCTCCATAAAGCTGGATAAGCTGTGCCAGGCGTTCCTCTGGCAGCTGGTTCACCATGTCAGAGGCCAAGATGGTTGTGCTTCTATCCATTCTCATGTCCAGAGGCTCATCCCTCATGAAACTGAAACCCCTTCCGCTTTCGTCCAACTGATAGGACGAAAGGCCAAGATCCATAAGGATTCCGTCAACCCCAGGGTACCCCTCTTCAGAGACTACAAGCTCTATGTTTTTGAAATTTGAATGGTAGAATGAAATTTTGTGTTCAAAGGATGCGAGTCTCTCCCTGGCAAGCTCAAGGGCCTCTTCGTCCCAATCCATGGCAATGAGTCGACCTATCTGAGGAAAGGCCTCAAGCAGGGCCTTGGCATGTCCTCCCAGACCAAGGGTAGCATCTACATAGATGCCGCCCCGTTTAGGCAATAGCCCTGCAAGCACCTCCTTTTCCAGGACGGGCTCGTGAATATGCTCCAGACTAGAGTCCGATGCCGTATTCATTGATGATATCATGGCTAATCTCATCAAAATTATCCCTTGTATCCACCAGTTCGTTGTCCAGCAGGTCCTTGCTCCAGATCTCGAAGTAGGTCAACATACCCATAAGGACCACTTCCTTTTTTATCTCTGCACCCTGCCTCAGATGCGCCGGAATCAGGATGCGTCCTTGCCCATCAAGGGTGCATTCCACAGCTGCACCAAGCAGATAACGTTTGAATGCCAAGACCTTGGGAGGACCAAAACGGAAACGGGTAAACTGCTCCTCTACCTTTTTCCATTCATCTATGGGGTAGGCGGCAAGGCAGCGTGGCAGATTGGTAACGATCAACCTGTTGTCATACTTTGTCTTGAGAACATCCTTGAACCGTGCAGGGATGCTCAGTCGACCCTTGGAATCAAGATTATGGGTCGATCTGCCACGAAACATTCACCTTACCCCTTTTCCCCCACTTTTTACCACTTCTTACCACTATATTTGCAATCCACTATCTGTGTCAAGGGACAATGTGTAATTTCTATTAATGACGTCTTGCGCTTTTCTTCAAAAAACTCGTCTTTTCTCGCCAAAAGAGGCTCTTTGGGCTTTATGGACTGATTTTTTGATGCAGGCCCAAGACAGGCAAGTTATGGTCTTGGCGTGGATTTAAAAGATAATGCTTTAAAAGGAACACCTGGAAAAGGGGAAAAAATAATATGGTTATGGTTGGCTGCGGCGCCTTGAACCTTGATCTCATCTATGAGGTAGAAAATATGGACTCTGTCAGAAAGGCGGGATTTGACCTTGAGCCAGGCAGGGAGTGCGTGATGGACCACCAACGTGGCAGAGATCTCCTTATGCTCCTTGAAAGAAAGGCAAGGCTTCTTGCCAAAAGCGGCGGAGGATCAGCTGCAAATACCCTTTGTGCCCTCTCCCGCATGGGCCACAGGTGTTTTTTTATTGGGACAGTGGGGGAAGATGACGAGGGTGAGTTTCTCCTTGACTCCATGAAGGGTGTGGACTGCTCCTTGGTGAACCGCAGTGGAAGAAGCAGCCTCTGCATAGTGGTTATTGACAAGGAAAGTAAAAACCGGGCCCTGGCGGTTGTGCCTGGAAGCCTTGCCATCGATCCTGATGCGCCAAAGATGAGGACCATTTTGGGAAACTGTGGCCTCTTTCACCTTAGTTCCCTTGCCCAGGAGGAAGGGCCGGAGCTTCAGGGGCAACTTATTGCCATTTGTCCCTCTTCCTGCATTGTAAGCTTTGACCCCGGAGAGGTCTATGCGGCAAAGGGATATGAAACAATAAGGGATATCCTTTTACGCACATGGCTCCTTTTTTCCTCAGATGTGGAGTTTGAGCAGATCTTTGGCAAAAAATCCATAATGGAGGTCATTTCAAAGGGGCTTTTTGGAAGCAGGATTCAGGAGATAAAGGAAATACCCTTTGACTTTTTCAAAAAGATGGCCCCACCTATACTTGCAAAAAAATCAGGGGCTAGGGGCGCACTTTTAGCCTCAGAAACTTCTGTATATTCATGCCCTGCAAGAGAGGTGGAAAAAATCGTGGACAACACAGGGGCAGGAGATGCCTTTAACGCAGGGTTAATTCATGCGATTTTCTCAAACAAAGGGCCAAAGGAGGCCCTTGAAGATGCAGTATCTGTTGCTGCCTTCTCCCTCATGTTCCCAGGAAGAAAGTGGATAGATCACCTGAATGATGTCATCATTCATCATTAAAGACACTTACGTGGTCTGTTGAAAAGCCAAATTTTATCCTGTTTCCAACCTCAAGCCTTTTTAGCAGGGCCTCATCCTTTTGCCAAAGGGCAGTAAATCTTACTCCTTGAACCTCAAGGCCCACCTCCATCTGGAAATTTCTTTGTCTCACCCGGGTGATAATGCCCTCAAAACAGTTTTCTATTTTTGATCCATCACGCCCTTCAAGAACTGGCAGCAAGTATTCTGGCCTTATGGATATGCACCTTGAGACCCTGTGAGAAAAACTTCCGGCCGTTTTTATTGAAAGTTGACCCACCCTTGCCCTTCGTCCTTCAAAACTGGCAAGAAAGACATTTACGGCCCCAACAAAACGCGCCACAAAGGTCGAAGCAGGCCTTTCAAAAATATCCTCTATCCTTCCCTGCTGGACCACGGCGCCCCTGTGCATCACCACCACTCTTTGGGCAAGATGCATAACATCTTCCAGGTTATGGGAAACCATGACAAAAGTAAGGCCAAACTCCCTGTGAAGCATCTGCAAAAGCTCCCTGATCTCTTCCTGAAAAAGCGGGTCAAGGGCAGATATGGGTTCGTCCAGGAGGATTACCCTTGGCCTCAGCATAAGAACCCGGGCAAGGGCGACCCTTTGTCTCTCCCCGCCGCTAAGCCTGGCAGGAAACCTTTCAAGAAGTGGTCCAATGCCGAGCCTTTCCACCACAAGGTCAAACCTCTCCCTGGCATGGGCATGAGAAATGTTCAGATACCTGAGCCCATAGCACACATTTTCTTTCACACTGAGGTGCGGAAAAAGGGCCGATTCCTGGTAAACAATTCCGAAGCCTCGCCTGTTCGGGGGCAAAAAGGTGATATCCCTGCCCTTCCAGATTATTTTCCCAGAGTATTGGGCGAGATTTTCAGGAAGTATTCCCACAATGGATTCCAGCAGAAGGGACTTTCCAGAACCGGTTGGCCCAATGACTGCAAAAAATTCCCCCTGTTTAACCTCAAAGGTTATATCCTTTAAGACGAAACCAGGGACCCTTACTGTAAGATTTTTTAC
>JALWYS010000111.1 GCA_027003115.1 Deltaproteobacteria bacterium | reverse complement strand
CCATTATAATCGACAAGAGAGGACTCCTTAACTAAAATATAATAATTATTTCAATATATTATCCCGAACATTTTCTGAAAAATTAACTCCGAAAGTTGAGGAGGATATCTTGATCAACCCTTTCTTCTGTTCTGGGTTTTCACCGAGGCTTTCGGAAATGGCGTGTGCTGCATTCACGATCATGTTGAGTATCACCTGGCCAATTTCATCGCCCAGGCAATAAGTAGGAGGTAACCCCTGGTCCAGATCAAGCTGGACATCGGCCACGTACTTCCATTCGTTTTTTGACACTGTGACCGTAGTTTCAATAATTTTGTTAAGGTCCTGAAGGATCTTCTCCTTCGGCCCTGGGTGAGAAAATTCCTTCATGGCACGCACAATCTTTGAGACCCTCTGGATGCCTTCCTGAGCCTGGTCTATTGCCTCGGGAAGTTCCTCCTTTAGATAATCCCAATCCACATCTTCCAGCACATGTGTGGTTTCTCCAACAAGATTTTGGTCCACCTGACCGCGCTCAAGGCCCTTAAGAAGGGCGGAACATCTGTCCACCAGCTCTGAAATGTCTTTGAACGACTCCTTTAAAAATTCCAGATTCGAAGCAACATATTGGGATGGCGTGTTTATTTCATGTGCAATTCCTGCGGCAAGCCGTCCAACCTCTTCCAGTTTCTGGGCGTTAAGAAGCTGGCGCATTATCTCTTCCTTTTCCTCTTTGGCCCTTTTTCGCTCATTAATGTTTTTAACCACATGGACGGAACCAATGATGGACCCATCTGGGTCACGATAGGGTGTGGCCGTAACCTCTACGTAACCTCCAAGGTTTTCCTCATATATCTCTGAAGTAGAGGCCATACCCTTTTCAAGTACCTTTTTATGGGGGCAAGAAGGAGGGATTTTCTTTTCTTTGTGACATAGTTCAAAGCATTTTTTGCCAACCAATTGTCTCGGATGCACACCAAAAACATCGGCCATGGCCTTATTCAGGCGCACGATAGTATGATTCTTATCTATTAGTGCTATTAATGCAGGAATAGCATCCAGGATATTCGTTAGTTCTCCCTTGGCGTGTTCCACTAGACGTAATTCTTTTGCTACCTTGTTAATATGCATGATTGTCCCCTGTTCATCTGGTGCCTTTGTGTTATGGCCTTTTGCATTAAATCCCACATAAAAATTGCACAAGACAAGGTCTAGCTTTAAATTGGGGGCCTTCCTAAAAAATGCGTCTGGAGGCCCAAAAGTGCTTGATTTTTCTACGCAGGAGGAAAGCCCTTCGGCTCGACATGGAGCAAAGTGCAGGATGGTGGTGACGGCTAATTCTATCCTGCAGGTGTTTTTCTCATTTGTATATTAATCGACCACTTTTTTACGTAGGATTAAAAGGGAAATTACATAGTGAAATAATTAACTTTTTGTACCGAAGAAAAGGCCTCTGTCCCATGCTATTTTTTCCAGGGGCCAATTTTTATCTGGACACTTGACAAGGGGGTAAGATTATAAAATCGAAAAGAATCTGGAAGAAAATCCTATTCATCTTGGTTTTTCTCTTTCTGTTGCCGTCGCATTCTTAGATAAATGACCTGTCTGCTGAAAATATGTTCAATAAGCTTTTCCTGGTCGTCCTCAGTGATCCAGATAAATTTTACACCATTAAAGGCACCTTCTTCTTGGGGCTGGTTCCGAACAATTTGACCAAAACAGGTGAAAAAGTAGTGTTCTGGAAGAAGGCCTATGGATAGTTTGAGAATGGTGCCCTTGGAAAGCCCTTTCTTCGTTAAAAACCCTATACCCTTTGCACTCAAATCCACCTTGTAAAGCTTCTTTGGAATGCCATCTTTTTCACAGGTCTCCCCAGTGTCCATGAGGCCAAGGATCATATTCAATTTTTGATCAAGTATTTCCAGAACGGCAGCAAGGTCCTTATCCTTTTCCTTGATGTTCTTTAAATGGGTTTTTATGTCCTTCTGGAAGGTGGGGTGGCAGGTATCAACCCAGGGATCCTCAGTTCCTTCCATGTAGTTTTTCACGCTTGTCTTAAACTCATCCACAGAAACTGGATGAAAAGACAGGAGAATCTTGTCCTTGATTCTTATGGAATCTCGTTGTTCTTGGTTTTCCTTAGCCATTGTACTAATCCATTGGAAGTGGTTCTTGTTTCAATACGCCTCGTTTATCAAGGGGTTTCATCTCAAAATCGTCTGGGTTAGTGGGTTGCATGAACACTATCTCCACTCTGCGATTTCTCGCCCTGTGTTCTGGACTGTCGTTCAGGACGAGAGGCCTGCTATCTCCGAAACCAACTGTTGCCATCCTTTGAGGGTCTATAGTATGACGGCTCAAAAGGTATTCCACAACCGTAGCAGCCCTTGAAGCGGAAAGATGCCAATTTGATTTAAATGCCCCAGTGACAGGAGTATCATCAGTATGTCCCTCAACAGAAACATTGCCCGGGACGGTTTCTATGACTGTCCTGATTTTATCAAGTATTGGCTTTGATTTTTCGAGAAGTCTGTCGCTTCCAGGAGGGAATGTTATTTCGTCCTTGAGTCTGAGAACCACCCTGTCGCTCATGGCCTCCACGTCAATTACTCCCTTTATAAGCTCAAGCTTTATGGCGGATTTTATCTTTTCAAGTATCACATCCACAGAAAAGGGTGGGTTGAAGTCCCTAGAAACCACGTCAATTCCCTTGGGTATATCAAGGGTAAGGTCCTCTCTTTGCACTCCAAAGGCCTTTTCCAGGGAGCCTGCCACCTCCTTGTACATGGCAGGGTCTGTGGTGGAAAAGGAAAGAAGGAGAACGAAGAAGCATAAAAGAAGGGACATGAGGTCACCAAATGTGACCATCCACATGGGAGCGCCCTTGGGGCATTCACACTTCTTACCCATGTTATTCTCCTCCGCCTTCTTCGCTAGCTCCTCGTGCCTTAGGCGGCAGGAAGGTCTTTAGTAGCTCTTCAAGAACCCTAGGGTTTAGGCCCTTCTGGAGTCCAAGCACTCCTTCCAGCACAAGACGCTTGTTAAGCTCCTCTTCCTGGCTCCTTCTTTTGAGCTTGTCAGCAATGGGAAGGGCGATGAGGTTGGCCATTATGGCTCCGTAGAGGGTGGTAAGAAGGGCAATGGCCATGGCTGGTCCGATGCTAGACGGGTCGGACATGTTACCAAGCATGTTTACAAGACCAACCAGGGTCCCGATCATTCCAAAGGCAGGAGCCGCATCCCCAATGGCGTCAAAGATGCCCTTGCCGAGACTGTGCCTTTCAAGGGTGAGCTCTATCTCCTTCTCCATTACATCCTGAATGAAATCGGCCTCGTGTCCGTCAACGCAGTACATTATCGCCTTTTTAAGAAAAGGATCGTCTATTGGCTGCTTTTCAAGCTTTAGCAATCCCTCCTTTCTGGCGATGTTGGAGAGATTTACAAGCTCCTTGATGATTTCCTGAGGGGGCTTGGTCTTGGCGAAAAAGGCATTCATGGCAACACTCATGCTACCAAGGACGTCTTTAAGGGTAAAACGGATGAAGGTCGCCGCTATTGCACCACCAATCACGATTAAGACAGAGGGGACATCGATAAATGCAGTAATACTGCCACCAAGGATAATGGCGGTTACAATCAAGATAATGCCTAGTACCAGGCCTACTACTGTCCCTAAATCCATGACTTAAATAACCCCCCCCATGCAGTTATAGGGGGCATGTTTTCTCCTTAAAAATATTTAATTTGTAAGTTCTTCCTTTTCTTAATCGGAATTATTGAGGATTTTTTAAAGACCTTTTTGACAGGTAGCCAAAAGAGTGGAGAATTTTTTTGGAGAAAACCTGTTTCTTATGGAAAGCTCTGGCGCAAACACCGATACCATGCACTCAAAAACCTGTATCTGTAGTTCTCGAGTTGCCTCCAGGAGTCCTGAAAACAAAGTGCTGGATGATTCCATTTTCTGCAGAATCTCAAGGTAGGCTTTCCAGGTTGGGTCAAACCGCTCAAGCTTCTGAACATCTTTTTTAGGTGCATTTTCCGCCCTTACAATACGAAGTCGCAGGGCCTTGAGATACCTTGGCACATTCTCCAATAGCTGTTCATGGCTGCGGTTTGAAAGAGAATGTTGAATGAGTATCCTTCCCATTTCGGTTACGGATTCGAGGACCGAGGCCACTACATTCACCCTGCCCTGGCCCTTTTTTATCCTTTCTTCCTCAAGTCGCAATTTTACGTATTCAGAAAGTACTGGCTCAAAAAGGGCTAGCCAGGTGTGAAATCCTGACAAAAGCCCTTTTTTGGTCTCTAATACCGCTGTCTGAAACTTCTCATAATCAGGGATCCTGGTCCAATGGGGGAAATGCCGCTCCTTTTGAAAAGAAAATGCCAGCTCCTTTATCTCGGCCACCTCTATCCCAATTTTTTTCGAATCAAAGGGATATTGTTTAATCAGGGGGGAAAAGGCCTTGGAAATCATCTGGTGAAGCATGTTCTTAATGTGGCGTATCTCCTTTTTAAGCTGCAACTCCATGAGAAAATTAAGGCCTTTTTGCGATTCGGTAAGCGCCTGACTCCTTGAAAGGAATATTGCCAGAAAACCACTATTGTCCCTTATGGTGATTCCTGAAAATCCGTAAACAGTAGTTCCTCCCCAAGCGCCTATTTCTATCTTGCCAGGAAGCCTTGAAAGGTCACTTGGAGTGATTCTTCCTTCTATCTTTTGCGCAACCGCCCTAAACTCTCTCCAGGAATCAAGCTCATTTATACAAAGAGGATGAAGGTCCTTTTTGAGTCTTAAGAGGTCCTTGTCCTTTTTTATTGTATTTCCTTTCCTGTCCACTATTTCAAAGTTCATGGAAAGATGCCTGGGAAGCAGGGAGTCTTCAAGAAGTTCTTTGGTATCAAGTTCTATCTCGAATTTTTCCCTGATAATTGAAAGAATTTGCCTCTTTAGGCGGCCTTTTCCAGAATCAAGACTCTCCATTATTATGGCCGCTTTTTCATCAAGGGGTTCAAGCCTCTTTCTCAACTTCTTTGGAAGGTTTTTGAGATAAATGGCCACTTTTTCCTGGAGAAAGCCTGGTACAAGCCACTCAAATCGATCCTCTTCTAGAAAAGGAAGAAGCACCAGGGGAATTTGAACCACTATTCCATCGTCTCTATTGCCTGGATCAAAACGGTAAGTTAAAGGAAGCCTTTGCCCATCCACATGGAAAGAACCTGGATAGAGCATTTCCATGTTGCTTGATGCCGCATGTCTGAAAAAAAGACCCCGGTCAAGCCTAAGAATCCTGTCCAGGGACCTATCCCTTCTCAGGGCAGCCCTTAAGCCATGTTCTTCGCATATCTTTTTTCCAAAGCGTTTTTCAACTTTGGAAAGTGCCTTTTCGAAAAAGTCAAACAGCACCTCCATTTCAAGATTTGCCTTTGGAGCTCTTCTTTTTTGTTCTATCTCCTCAAGTTCTTCCAAAATTGCCCGATTGTGCCTGTTAAAAGGGTAGTCAAACTTGAGCTCGCATGTGGAAAGGCCCTCTTGAATGAGGATTCTCCTTGCAAGGTCCCTGTCAACGGATTTCAGGGAGCGTCTTCTTGCAGGAATTATTGTCATTCCGTAGAAATTTACCCTCTCCTTGATGGTTGCCTCACCCCTTTTGCCGTCCCATCTAGGTTCAAAAAATTGATATTTGCAAAGATGTGGGGCAAGCTCTTCAATCCATTCGGGCCTTATGGGGGCAACTGTTCGTGCAAAGGACCTTGAAGTGCGAACCTGCTCTGCAGAAACAATCCACTGTGGGCCCTTTTTAAAAAGGCAGGATGCTGGAAAGATAAAAAGCTCCTTTCCCTTGGCACCAAGGTAGCCTGCGCCGTTTGCCTTTTTCTGTGCTGCATGACCCAAAAAACCGGCAAGGATGCTTCTGTGGACAAGGTCCCTGAGGGTTGGATTATTTTCTAAGTCCATGGATGAAAATTGTTCGTTAATATCCTGTTTTTTTGTTATTTTTAGTTCTGTGCATATGGAGACAATCTGGTTATAGATGTCCTGCCACTCCATAATTCTTTGATATGAAAGAAGGTGTTTCTGGCAAAATTTTCTTATCTTTCCCCTGCTTGCACCCTCTTCCTTCATCTCCTTAAGCCGCCTCCATACCTTTAGGATTGTAAAAAAATCAGATGATTCGTCCAACAGCTCTTTTTTTCTGTCAAGGCACTCACTGTCACCGTTTTCATGCGCAACCCATATGTCCTGGATGGAAAGGGCAGAGACTATTGGCAGGATCTCATTGAGGCATCCTTCTTTTTTTGCCTGAAAGATTATCTTTGAAAGCCTTGGATCTAAGGGCAGGCGGGCCATTTTTCTGCCAAGGCTGGTTAGTTTCCCTTCTTTGTCAACGGCACCAAGCTCTAGCAGTGTGTGCAGCCCTTCCTTAATGGCAGCAGGCCTTGGCGGGTCCATAAATGGAAAATCCTCTGCTGGGCCAAGGCCAGTGTTAAGGATTTTGAGGATGACCTCCGAGAGGTTGCACCTTTTTATTTCAGGCGCAAGAAAATCATCCATAAGGAGAAATTCTTCCTGGCTGTAAAGCCTTATGCACAGTCCCTTTTGCACCCTTCCTGCCCTTCCTGCCCTTTGCATAGCACTTGCCTTTGATATCCTTTCAATGGGAAGAGACTTAAGGTGGGTGTTCACGTTGTACCGGCTTATCCTGGAAAGCCCCGAGTCTATGACGTAGCGGATTCCAGGCACGGTAATGGAGGTCTCTGCTATGTTTGTTGAAAGGATTATCTTTTGTTTTTTTGAGGGCCTGAATATCTGGGCCTGTCTGGAAGCAGGAAGCCTTCCAAAAAGCGGTAAAAGCTCGCAATCTTCCTTAAAGGTACGTTTAAGCAGTTTTATTGAATTGAAGATATGTTTTTCAGTTGGAAGAAAAACCAGTATATCTCCATGGGGGTCTGTCCTTCTTATCATTTGACAGCAGGTTAAGACCTTCTCTTCAAGTCCAGTCTCCTTAGGATCTTCGTACCAGTTCTCATTTTCATGGAGTATCTCTACTGGAAAGCTCCTTCCCGGAACCTTTATTAGAGGAGGGTCGTCAAAGAACTTCTGGAACTTCTCCACCTCCATGGTGGCAGAGGTGATAATGGCCTTTAGGTCCTTGCGCTTTTTTAAAAGGCCCTTAAGCACCCCGGCTATCAGGTCTATGTTTATGCTTCTTTCATGGGCCTCGTCGAGAATGATGGTGTCATAGGCGTAAAGAAAGGGATCCCTTTGCACCTCTGCCAGCAAGATCCCGTCTGTCATGAATTTTATGTGGGTCTTACGGCTCAACCTGTGGGTAAAGCGGATCTGAAAACCCACAATATCCTTAAGGGCTGGCCCTAGCTCCTGTTCAACCCTTTTAGAAACACTTACGGCTGCAATGCATCTTGGCTGACAGCAGCCTATCATACCGCCTCTTCCCCTTCCTGCAACAAGGCATATCTTTGGAAGCTGCGTGGTCTTGCCTGAGCCTGTCTCTCCAGAAACCAGTATTACCTGATTTTCCTTTACGGCCCTGACAAGCTCGTCCCATACGCCACAAATGGGAAGACCTTGCTGGCAGGTGACCGTGCTGGCCAGGTCTGAAGGAATATCAGGCGAGTTGGCTGAGGTACGGATTGGTCTTTTTTTGTCCTCCAAGGGTATCTGTGGGTTTTGGACCGTAGTCATGGCCAGGAAGCACAAGGGTATCATCTGGAAGCGGCAATATCCTTGTCTTGAGGGAATTCATCAAGACGTTGTAGTCCCCGCCAGGAAGATCGGTTCTGCCTATGGCATCAATAAACAGGGTATCCCCTGTAACGATTACGCCCTGACCGTAAATGCAGACAGAGCCTGGAGAGTGGCCAGGTGTGTGCATGATTTCAAAGGAGAGGTTGCCAACCTTGAGGACCTGTCCGTCTTCCAGGTAGCCATCTGCTGGAGGGGCAGGCTCAAATCCCCAGGCCCGAAACATGGCAACCACCCCCGGGTCTCTGAAAAGCTCATCGTCTGCCCTGTGCATGAGGACAGGTGCCCCTGTAAGCTCCTTCATCTTCTTGTTGCCACATGTATGATCCGGATGGCCGTGGGTGTTGACAATGGCGACAAGATCAAGACCAAGGGCCGCAATATTATCTGCAAGATGTTTTTCGCTTCCTGCCGGGTCAACTATTATTGCCTTTAAGGTCTCTTCACATGCAAGTATGTACGCCCTTACCTGAAGCGGACCAACGGTAAATTCCTTGAGGATCATCCCTTCGATGCCTCCCTTTTAAGCTTTTGGCAGTATGAGCCGGCAGAAAGTCCGGCAATGCACCCTTCACCAACGGCCTTTGCCATCTGGTAGGGAAGCCCGCAGATGTCACCGGCAGCAAAGATTCCAGGCACATTAGTGGCCTGGTTCTTGTCAGTAACGATATGGGTAAATCGTTCAGGGTCAAGCTCCACCCCTAGAAAGGCCGCAAGCTCCATTGCCCCCTTTGCGCCAAGCTCTATGAAAAGACCGTCAACGTCAAGCCTTGTGCCATCATCAAGGACTATGGTCTTTAGACTTTCATCTGCAATAAGCTCCTTGATCTTTCTTGGCTCAAATACCTGTACGTTGCTTTTTTCAAGGCCTTCCTTGAGCTGAGGGCTTATATCAAGCCCTGTGGTTATAAGAAACACCTTGGAGGCTATGTCTTTTAGGGTAAGCGCCCCATGAACGGCTGCGCTGCCGTTTCCAAATATGGCAACGGTTGCGTCTTTGTAGAAATTGGCATCACAGTCAACGCAGTAGCTTACTCCCCTTCCTACGAGCTCCTTTTCACCCTTAAGACCAAGACCCTTTCTGCTAACTCCTGTGGCCATTACGAGGGCAAGGCAGGAAAGGTGCATGGACTCGGTCTCAACTGTGAAGCCTCCATCTTCCTTAATGGCTGTCTTCACTGCGTCTTCTTCTAAAAATTCCACGCCAAAGCCCTTGGCCTGCCTTATTCCGGCTTCAATGAGTTCCTTTCCCGTCTTAACACCCTCTATACAGCAGTAGTTTTCTATATGAGCCTTGTAAAGACTGCTTTTCTCAGGTCTTCCAAGGACCAGCACGCTGCACCTTTTCCTGGCAGCATGGATGGCTGCCTGAAGCCCGGCAGGCCCACAACCCAAGATTATGACATCGTATTCCTTATCCATTTTTTTCAGGTTGTCGCTCTCTTTGTTCAAGTTCTATTTCAAAAATAGAGGAAGAGATATAGTACTCTTCCTTCAGCCATGAACCAAGATCGGCCATTTTGCATCTTTTACTGCAAAAGGGCCTGAAGGGATTTTGAGCAAAATCAACGTCCTTGCCGCATTTTGGGCACGGTCTTATGATACGCTCGTGTTTATCCATTTTTCTTTTACCCGGTCTTAAAGCAAAGTTGGGCGTCTTTTTCTTCTTTTTGTTGTAAAAATTCCTATAATCCAGCCCACCAGAAGTACGCCACTTCCTGCAAGAAACCACTTTATGTTGGTGTTTGCCTCAAGTGAGCTAAGACGTTGCTTGAGCTTTATCCTTTCAGCATTTGCAACCTGAAGCTTCTGCTGGGTCTCTGCCAAGAGCTTCTTTGTCTGAATGACATTGGAGGCCTCTCTTTTCAGTTGTTCAAAGTCGCTGGTAAGCTTCTGGTTGTCAATTACACATGCAGCAAGCTTCTGGCTGCACTTGGAACCGGTTTTTGAAAGGTCATCCAGTTGTTCCTTGAGACTCTTATATTTTTCAAGAAGCTTCTGATTTTTCATCTTCAGCCTCTCAAGTAGCATACGCGGAGGTGGTTGCTGGGTAAGGTATCTCTTTAGTATCCATCCCTCTCTTCCACCCTGGGTCCTTACATAGGCCCACGGCCCTTCTTCCTGCAAAAGTTCTACCTGAGTACCGTCCTTTAATACAGCCACAATCTTTTTTGTATTGTTTGTCCCTGTGCGAAGGGGAACCTCGCTTGAAGGAGCAACGTAGTAGGTGGATGCAAATGTGATAACAGGGCCAAAGAAAATGGTTAAAAGGATCAAGCTTGCTATTGAGAGAAAGGGGGTTCTTTTTTCCATTACCTTTTTGTCTCCACGGCGAAATTTTCATAAAAATCTAAGTTATATCCGTGACAGCTGCAACTTAAACTTTCATACAGTGCCCTTTATCTTCTATTGCCTTTAATATTAATTGGACATATAAAGGCATGAAGAGTTAACCAAACCAAAAGGAGGTTCAAATGGATCGTAGAAGTATTATCAAAAAGGGAGTTATGGCTGCAGGGGCATTAATGGCTGCAAAATCTGTTGGATCTACCACAAGGGTTTATGCAGGAGAGAAGAAATTTCGCTGGCGCATGGTCACCTCGTGGCCTCCCGCCTTTCCCATACTCCAGACAGGGGTTGAGAGATTCGCAAAGAGGGTAGGGGAGCTCACTGGCGGCAGACTCACCATCCAGGTTTATGCTGGAGGCGAGCTTGTGCCTGCACTTGGAGTATTTGATGCCGTCTCTTCAGGCTCTGTCCAGTGTGGACATAGTGCTGCCTACTACTGGGCTGGAAAATGCAATGCTGCCCAGTGGTTTACATCCATTCCCTTTGGCCTTGACGCCCAGGGCATGAATGCGTGGTTCTACTTCGGAAACGGGCTTAAGCTTTGGGAGGAGGTGTATTCCAAGTTTAACCTGGTTCCAAGGCCTGCCGGAAATACAGGCGTCCAGATGGGAGGCTGGTTCAACAAAAAGATAGAAAAGATGTCAGATTTCAAGGGCCTTAAGATGAGAATACCGGGTATTGGCGGAAAGGTGATCAGCAAGGCAGGAGGCGCTGTTACTCTCCTTCCTGCCGGCGAGATTTACACATCCCTTGAAAGGGGTGTCATAGACGCAACGGAATGGATAGGTCCTTTTCACGACATAAGGATGGGATTTTACAAGGTTGCCAAATATTACTACGGGCCTGGCTGGCACGAACCAGGAAGCACTCTGGAACTCATCATCAACAAAAAGGCATATAGTGAGCTGCCAAAGGATATAAAGGTCGCCGTGGATACTGCTGCTGCCGAGCTTAACGTGCAGATGCTTTCAGAGTTTGAAACCAAAAATGCCATGGCCTTGAAGGATCTTCAGAAAAACAAGAAAATCAAGATACTGAGATTCCCGGATAACGTGCTTGAGGGGCTTAGAAGGCTTTCCGAGGAGACCATAGCAGAGATTGCCAAAAAGGACGCCATGTCCAAAAAGGTAAACGACGATTTTCAAGGGTTCAAGAAGGAGCTTTCTGCCTGGAACAGGCTTACAGAGAAGGCATATTACGACTTTATGCTCTAAAGGTTATTGAATCAGAAGGCAGTTTTAAGGGGGGCTATGATGGCCCCTTTTTTATTTTTGAGCCCAAGGATTGTTACCTCAGGGAATCAAAGAAGTGAGGCAGCCAGGTAGCGGTTTCAGGGAAAAAGATGACTATGGCAAGGCCAAGCAGCTGGATCAACACGAAAGGCACTATGCCCCTATAGATTTCCATGGTTGAGACCTCAGGGGGAGCCACTCCCTTCAGATAAAATAGCGAAAAACCAAAAGGGGGGGTTAGGAAAGAGGTCTGGAGGTTCATGGCAAAAAGAATGGCGAACCACAATGGGTCAAATCCCGCCGCCTTCATTATTGGTGCCAGGACCGGAATGTGAATGAAGGTGATCTCAATGAAATCCAGGAAGAATCCGGCAATGAAGACTACTGCCATGACGGTCAAAAGTACACCCCACTTGCCAAAGGGCAGATGCGAGACAAACTCTCTGAGGACCATGTCGCCTCCAAGGCCCCTAAAGACCAGACCAAAGGCAGCTGCTCCAACCAGGATGATAAAAACCATGCTGGTAAGTTGTACTGTTGTCTCCATAACGGTCTTTAGAACCTGGAGGTTGAACTTTCTGTTTAAAATGCACAAGATGGTTGCCCCGGTTGCCCCAACCCCAGCAGCTTCTGTTGGGGTGGCAACGCCGGCAAATATGGAACCAAGAACTGCCACCATGAGCACCAGGGGAGGCACAAGGGATTTAAGCAAGTAGAGCCAAAAGGACTTACCCCTTTCAATAAAACGAGAGTCCTTCACAGGTGGAGCCCACTGAGGATGCAGAAAGGAAATCACTAGGATGTAAATGACGTACAAGGCAACCAGGATCAGGCCTGGTATTACGGCCCCAATGAACAGGTCCCCGACGGACACCCCAATAATGTCACCCAAGAGTACCAGCACTATGCTTGGTGGAATTATCTGCCCAAGGGTCCCGGATGAGGCGATAGTGCCTGTTGAGAGCTCGTTTCTATAGCCGTATTCCATCATTGTCGGTAGGGCCAAAAGCCCCATGGTCACAACCGTTGCACCCACAATTCCCGTGGAGGCCCCAAGGAGCGCCCCAACCACCACCACTGAGACTGCAAGTCCTCCCCTTATCCTTCCAAAGGCCATCCCCATGGATTTTAGAAGGTCTGAGGCAATGCCCGAGCGTTCAAGCATTACCCCCATGAATATGAAAAGCGGTACTGCAACAAGGGTAAAGTTTGTTATGACGCCCCAGATGCGCATTGGAAGGAGGTTGAAGAAGTTCCATCCAAAACCTATAAGCCCGAAAAATAGGGCGGTTCCAAGAAGGGTAAAGGCCACTGGAAAGCCAACCAACAAAAGGATTGTGAGGGTGAGAAACATCCATGCAGCAAGGTAATCCATTTGTCAGCCTTCCTTTCTTTTAAGGTCAAGGCCGAGAAGGATACAAATGTTCTTAAGCAGCATGGAAAGCCCCTGTATGGCAAGGAGCACAAATGCAACGGGTACAACCGCCTTTAACATGTATCTTGCAGGTAGGCCTCCAGGGTCAGCGGACCCTTCATGCATGAGCCACGAAGAGTACACAAAGGGAATGGAGGTCTTTATCACCAAATAGCATCCAGGGAAAAGGAAAAAGAGCACACCCGTGACGTTAATAAAGGCCTTGGCTCGTTTTGGCAGCCTTTGGTAAATGACGTCAACCCTTACGTGAGCGTTATGCCTGAGGGTGTAGCCTGCCCCAAGAAGAAAGATCAGGGCGTAGAGATGCCACTCCATCTCCTCGAAGAAGACAAAGTTCATGTTAAAACCGTACCGCATGACTACATTTATTGTGACAAGAAGAACAAGCAGAAAACTCAGCCATGACACTGACTTTCCAATAATTTCATTTACAGAGTCAATGGCCTCAGTAATAGTGGTAAAAGTCTTGGGGCACCTGGACGTTTTTTCCATGGCGCAGTAGCTTAAACCATAAAAAGGGCAAAATAAATATTTGCTTTTTCTAAATATTGGCATATATATTTCGTTGAAAATAGTGTGAAGGGAGGAATTCGAAATGCGTTTGATTCTACTTGGTGGACCAGGGGCCGGAAAGGGTACCCAGGCAAAGTTTATTACTGAAAAGTATGGTATTCCACAGATTTCCACAGGCGATATGCTCAGGCAGGCAGTAAAGGAAGGAACCCAGCTGGGCCTTGAGGCCAAAAAGTACATGGATGCTGGTGAGCTTGTTCCTGACGATGTCATTATAGGTCTGGTGAAGGAAAGGATTAAGGAGCCGGATTGTGAGAAGGGTTTTCTCTTTGACGGATTCCCTCGCACCATTCCCCAGGCCGAGGCCATGAAAGAGGCAGGCGTACCAATTGACTACGTTGTAGAGATCGCGGTTCCTGATGAGGAGATTATTAAGAGAATGAGCGGAAGGCGTGTTCATCTGCCGTCAGGAAGGACCTACCACGTCATCTTCAACCCCCCCAAGGTTGAGGGCAAGGATGACGTCACAGGCGAGCCTCTTGTCCAAAGGGAAGACGACAAGGAAGAGACCGTACGGAAACGTCTTGAGATCTACCATGCCCAAACAGAACCTTTGGTTGAATTTTACAAGAAGTGGCAGGAATCGGGTGACCCGAATGCGCCAAAGTATGTACGTATCGATGGCGTTGGTACCGTTGAGGAAATCAGAGACAGGATATTCCAGGCCCTTGGCGGATAAATAAACAGTTCCAAGGAATGAAAAAGAACAAGGCGGGTTTTTTACACCCGCCTTTTTTGTTGTATTTCGCTAGTTGCTATCCCACCAAGTCAGAAGCCCAAGTTCAAAGGGGTGGGCAAGCTCCTTTCTGTATGGATAGCATCTGACCGTAAAGCCAATCTGGCCACTTGAAAGGCAAAGGAGATTTCCCCTAAAGACAAAACCCTGTTCGTTTTTTTCTCCAGTATAAAGAAGGGGTAGGGGATGTCCATCCGCAAGTTCTCCCTTTTCATCAAGATGTCCAATGTATGCATCCACCCTTACCTCCTCTGGGGAGAGCTCTCCCAGATAAACCACGGCGGTTATAGG
This sequence comes from Deltaproteobacteria bacterium, assembly GCA_027003115.1. Classification (GTDB taxonomy): domain Bacteria; phylum Desulfobacterota; class Dissulfuribacteria; order Dissulfuribacterales; family QOAL01; genus JAADCZ01. The sequence goes on along the minus strand of JALWYS010000111.1, from coordinate 3,052 downwards.
TATCCTGTCCCCAACCTTTGGGGAATTACTTGCCGGCAGATTTACATCCACGATTCTAACAAGGTGCCACAGGGAGTAGATGCGCTTTTTCCAGTGTGAAAGCTCCCTGGCCTCCTTCCATTGGGTCTTTAGGAAGGTGCTCCATCTTGCGGCATTTGGCAGGTAGAACTTGGTTGAATATTCCTCAACCATCCTGTTTGTATTGAAATAGGGGCATATGGTCTGGATGGAATTTTTCATCATCTCTACCCAGCCAGATGGGATTCCGTGGGTAGACCTGTTGTAGAAGAGGGGCACAACCGTGTTTTCAAGGAGCTCGTATAGTAGCCTGCTTTCTACCTCATCCTGATATCTGTAATCTGTATACTCCTCTCCTGCCCCAATGGCCCAGCCGTTTTTTCCGTTGTAGGCTTCAACCCACCACCCGTCCAGAATGCTCAGGTTTATGCCTCCATTGGCGGTCACCTTCATGCCGCTTGTACCACTTGCCTCCATGGGCCTTCTGGGAGTGTTTAGCCAGACATCCACCCCCTGGACAAGATATCTCGCCACCTCTATGTCGTAGTTTTCAATGAAGACAATGTGGTTCCTTAGTTCCGGCTTGTTGGCCATTTGAATGACGGTGTGAATGAGCTCTTTCCCCTCCTTGTCCTTTGGGTGGGCCTTTCCGCTAAAGATGATTTGCACAGGCCGGGATGGATTAGTGAGTATCTGGGTGAGGCGTTTTTCGTCCTTGAATAGGAGTGTGGCCCTTTTGTAAGTTGCAAATCTTCTAGCAAAGCCAATGGTAAGGGCCTCCGGATCCAAGACCTCGTCAGCCATTTTTAACTGGTATTTGGGAGCGCCCTTGGCCTCAAGCTGTCTCTTGAGCCTCCTTCTGGCAAAGGAGATGAGGCGGTCCCTTAGTCTTTCCCGGCTTCGCCAAAGTTCAAAGTCCGCTATGTGCTCAACTCTTTTCCAGATGTTGTGATTGGTTGGCTCATCTATCCATCTTGATCCAAGGTACCGCTCATAAAGGCGGGACATCTCCCTTGAAAGCCAACCAAGGGTGTGAACCCCGTTTGTAACATGGGTAATTGGAACCTCATGCTTGGGAATACTCGGCCAGATATTTGCCCACATGTTGCGAGAGACCTCTCCGTGGAGCTTGCTTACACCGTTTGTCTGGGAGGCCATCTTTATGGCAAGCACTGCCATGCAGAAATCCTCTGCCTGATTCCCTGGGGTTATGCGCCCGAGATCCAGAAAACTGTTTATTCCTATTCCCAGTTCATCCGCCGTTCTGGAAAAATACCTTTTCATGAGGTCCACGGGAAACCGGTCTATTCCAGCAGGAACTGGCGTATGGGTGGTGAAAACACTGGTGGCTCTTACTGCCTCAAGGGCCTCGTCAAAGGTAAGGTTTTCGTTTTTTATCAACTGAAGAAGCCTCTCAATGGCCATGAATGCAGAGTGGCCTTCGTTCATGTGGCAGACAGAAGGCACCTCGCCAAGGGCACGAAGAAGCCTTATTCCGCCCCTGCCAAGGATTATTTCCTGCTGGAGCCTCGTTTCAATACTCCCTCCGTAGAGGTGAGAGGTAATCTGCCTGTCGCTTTTGTTGTTTAAGGCGACGTCTGTATCCAGCATGTAGATCTTTACACGACCCACAACGATTTCCCATGCCTTGCAGTAAACGTTTCGCCCGTCCATTTCCACCTGTATCATGACCTGGTTTCCATCCTTGTCCTTTACAGGAGATAGGGGCATGTTGTGAAAGTCGTTTGTGGGATATGTTTCAAGCTGCCAGCCGTCAGGATTCAAATACTGCTGAAAGTAGCCATGTTTGTACAGCAGGCCAATGCCACGCATGGGAAGGCCAAGATCACTTGCAGATTTCATGTGGTCTCCGGCAAGAATTCCAAGGCCTCCAGAATAGAAAGGTAAACACTCATGAAGGCCAAATTCTGCGGAAAAGTAGGCTATATGGCCCTTGTTCTCAGGGGAAGAAACCTTGTTGAACCACGTCTGAGAGTTAAGGTAGCGATCAAGCTCCTCAAGGACGGAATCCATTCTAGCAAGAAATACCTCGTCCCTCTCAAGCTCCTCTAAGCGTGGTTGCTCAATGGCCCCAAGCATGGCTATTGGATTATGCCCTGTGCTCTCCCACAGGTCTGCATCCATGTCCTTGAAAAGGTAGATTGCCTCTGGAGTCCACGTCCACCAGAGGTTTTTTGCAAGCCGGATTAAGGGCCGCAGGTTCTTGGGCAGATTAGGGCTAATGGTAATGGTTTGAATTATGGGCATGGCACGCCTTCTCCAGATTAAGTGGCGTCGGACTATAACATCTGTTTGAACTGTTGGCCAGGTTAATAGATTATCCTGACTCCTTTAGTATCATCCTCGGCTACAGTAACCTTCATACCAGGTTTCAGTCCACCAAAAAGCAGGGCGTCGGCAATAGGATCCTTGACCTTTTCCTGGATCAGCCTTCCAAGGGGCCTGGCTCCATGTTTAGGGTCAAACCCCTCTTTTGCAAGCCATTTCCTCGCTTCAGGCGTAAGCTCTATGGCGATTTTTTTGTCCGCTGTCTGTTTCTTCACTTCGTTCATGAGCTTATCCACAACCTGTTCCATAACTTCTGGGGTAAGATTGCTGAACTGAACAACAGCATCAAGTCTGTTTCTGAATTCAGGGCTGAAGAGCCTCTTGACCGCGTTGATACCCTTCTGCTTCTTATCATCTTTTTGGCCTGCCACAAAACCAATTGAGGTGGCTTCCATTTCTCTTGCCCCTATGTTGGAGGTCATGATGAGGATCACATGCTGAAAGTCCGCGCTTCTACCTGTGTTATCGGTAAGTTTCGCATAGTCCATGACCTGGAGAAGTATGTTAAATATGTCTGGATGTGCCTTTTCTATTTCATCAAGAAGAAGCACGCAAAATGGATGCTTTCTTATGGCCTCTGTCAGAAGGCCTCCCTGGTCAAAGCCCACGTATCCCGGTGGGGCACCTATTAGGCGTGCAACTGCGTGTTTTTCCATATACTCGCTCATGTCAAAACGCTGAAAAT
>JALWYS010000110.1 GCA_027003115.1 Deltaproteobacteria bacterium | reverse complement strand
ATTATCAACTGTCAAAGATGAGTTCAACAAAAACGTAATGCACCCCGTGGAATCTATCAAGGCCAAGCCCTTCGGGTGCTCCACTTCGTTTCGCAGCCTTGACAGATTCCCTTTACCCTGCTCGACCTGAAGGTGCCGACGGCGAGAGAACGCCGACTTTTTACCTCGGGCTCAAGAACTTTTAGTGTTCTAAATATTCATTGGGAAATCCGGATTGACCCTATTTTTTCACCTTTGCTTTTTGCCGAAAAGGTTATTTTCCATGCCTAGGGATATTCCTTTAGGAAACGGCAGACTTCTTGTCTGCTTTGACAATTTTTCCAGGATACGTGATCTCTATTATCCCCATGTTGGCCAGGAAAATCATGTGACCGGAAACCGGATGCGGATCGGCGTCTGGGTAGACGGAGAATTTTCCTGGATTGGTACCCTGGATGGCTGGAAGGCGGATGAGTTTTATGAGACAAACACCCTGGTTGCCCAAAGCTCCCTATACAACAAAAGGTTGGGGCTGATAGTAAGCTTTAGGGACTGTGTTGACTTTCATGAAGACCTCTTCATAAGGACAGTAACTGTAAAAAACCTCCATGATTCCACAAGAAATGTACGGATATATTTTCACCAGGACTTTGACATATCGGGAAACAACGTGGGTGACACCGCTGCCTTTGACCCCAGATCCCAGGGAATCGTTCACTACAAGGCAAGAAGGTATTTTCTGGTAAACTGCATGGACGAAAGGGGAGAGGGCCCCCACCAGTTTGCAACTGGTCTAAAGGGCCTGTCCGAAAAGGAGGGCACCTTCCTGGATGCAGAAGACGGGGAGCTTTCCGGTAACCCAATAGCACAGGGCTCTGTTGATTCCGTCGTTGCCCTTGGCCTTCATATTGCCCCTAACGAGGAGGCAAGGGGCCACTACTGGATATCCGTTGGAAAAAACTGGGAAGAGGTCCTTCGAAAGGACTCCCTGGTCAAGTATAAGGGGTCAGACAAGCTCGTAAAACGCACACACGACTACTGGAGGCTTTGGATTATAAAGGAGACACCTCCCCTTGAGCTCCTACCTGAGGAGGTACGCGAGCTTTACAACAGGAGCCTTCTCATACTCCGTACCCAGATAGACCACGAAGGCGGCATTGTGGCCGCAAACGACTCAGATGCCATCCAGTTCAACAAGGACACCTACTCCTACGTATGGCCAAGGGACGGCGCCCTTGTGGCAAATGCCCTTGACCTTGCAGGCTATCCAGTCCCTTCCCAGAACTTTTTCCAATTCATTGGAAGGCTTATAACAAAGGATGGCTATCTGATGCACAAGTACAACCCTGACGGAAGCCTCGCCTCATCCTGGCACCCGTGGGTGAAAGACGGAAAGGAGCAGCTCCCAATTCAGGAAGACGAAACGGCTCTGGCCATCTGGTCCCTTTGGAACCACTTTGTCATCTACCGTGACATAGAGTTCATAAAGCCCCTTTACAGGCCCTTTGTGAAACGGGCAGCAGGGTTTCTTTGCACATACCGGGACAAGGAGACAGGACTTCCCCTTCCTTCCTACGACCTTTGGGAGGAAGAAAGGGGCGTTCATGCCTTTACTATCGGCGCAGTATTCGGGGGCCTTACCGCTGCGGCACTTTTTTGTTCCATTTTCGGAGAGGAGGAAAAGGCCGAACACTACAGAACCGTTGCGGCTGAGGTAAGGGACGCATGCTCCAGGTACCTTTGGCAAAAAGAAAAGGGCTTCTTCCTAAGGGGGCTGCATGTTGAAGATTCAAAGACGGTCTTTCGCGATAAAACAGCCGATTCAAGCGCCTGGGGGCTTTTCGCCTTTGGCCTTTATTCTCCAGAGGATCCACGGGTCAAAAAGACCATGGAAAGAATAAGAAGACGTCTGTGGGTGGACACCCCGGTTGGTGGTTTGGCCAGGTATGAGGACGATGGCTACTACAGGGTCTCTCATGAGGTGCCTGGAAACCCCTGGTTCATTTGCACCCTCTGGTATGCGGACTATCTCATAGAGACGGCAAAGGATGACAGCCAGCTTAAAGAGGCAGTAGAGCTTCTTGAGTGGGCGGTAAAACACGCACGCCCTTCAGGGGTGCTCGCAGAGCAGGTGCACCCATTTACAGGGGAGCCGCTTTCCGTTTCGCCCCTGACTTGGAGCCATTCCACCTTTGTGGCAACGTGCCAGCGGCTTATGAAAAAGATGGAGAAATTTCGTACCGGCAGCAGGCACGAGACTCCAAAGATGTTTTCAAGACGTGATGCAGACTGGGTAGCAAGGCTTTTTTCAAAGGAGTGCGACAGCATCCACAAGATCTGCTCAATCAAATAGAGTAAATCATCCTGTAACTTTCCAAAAAAGATGCAAAGGCCACCAGAAAAATGGCTGTCTTTTGGACAAAAAGGAGAAATAAAGATGGAAATTGCAATGATCGGCCTTGGACGCATGGGAATGAACATGGCAAAAAGGCTGTTAATGGCCGGCCACAGGGTCTATGCCTATAACCGCACAAGGGAAAAGGTCGAACTTATAGCCACGGAGGGGGCACAGCCCCTTTGGGACCTTGGAGAAATAGCCGAGAAAATGGAGGCCCCTAGGTGCGTGTGGATGATGCTGCCTGCCGGTGGCGTCATCGATTCCTACGTTGAGAATCTTTCAGGAATACTTGCCCCAGGAGATACGGTGGTTGACGGGGGCAACTCCTTTTATAAGGACAGCCTGCGAAGGGCAGCCCTTTTGAAGGAAAAGGGCATAAATTTCATGGATGCCGGCGTAAGCGGCGGTATCTGGGGCTTGAAGGAGGGTTACTGCATTATGGCCGGGGCAGAGCCAGAGGTGTTCAAGATGGTTGAGCCTGTACTGCGAGACCTTGCACCAAGGGAAGGGTACCTGCACTGCGGGCCTGCTGGCGCAGGCCATTTCGTGAAAATGGTTCATAACGGCATCGAATACGGCATGATGCAGGCCTATGCAGAGGGCTTTGACATGTTACAGGCCTCCTCCTTCAGCGACTTTCTGGATCTTGAGAAAATTGCGCATCTTTGGAACCAGGGAAGCGTTGTCCGCTCCTGGCTTTTGGAGCTGCTTGAGCTTGCCTTTAAAAAGGAGCCTCACCTTTCATCCATTTCACCCTACGTGGAAGATTCTGGCGAAGGACGCTGGATAGTTCAACAGGCGGTGGAAAGCGGGGTTGCCGTACCGGTGATAGCCATATCGCTTTTTGACCGCTTTCAGTCGCGCGAGGAAAATTCCTTCAGGGATCGCGTGCTTGCCGCCCTAAGACAGGAATTTGGCGGGCATGCCGTAAGAAGACAAAAAGGCAGGGAAAAATGATGGCTCAGGAAAAGGAAACGAAATTGCCCGTGGGGTCATCCTGCATACTCGAAGGCCCTCTTGATCCTTGTTCCATTATCATACTTGGCGCAACCGGGGATCTTGCCAGCAAAAAGCTAATTCCTGCTCTTTTTAAGCTCTATTCAAACGGGGCGCTGCCAGAACACTTTCTTATTTGCGGCTGCGGCCGCACCCCTCTTTCACAGGGTGCCTTTCGAAAAAGACTTGAAGCACTCCTTGGTGAAGGGAAAATGGGGCAGGTAGAGAAGCTGACTAGCTTTTTGTCGGCAGTTTATTATCACAGGGTCGATTTTGACGATCCCTCCTCCTTTGATGCATTGGCTTCCTGGCTTCACGAGAAGGAGCCGGAGATGGGACTTAAGGGCAGACTGTTCTATTTTGCCCTGCCTCCGAGCCTCTATGCCAAGTCTGCCAGGCTTGTTGGCTCAAGCACCCTCAGCGCAAGAAAGGAGGGCAGGTGGCTCAGGCTTGTGGTGGAAAAGCCCTTTGGACACGATCTTTACTCGGCCAGGGAGCTGGACAAGATCCTTCACAGCTATTTCAATGAGGATGAAATCTTCCGCATAGACCACTACCTTGCCAAGGAGACGGTCCAGAATATCCTGATCTTCCGGTTTACCAACTCCCTTTTTGAGCCACTTTGGAACAGGAGATACGTAGACTACGTGGAAATAACGGCCGCTGAGTCCATTGGCATAGGCAATCGGGCAGCCTACTACGAAAGGGCAGGAGTCCTGAGGGACATGTTTCAGAACCACATGATGCAGCTTCTTGCCCTAATAGCCATGGAACCTCCAGCATCCTTTGAAACTTCAACCGTTAGAAGTGAGAAGATAAAGGTCTTCCAGGTTCTAAGGCCCATACCCCTTGACAGAATCAACGATTTTTTGAAGCTCGGCCAATATGGTCCTGGGAGGGTAGGGGGAAGGCCTGTACCAGGTTACAGGCAGGAGCCTGGGGTGGACCCTGGATCCATAGTTCCCACCTACGCCTCAATGAAGGTCTTTCTGGATAACTGGAGATGGCAAGGCGTCCCGTTTTACCTCACTTCTGGAAAACGGCTTGCGGAAAAGAACACCCATATTGCCATTCAGTTCAAGGAGGTCCCCCATTCCATGTTCAGAAACGTCCTTGGCGAACACATAATGGCCAACAGACTTGTGATTGGAATTGCACCAGAGGAAAGGATAAGCCTCACCTTTCAGACAAAGGCCCCCGGACCAAAGATTTGCCTGCGCTCCGTGACCATGGATTTTTCTTACAAGGAAATGGGTGAGGCCCCGCTTCTTGATGCCTATGAAAAGGTTCTAATTGACTGTATCCAGGGGGATCAGATGCTATTTTGGCATCAAGAGGGAGTTGAACGGTCATGGGCCTTTCTGACCCCAATCCTTGAAAGGATAGAGGATCCATCCTGCCCATGCGGGCTCACCATTTATGAGGCTGGTACGTGGGGGCCAAGATTTCCTGAAAACGAGGAGGCCCAGTAAAAAGCCAAAGGGCCTTTGGTGCATCTGACCCCATTTTCAAAAGATTCACGCCCCCTTAGGCATCTTCCCAAAGCTCTTTAAGCTGTTTGGGAAGTTCTGCCTCCACGTCCTGGGCCTCACCGTCAGAGATGTGTCTCTTTATCACCCTGAATACAGCCTTTATGGCCTTTATGGCCTCTTCCTTGTCTGCAAAGTCTTGCTGTGCCCTTGGCCTGTCGTATTTCATGACCTCCTCAACGAACTCGGAGACATTTTTAATTTTTTTAGGGGCTTCGGAAAGCTTCCAGCCATCTACGTAAATCGCCTTTATGCACATGGGCAGTTGGGCAAGAAGATGCATGGACTCTTCGTGAGAAAGCCTGTTTCTAAGGGCCTTGAGCACGGCCTTAAGGATTCTGCCGGCCTTTTTCTTGTTGTCCGGACATCCTAGCTCCTGAGCCAACTCCTTTACGAAAAGATTGCCCTTTTCCGCATATTTTTCAAAGTTCATAAC
>JALWYS010000109.1 GCA_027003115.1 Deltaproteobacteria bacterium | reverse complement strand
AATCCCTGTCCGGGCCAAATACCCCTGCAATGTCCTCACCCAGGGCGACGACGCACGCCCCGGTAAGGGTGGCGGCATCTATTATGCAATCCGGCTTCATCTCAGAGGCAATACAAAGGGCATCTGCTAGGATGAGCCTTCCCTCTGCATCGGTGTTGTCCACCTGCACAGTCTTTCCGTTTCTCATGGTGATAATGTCCTGGGTATGAAAGGCCCGGGAAGAGATATCATTTTCCACTAACGGAGTGATAACCACAATGTGCACGGGAACTTTCAGGCTTGCAAGGGCGCACGCTGCCGCAAAGGTCATGGCGGCCCCGCCCATATCATACTTCATTCCCATCTGACTCCTTGCGGGTTTCAAGCAGTAGCCACCAGTATCCATGGTCACTCCCTTTCCCACAAATGCTATAAAGGCCTTTGGTTTCCTGGGCTTATACTGGCCTATGACAAGCCTTGGCCGGGAGGATGCGCCCTTTCCAACGGCAAGGATTCCCCCGCACTTTTCCTTTTCAAGCCTCTTTTCATCCCACACACTTATCTTGAGCCCTGCCTTTTTCCCTATCTTCTGGAAAAGACCTGCGAGGCTTTCAGGGTGAATCTCGTTGGGTGGCTCATTAAGAATATCTCTGGCAAAATTTACCCATGAAAAGAGCCTCTCTCTGTCTGAAATCTCTTTCTTTTCGTTCTTTGAAAGAGTTTTTTCAAAAAAGGCCACTACTTCAGGAAGCTCTGGTTTCTTCTCAAGGTATTTATCAAACTTATACCCCCCAAGAAGTGCCGCCTCCTGGCACTCCTTAACAAGGTCAAAGCGCTCTTTTGACAAAAAGACCTTCACCTTTTTTATCTTTTCATCAGAAGAAGCACCGATAAAGGATGAAAGGTGCTTTTTAAGCATAAGTCCCGGTGAAAGGGTCTTGTCATCAAGCCGGATGGAGCGGCAAATAAAGCGTTTTCCCTTTTCTTCCCCGGCAAGTACCGTTAGCGCTTTACCTTGTTCTTCAGGTGCCTTGACACCTTGAGCAAAGTCCGGAAGTAAACCTTCTGGGAAAAGGGGTGTTTTTTCATCAAGAAAGGGAAAGACCAGAAGATCCCCATCATCTGGAGTGTACTTTTTGCTTACACTGAACTCACAAACGGCCATATCATGCCTCCTTTACCTGTTTAGGTCCCTCAAGCATGTGAAAAAGCTCCTGGTGGACCAACCTTGTTATCTCGCTCCTTGAAAGTTTCCTATCCTCAAGCTGCACGTCAATGGGCCTTCCAACTGTTACAAAAATGGTGCCTAGCCTTGCAATAAAGGCCCCCTTGGGAAGCACCTCGTGGCTGCCCTTTATTGCCACTGGCACCACCTGGCAGCCAGATTTCACTGCAAGCATAAAGCCCCCTTCCTTAAAGGGCTGAAGCCTTCCGTCTACGCTCCTGGTCCCTTCTGGGAAAATCACGATTGATGCCCCCTTCCTGAGCCGCTCTGCTGCCCTTTTTATGCTTTTTATCGCGGCCCTGCTGTTCTTCCTGTCTATGGGTATGTAGCCTGCCTTTTTCATGGCAAAACCAAGAAGTGGAACCTTGAAAAGCTCCTTTTTCACCAGGAATCTAAAGGGCACAGGCAGGGCCCTGTAAAGAACAAGGATGTCCATCTGACTTGCGTGATTACAGGCAAAGATAACGGGCCTGTCAAAATTTTTGGGTCCAAGAAAACGTGTTTTCACCCTTATTCCGCATGCCGATAAGACAAGGCCAGACCAGAACCTGCCTACCCTGTGAGCAAAGTCCTGGTTTCCAGTCAGCATCACCCCTGCTATGGCAATAGGGGCGCAGACAATGTAGGAAAGTGGGAAGAACCACGGAAAAATGAGGGCTGTAAGAAATCTTCTCATGGAGTCTCTTTCCTTTGTAAAGCAGGACTAAACCGGATCAAGAACTTACCATATTATGGGAACTTTGAACATAAAGTCTTTTGGAAAACACCTTTTTTCTGCACCACCCCTTAAAAAATCCCCTTTCTCTCCCTATCTTTTCTAAAAAAAGAGGGGTTTGGAAGATGAATGGAGACCGGCTAAGGCTTGCACAAGATATAATGCTTGATTTTGCCAGGGACACTGGCCTTGACCCACCAGGAAAAAGGCCAAAAAGGTATCTTTGGACGGACGCCTTTGCAGTTTGTGAATTTTGGGAACTTTTTGAAAAAACTGGGGACCCCCTTTTTAAGGAACTTGCACTTGGCCTTATCCACCAGGTTCACAACATTCTTGGAAGACACAGGGAGGATGATGAAAGAAGCGGATGGATCAGCGGGCTTTCAGAAGATGAAGGCAGGCTTCACCCCACCATTGGCGGTCTGAGGATAGGAAAAAGGCTTCTGGAAAGGGGTCCAAGTGACCCGTATGATCCTGACCTAGAATGGGAAAGGGACGGTCAGTACTTTCACTATCTCACCAAGTGGATGCATGCGCTAAACGTCACCTGGTCAAAGACCAAAATGGATGATTTTCTCATCTGGGCCGTGGAGCTTGCAAAGACTGCCCACCGGGCATTTACCTATGAAATAGCTGGCACTAGGCTAATGTATTGGAAGATGAGCATAGACCTTTCAAGGCCCCTTGTACCTTCAATGGGGCAGCATGACCCTGTGGACGGACTGGTGACCTTTATGGAACTTGATTCGTCTGCCAAAAAGGCCGGATTAAACACCGATCTATCCAAAGAGATTTCGGAGATGGCAAAAATGTGCAGTCAGGTGCAGCTTGCTACAGAAGACCCACTCGGAATAGGCGGGCTCCTTTTTGATGCAACAAGGAGTTTTCAGATTGAGAAGAGGGGCCTTTTTAAAGAAATGGGCGATCTAACCCTTTGGCTTTTAAAGGGAGGAGTTCAAGGTCTTGGATTATTTGCCGCTTCCACTGCTCTCAACCTTCCAGCATGGCAAAGGCTTGCATTCAGGGAACTTGGCCTTTCCATTGGCCTTTCAGGGCTTTTAAGAATGCAAAAAAATTTGGAAAAAGGAGGCAGCAGCCGCTTTTCTCATTCAAGGATATCAAAGATCATAGAAGAGGGCCTTAAATTTTTGGACATCAAGGAAGAGATAGAAAACTTCTGGTTAAAGGAGGAAAACAGGCTTTCTCCAACATGGCTTGAGCACCTTGATATAAACAGGGTTATGCTTGCAGTAAGCCTCTTTCCAGACTCTTTTCTTTCCGTCTAGCCTTTAAGGCACGATGCCTTTCGCCTTAGCCGCCTACCTTCATGGCCTGGACCATCTGCTTTGCCGCATCTGTAAAGAGGCCTTCTGTGTGAAGTTCCTTGAGGCTTCCATGCTCCGCCCTCGCGATCTTAAGGGCATCAAGGATAACCTTTTGGGAAAGGCCATATTCCTTTTCTTTATCAATAAGGCCATTAAGTATGGAAAGCGCCTCAGATGCCACATCTTCTTCGGCACCCACGCCTTCCATGTCTTTTAAAAACCGTGGTTTTTCAGTCTCAAACTGCTCCGTGGCAAGGTCTTCTTGCCGGGCCTCCATTTCCAGAAAACAAAAGGCGGCAAGGAGCGTTGGGCCAAGGGGCGCAGACTCCTTTTTCCCAATTTCTTCAACAAGCTCCATGACCCTTGAGGAGAAGGCAGCGCTTTTTCCTTGCTTCACTGCCTGTTCCTTTAAGGCCTTTAGCATCTTTGCCTTTAGTACCTTGAGCTTTCCGTCTGCAACTACCCCTTCTGGCAGCGCCCCGAGACAGTGCTCTGCGTATGGGCAGTAGGCAGCACAGCCAAAATCCATCTCCGGATTCGGAACCTCCTGGCCACAGTTTGGGCAACGCCTCCTGGTATCGTCCTTAAAGAATTCTATCATGTGGCCACAGTTCGGGCATTTTACATCAAAAATGGCCCCTGGCCTCCAGTACCTGCTGTCTTGTCCTGGACACTTCATTGGTTTTACCTGTTTTGCTTTTTCTTTAAAGAATACATAATTTCAGCCTGTTAGTAAAATGACTTAAATCAAGCTGCCTTGCTAAAAAACACCAGTCAGGATAGGTTGTATATTCCAAAAACCATCCAAGGAGTAGCGTTTGCAAGAAAAGATGTTTCCTGCCATAGCTTCCGGGCATCCGCTTGTTACAGAGGCGGCGGCCTCAATACTAATCTGGGGAGGTAACGCCTTTGATGCCATAATTGGCGCAGGTTTTGCATCCTCAGTAGTGGAGCCCGCCCTAACCTCACTTGGAGGTGGAGGCTTTCTCCTTGCTAGGCCAGCAGGTGCCCGGGCCGTCCTTTATGACTTCTTTGTGGACACCCCAGGAAAGGGCCTTCAAGGCGAGGAGATGGAGCCACACTTTTTTCCAGTAACTGTTGAATTTCCAGGCTGCAAGCAGGTATTTAACATCGGCCCAGGTGCGGCTGCTGTGCCAGGAAACTTGAAGGGCTTTGTTGAGCTTCAATCCCGTCTTGGAAGGCTTCCCCTTTCAAGGGTACTTGAGCCTGCAATCAGGTACGCAAGCAAAGGCGTGAAACTTAACCATCACCAGGCCTATTTCCTTTCGCTTCTTGAACCCATTATGCTCTTTGACCAGTATGGAAAGCAGATGTTCCTTAAAGATGGACGGTTCATAAAAGAGGGGGAGACGCTTAAAAACCCAAAGCTTGCAGATTTTCTAAAGGCCCTTGCAAATGAACCTGAAAGAGTACTCCATTCCTTCTACAAAGGAGAGATTGGCGCAAGAATAGTATCTGACATGAAAGAGCGGGGCGGGCTTTTGACCCTTTCTGACCTTTCAGAATATGACATCATTGAAAGGGAACCCCTAAGTGCCAGTTTTTCCCAATTTGAGCTTCTGACCAACCCTCCCCCATCCTTTGGTGGCTTTTACATTGCCCTGGCCCTTGAACTGGTCTCGAATATTTTCAAAAATGACGTAAAATTCGGCTCTTTGGAACACCTTTCCACCCTGGCAGTGGCCATGGACGAGATAGATGGCTACCGGAAAGAGACATCAAGCAACCTCAAGTGGCCAGACAAGGGGTGGTTTGAAAGATCATGGGAGCGTCTTCGCAGGCTTTTTTCAAGGGGAACCACGCACATAAGCGTGTGCGACAGCCATGGAAACCTTGCAAGCATGACCACTTCAAACGGAGAAGGCTCAGGCTACTTTGTGCCTGGCACAGGCATCATGCTGAACAACATGATGGGAGAAGATGACCTTCACCCTGGGGGCTTTCACTCCTCACCTCCTGGGATAAGGGTCGCCTCCATGATGTCGCCATCCATACTCATGGAGGATGGCCATGTCCGCCTGGTCCTTGGAAGCGGGGGAAGCAAAAGGATAAGATCTGCCATAACCCAGGTGGTGATAAACACCTGTTTTTTCGGCATGGGACTCAAGGACGCAATCTGCAGCCCCAGGATTCACCTGGAAGATGGGGTCTTGCAAATGGAACCCGGCTTTTCTCAAGAGGTTATCAAGGGACTGACGAAACTTTTCAAGGTGAACGTCTGGAAAGACATAGACGTCTATTTTGGCGGTGTACACGGCGTAGATCCTTACGGAGGGGATGCCCAGGGAGATCCCAGGCGAGGCGGAGCAGCCACCGTGTTGGAGAAAGATTAGAGGCGAGGTTAAAATGAAGATTGCAGTATGTGGCAAGGGTGGCGTGGGAAAAAGCACAGTTAGCGCATATCTCATCCAGGCGCTTTTGAACAAAGGAAGACGGGTCCTTGCAATAGATGCAGACCCAAGCCCTCACCTTGCCAGGCTTCTTGGCTTTGATGACTCGGATATCACGCCCATTGCAGAGATGAAGGAGCTCTTAAACGAACGCTCCGGGCGTGACGGTCCCTTTTACAACCTGAACCCCAGGGTCGATGACCTTCCTGAAAAATTTATGAAAAGAAAAGGCAACCTTGGCCTCATGGTCCTTGGCGCCATCCAGCAGGGAGGCGCAGGTTGCGCCTGTGCGGAAAACGCAGTCCTTAGAAACCTTCTAAACAGGCTTCTTCTTTCAGAAAACGAGGACATAGTCCTTGATATGGAAGCAGGGGTGGAACACCTTGGAAGGGGCACAATCTCCGGAGTTGACCACATTCTGATAGTGGTTCAACCCTACCGGGGAAGTATTGAAACGGCAGAAAAGATTGACAGATTGGCCAAGGACCTCAAGATCAAGTCCCTACACATTGTGGCAAACAACTGCCAGGATGAGGAGGACGTGAAATTCATAGAAAAGATGTGTGGCAGAAAACCAATTGGGGTCTTTTATTTTTCTTCCAAGGCAAGAAGGGCTGAAAGGGAAGGCATGCCTATAACCGGGGCCTCATCAGAAATGCTAGCTTCTGCAGAAAAAATCATATCCAGCCTGGAGAAGGCGACATGAACCAAAAATACCTAGGGCTTACAGATGTCCAAAGCATGCGGGACGACAGGAAGATCCCCCTTGACCGCGTGGGCATCAAAAACATTCGTTACCCCATAACCGTTCTTGACAAGGCAAACGGTACCCAACACACCGTTGCCAGCATCAACATGTACGTGAATCTGCCTCACCAGTTCAAGGGAACCCACATGAGCAGGTTCATTGAGATACTGAATGAATACCGGCGCGAGGTCACCATTGAGAACTTTGAAAAGATACTTAGCGCCATGAAGGAGCGCCTCAATTCGGAAGAGGCGCACCTTGAGATCGACTTTCCCTACTTCATTGAAAAAAGCGCTCCCATTACAGGCACCAAGGGCCTCATGGAATACCGGTGCGGTCTCCACGGCACAATGAAGAAGGAACTTGATATGATGCTTGTGGTAAAGGTGCCAATAACCACAGTGTGTCCCTGCTCAAGGGAGATTTCAGACTATGGTGCCCACAACCAGCGGGGCGAGGTGAGGGTCTGGATTCGTTTTAACAAATTCCTTTGGCTTGAAGACGTAATAAAGGTAGTCGAAAGCTGTGGCTCCTCAGAGGTCTATTCCGTGCTTAAAAGGCCTGATGAAAAGTTCGTCACCGAATACGCCTACAACCACCCCATGTTTGTTGAAGACATTGTAAGGGGAGTGTACCAGGGCCTTACGGCCCTGCCGGAGGTCACCTGGTTTGCCATAGAGGCAGAAAACTTCGAGTCCATTCACAACCACTCAGCATATGCCTATGCAGAGATGCACTGAATGAACCCAGGATTTTCAGGGTTGCTTTGCATGATCCCCGCTGCTTTTTCTAGGTATGGGCAGGTATTCCACAGATGGCTCACGTCTTACAGGCTGCGGGAAAAGGGCCATGAGCTCATAGAACTCCCGGGGCATGTCGGTACGGATTGGAAGGCCCATCTCCTTTGCCTCGTTCCAGCTTATGGGATGGTCATGGGTCCAGGTTCCTTGAGACAGAAGCTCTGCAAGCTCCGCGGCCTTTTCCCGGCCCATATTGTCCTCAAGGAGCTCTGTTACGTTTCTCTTCATTTGCCTGAGGGCCTTTTCGGCAATATCAGCCATAACGATGGACTTGTCTTCCACCTTTTCAATGGGCTTTGACTTGACCACCTTTATTAGAGAGGCGGCAGGACTTGTGCCCATCTGGGGGTCAACAGGTCCTAGAACGGCATGCCTGTCCATTACGATCTCATCGGCAGCAAGGGCAATGAGTGTGCCCCCGCTCATGGCATAGTGGGGCACAAAGGCGGTTACCTTTCCCTTGTGGTCCTTTACCGCCCTTGCAATCTGTAGTGCTGCAAGAACAAGCCCGCCAGGGGTGTGAAGCACAATGTCAACAGGCACATCCGGGTCTGTCATCTGGATGGCCCGGATTACCTGCTCGGAATCATTGATGTCTATGTAACGCATCACTGGAAAGCCAAGGAGGCTCATGGTCTCCTGCCGGTGCACAAGAAGGATAACCCTTGAACCCCTCTCCTTCTCTATCTTTGCAATGGTACGCTGCCTTGCAGCCTCAAGCATCTTCTGCCTGAGAATGGGCTGAAGGGCTGTGAGCATGAAGAATATCCAGAATATATCCATGGGTGTCATTTTAACGATCTCCTTTTATGAATTTCCTTTAAAAACTATTTTCATCCCATACATATTTGTCAAAATCTTTCCCTTGAATCAAGCAGTCCCCAGGGCCTCATCTGGTCAGGGTAGCGCCTTCTGCAAACGCTCTTATGAAGGAAGAACCTGTAGGAGATCATGCCGCAGAGAAAGCCGCCTGCATGTGCCCACCAGGCAATACCCCCTGCCTGCTGGGGAGAAAGCAGAGAAAAGGCCCCGCTGAACACCTGTTCCAGAAACCAGAAGGCAAGAAAAAATACGGCAGGCACGTCGAAAAAAAACGGGAAGAAAAAGATCGGAATCATAATGATTATTCGCGCCCGGGGAAAAAGCACATAGTAGGCCCCCATGACTCCTGCTATGGCACCGGAGGCCCCAATGGTGGGAATGGTAGAGTTGGGGTTGGTGTATATCTGAACAAGGGAGGCAACAATACCGCAAAAGAGATAGAAAAGCAGATACCGCAAAGGCCCCATCTCATCTTCCACATTGTCGCCAAATATCCAGAGGGTCCACATGTTTCCGATGATGTGAACCCAACTTCCGTGCAGAAACATGCAGGTGAAAAGTGGAAGTATAGCCTTTGGCACAAGGCCAACACTTGCCGCCCAGTCAGGATGGGTGTATCTGGCTGGTACTACGCCAAACAGGTAAAAGAGTTTCTCAAGAATATGCGGGGGAAGGGAAATCTCAAAAAGAAAGATTATGGTGCAGGTAGCCATTATGGCCCAGTTCATAAGTGGTGGGCATCGCCTTGGAATACTGTCCTGAATAGGGAACATATATCAAAGTATATTTAGTTTAAGGCTCAAGTCAATGGACTTGAAGGAATGGGTAAGGGCCCCGCTTGATATTACATCCACCCCTGTCTCTGCGATCTTGGCCACGTTATCAAGGGTGACACCTCCTGATGCCTCAAGAATGACGTACGGGGCAAGTTTTTTCTTAATCTTTACACATTCAACCATTTCGGAAACGGACATGTTATCGAGCATTATCACATCTGCACCTGCGGAGATGGCCTCCCTGAGCTCTTTTTCGTCAGTCACCTCCACCTCTATCCTCAAGGTGTGGGGGGCGCTTGCCCTTGCCCTCCTGATTGCCTCCTTGACAGAACCACAAGAGGAAATGTGGTTGTCCTTTATGAGAACGCCATCTGACAGGCAAAACCTGTGATTGAAGCCCCCTCCAACCCTTACCGCATACTTTTCAAGGCATCTAAGCCCTGGGGTGGTCTTTCTAGTACCAACAATGCGACAATTTTTCCCCTTAATCCTGTCAACGTATTTCCTTGTAAGGGTTGCTATACCGCACATCCTTTGGAGAAAATTAAGGGCCACCCTCTCTCCTTGGAGTATCGACCAGGCCCTTCCCTCAATGGTAAAGAGAACGTCGCCATGGCTGAAAAACTCTCCCTCCTTGTATTTTTTTGTAAGAACAAGGCCGGGATCAATCTGACGAAACACCTCTTCAGCCACGAAAAGCCCTGCAAGAAGCCCTTCTTCCTTAGCGACAATTCTTGCCCGAGCTGAAACATCTGGCGAAACACACGAGCGGGTCGTTACGTCTCCCTCTCCAAGGTCCTCAAGGAGTGCCTTTCTTACGATCTCCTTAAAAAGAATCCTTGGAACCGGCGGGTTATCCAATTTCCCTGAGCATCCTTTCATGGCTGTCAAGCTTTGAAAGCCTTGCAAGCAAGTTTTCCCTTTTTTCCCTCTCCTTGTTGACTATATCCTTTGGGGCCTTTTTCAAAAAGTTCTCGTTTGAAAGCTTGGCCTCTATCTTTTTTAGTTCCTTCTCTGCCTTTGCCCTTTCCTTTTCAAGTTTCTTTAGTTCCTGGGCAATATCCACAACCCCTTCCAGGGAAACGAATATCTCAACCTGCTCATGGATAAAGGAGGCAGCCCCCTTTGGCTTGTCCTCGGCACACTTTATTGTCTCCATGTTGGAGACCCTGGCAAGGGCCATTATCTCGTTCTTGTGTTCGGAGATGACCCTTGAAGCAAGATCTGAGTGGGGGAAAAAGACCACCTGTAGTTCCTTTCCTGGATGTATTCCAAGCTCTGCCCTGATGTTTCTTATGCCGCTTATCATGGTCTTTAGAAGCTCTATTTCCCTAAGGGCGTCTTCAAACCTCCAGTCTTCGTTCACCTTGGGAAACTCAGAGACCATGATGTAACCCCTGTCCCCTGGCAGATGATGCCAGAGCTCTTCTGTCACAAAGGGCATGAATGGATGAAGAAGCCTTAGCATGTTGTCAAGCACTGTCAGGGCGACCTTTCTTGAAACCTGCCCACGCTTTCCAGGGCCGCCAGAAAGGTCAGACTTAGAAAACTCAAGGTACCAATCACAGTATTCACGCCAGAAGAACCTGTAAAGCTCCTTTGCCGCAACGTCAAAGTCAAAGGAATCAAGGGCACCCCGTACCGTTTCAATGGTCTCGTTGAGCCTGGTCAGTATCCACCTTACCACTGTGTTCAGATCCTCAGGATTTACAGGTTCAAGGTAGTCATCCACGTTTGATGCGTGCATGAGCACCAAGCGGGCTGCGTTCCATATCTTGTTCACGAAGTGACGGTAGCCCTCAATCCGGTCCTCGGAAAGCTTTATGTCCCTGCCCTGTGCGGCAAAGGCTGCCAGGGTAAAGCGTACCGCATCGGTTCCATATTTCTCCATGATGGTCAGGGGATCAATGACGTTGCCCTTTGACTTGCTCATCTTCTGGCCCTGGGCATCCCGGACAAGGGCATGAAGATAGACATAGTAGAATGGAACGTCCTTCATGAAGTGAAGCCCCATCATCATCATTCTTGCCACCCAGAAGAAGAGGATGTCAAAGCTCGTTATGAGAACAGATGTGGGGTAGAAAAATTCAAGCTCCTTTGTCTTTTCAGGCCAGCCAAGGGTAGAAAAGGGCCAAAGTGCCGAGCTGAACCATGTATCAAGAACGTCTGTCTCCTGCTCGAGCTCACCTGAGCCGCACTTGGGGCACCTTTCTGGATCCTGCCTGGAAACCACTAGATGCCCACAGGCCTTGCAGGTCCAGGCAGGAATCCTATGCCCCCACCATATCTGCCTTGAGATGCACCAGTCACGGATGTTTGTCATCCACTCCTCATAGGTGCGTATCCAGTTTGGAGGAACGATCCTTGTCTTCTCCTTTCTGACTGCCTCAAGGGCAGGCCCTGCAAGGGGCTCTATCCGCACAAACCACTGCTTTGAAAGGCGTGGCTCAACCACTGTCTTGCACCTGTAACAGGTGCCTGCCGCAAGACTGTGTGGTTCTTCCTTTTCGAGAAGCCCCTCCCTCTCTAAGTCCTCAAGGACCTTCTTTCTCGCCTCAAACCTGTCCAGACCTTGGTAGGGGCCTGTTTCTTCCGTAAGGCGGGCATCCTTGTCAAATATGTTTATACGCTCAAGATCATGGCGCCTTGCTATCTCAAAATCGTTGAAATCGTGGGCAGGGGTCACCTTTACCGCACCTGTTCCAAATTCAGGGTCCACATGTTCGTCTGCTATTATGGGAATCTTTCTGTTTAAAAGGGGAAGAAGCACGTATCTGCCCACGAGATTCTTGTAACGTTCATCCTCTGGGTTTACCGCAACGGCCGTATCCCCTAGCATTGTCTCAGGGCGGGTGGTTGCAACCACTATGTATTCGTCGGAAGATGGCTTTCCGGTGGCGTTGTCTATCAGGGGGTATCTTATGTACCAGATCCTGCCTTCGGTCAGATCATGTTCCACCTCTATGTCTGCAAGGGCCGTATGGCACCTTGGACACCAGTTTATGATGTAGTCTCCCCTGTAGATGAGCCCTTCTTCATAAAGCTGAACAAAGACCTCGCGCACCGCCCTTGAAAGGCCCTCGTCCATGGTAAAGCGCTCCCTCGACCAGTCACAGGAGCAGCCAAGGCGCTTTAGCTGTTCAATGATTTTTCCGCCGCTTTTTGCCTTCCACTCCCAGACCCTTTCTATGAACTTTTCCCTTCCAAGGTCGTAGCGTGTAAGGCCCTCTTGGGCCAACTGGCGTTCCACCACGTTCTGGGTGGCAATGCCTGCATGGTCAGTGCCTGGTACCCAGAGGGTGTTAAAACCGTCCATGCGTTTATAACGCACCAGGATGTCCTGAAGTGTGTTGTTTAGGGCATGACCTATGTGGAGCACGCCCGTGACATTTGGAGGTGGGATAACCATGGAGAAACTTGGCCTGTTCTCGTCCATGGTGGCAGTGAAAAGCCCCTCGTCCATCCACTTTTCATACCACTTTGTCTCAACGTCCTTAAAATCGTAGGCCTTTGGAAGTAGCTTTTCTTCAGCCTTTTCCGACATAATTGCAGCTCCTTGAAATAACAAAAAATAGACCCGGTTTCCGTTCCCAATCAAGCCTCTTGAGATCAGGCTAACATAGTGCAAAAATTGGACAATGGCAAAGACCCGAATAGCCTGAATTTAATTTGATATTCTTTTGAACCTTTTATACAAAAGGACAACATAATAACAAGCTCCACTCAAATCCAATCTCAAAGGAGAAAAGCGATGAAAAAACCAGACCTGTTCCACCTGTTGCTGACCATTGTAGTGTGCCTGTGCATTAATTTATCACTCGCCTTTGTACCTGGTCCCACGGTATCCACCTGTTTTGCAGCCAAATACATTGGCAGTATTCCTGGAGACCAGGGAGATGGAGTTATCGAATTCTGGGAGGCAGATGACGGGACACTGTGGCTCTGGTGGAAACACAACGACGGAAGACTTGAGGGTTACGAGGTGGGCAGAGGCTCTGGTGAGGGCCGGGACGTGAAAAAGCCTACCCCTGACGAGATGCGAGACATGATAAGACGTGCGAAACATGGTGCTTTTGGCCGGGGCGTCCAAGCGCACAACCCCATCACTGGCATGAGAAACGCCCATGGAAAGGGGCTGGCCCCGAGGTGGAACCCGCCAGAGACGAGAAATGCCCCTGGCTCCAAATCTCCTGAAAGGCCAAGTGCTCAGTCCGTGAAGAGTCGAGCAAGAAAAAATAGCGGCCACAAGTCAAACACAGGCCAAAATCAGGTTCCCAAGGTACCGACCATGCCAAGTACTGGAGGAATGGGGACTAAAAGTGACCTTCATCCTGAAAAGGTAAATCCTGTGCCCTTCAAATAAAAACTTGAATCAATTTCCTGCAGGAGGGAATCTGCCCTGGTTACAATTGCTTTAAAGGGTGATAACGGTTGCAAGCCTGCCTGTGGTCTTCTCCCTCCTGTAGGAAAAGTGATCCTTGCTGCACACGGTACATATTCCTGAACAAAATATCTGGCCAGGAGGCACACCTGCCTCTTCAAGCTGTTTCTTTGACACTTTCCAGAAATCAAAACGGTCCCCGCCTTTACGAAACCCGTGCAACCAGGCTGGGAGGGTCTCTTCCCATTGTCTGAACTCTGCACAACAAGGACCAAGACTTGGGCTTATTCCCACCCAGATATCATGAGCCCTCGAGCCATAGACTTCCACAAATTCATCCACTGCCTTTTTAAGTATGTTTCCAACGCTTCCCCGCCAGCCACAGTGGATGTTAGCAATCACGCGCCTTTCAGGGTCAAACATCACCACTGCCTGGCAGTCTGCGTGTTTTATCATGAGCCCCACGTCCCTTTCCGCAGTAAAAATCCCGTCAGCCTCTACTATTTTCTCCCTTGCAATATTATTGGCACCATTTTTTACATGGAGAAAATCCGTTCCATGTACTTGTCTGACGAAAACAAGCCGACTCGCCCCTAGGACCTTTCTGACCGTTTTCATGTTGGCCGCGACCTTTGCAATCTCATCCCCAGTAAGTTCACCCACATTGAGTTCATGAAAGGGAGGCCTACTTACCCCTCCCCAGCGGTCAAAGCTCAAACATTTCAAACCATCCCTGAGCTCTAAAGGAACGTGTGAAAGCAAATCAAGAGCCCTTATTCCTTTTTGGTGACGGTCAACCTTTTCAGACATCTCAATCTCCTGACATAAAAAACAAATGCCGCTTTTTTACAGACACTAACTAGGAAAAATAAGAACTTAAAAATTTATCAAGGAACTTTGCATAGTTATGATGAAACATGCCAAAATTCAAGCCATGGCGGGCAGTTGCCGATTTATCTGATAAAGCGGCCACCAAATCCTAAAACTTATGAATACAGCAAACGGTGTTTTAATAATTCAGGACGTACCTGACAATCTGTGCAAGGAAAAAGTCGGGGAATTTTTTTAGGACTGTCAAGAATTGTGACAGGGATAAGATTGACTCGCTTCTTGACAGGCCACCAGTCACTTTTGGTGGCCGCATACCAGAAAGCGCTGGGAAAAAACTAGCCAAAAGGCTCTCAAGCCTTGGAGCAAAGGCCATCTTTGTGAAAAAAAATGAGTCTTCACCCTCAGGGCAACAAGAGGCGAGCTCAAAATTAACCGAACCCGCCGCCTTTGATACCAGTAATCTTCATGACTTTTCTAGGAATGAGGAAAGGCATTCTTTTGTGAAACAAAGTGGATCTGTTGAGCCTTCCAGTGGGTATGAGTCTTCCGTAAACATCCACAGTGAATCGGCAATGGATACTGCCGGAGACCTTGAAACGGACCTCTTTCAGGACCATTCTTCACAAAAAATGAGGCCGCTACGCTACCGTATTGCCGACCAGGTGGCAGAGGTCAACAAGGAACTCTGGATCATCTTCACCATGGTGGCCGTAGCTGGTCTGATGAACTATCTCATGACCTCACAGTACATGATTCTTGGCCTCTACTCCTTCCCAACGATCATGTCTGCATACTTTTACGGCAGGCGCCACGCTGTCATGACAGCGGTACTTACCATAATTATTGTTGGCGTCATGGTTCAATTTAACGATGTGATATTTACTGGCGGGGTCAAAATGAAACTTACCACCGGAAAGTGGTATCACATGATGGCATGGGGAAGTGTCCTAATATGCACCGCATACGCCATGGGTACCCTCTACGAACGACACATGGAAAAGGTCAAGGAGCTAAGGAAGACCTACCAGGGGCTGATAGTCATTCTCCGCCATTTCATATCAAAGGACCAATACACGGAAAATCACTGCTACAGGGTCTCGGTCTACGCATCAAAGATAGCTGCATATCTTGGCCTAGACGACGATGCCATTGAGGACATTCGTTCGGCTGCACTCCTTCACGACATAGGAAAGCTAAAGGTCAGCAGAGAACTCCTCTACAAGGCAGCAAGACTGTCTGAGGATGAATACAAGCAGATTCAAAAACATGTCTCTAATGGTGCTCAAATACTCGAACCTCTTAAAGGACCCCTAGGAAGAATTATTCCCATTATTCTTGCCCACCATGACAAATACGATGGCAATGGATACCGCCCCAACAAGGGTGAGGCCATTCCCCTGGGGGCAAGAGTGCTGGCAGTGGCAGATGTATATGACGCACTCACAAGTGACAGGCCATACCGCAAGGCAATGGCACCCATTGAGGCAAAGGAGATCATAGTCAAAGGTGCCGGCAAGGATTTTGACCCTGCAGTGGTGAAGGCCTTTCTCATGGCATTTGAAAAGGGAGAAATGGACGTCCCCAATTTTGTGGTCTAAACCACCCCTTAGATGCCCGAAAGCCTTCTCCCTTTTTTAAACATCTGACAAACAATAGCCCTGCTTGTTTTGCAATAATGACGGTAGGGCCTTCACAATACCCTTTCCTATTCCTTTTTATAAATCCTTAAATCCCGTTTTCAATCTGTCCGGATTTGGTTATAAAGGCCTAACCCAAAATGGCAAACAGAAAATCAAAAGGAGGATATCATGGAAAGGACCCTTTCTATCATCAAACCAGACGGAGTACAAAGAGGCCTCATAGGAGAGGTTATAAAGAGGCTTGAGGCAGCAGATATAAAGATCGTTGCCATGAAAATGATCCACATGACAAAGGAGCAGGCCCAGGGTTTTTATGCAGTTCACAAGGAAAAACCTTTTTTTGAAAGCCTTACTGACTTCATGACCTCTGGCCCCATTGTTGTAATGGTGCTTCAGGGGGAGGAGGTGATCTCCCGCTACAGAAAGCTCATGGGTGCAACCAACTACAAGGAGGCAGAGCCTGGCACCATAAGGGCAGACTTTGCAACAGACATTGAAAAAAACGTGGTCCACGGCTCGGATGCACCAGAAACCGCCGCCACGGAGATAAAATACTTTTTCAGCGAGCTTGAGATAGTTGGCTGATAACCATTGGAACTGGAACTCATTGAAAAAATAAGACAAACAGCAGAGGCCCTTGAACCTACCCCAAAATGGTTGGGCCTCAAGAAGGGGATAGGGGATGACTGCGCAGAGCTTTCCCCATCCCCTGGCTACAACATCCTTCTCACCACAGACACCATGGCAGAAGGTGTGCACTTCTCCCTCTCCTACTTTGACCCGTACCACCTTGGGCGCAGGCTTGCCTCGGTGAACCTCAGCGACATCGCCGCCATTGGAGGCGTTCCAAGGGCTGCACTTTTAAATATAGAAGTGCCGAGGTATCTGAAAGACCCGGGATCCACCTTCTGGAAGAGGTTTGCCCTGGGCCTTGTGGGGCGCCTTGGGGAATTTGGAGCAATCCTTGCCGGTGGCGACACGGTAGCAAGCCCTTGCAACCGGCTGGGCCTTACCCTCACCTTGACAGGAGAGGTGGAAAAAGGCGGTGCACTTTACAGAAATGGCGCAAGTGTAGGGGATATGATCTACTGCTCAGGCTATCTGGGTGAAAGCGCATGCGGCCTTTTGCTTTTAAAAAAAAGAAGGAGTACCCTGCCCTTTGCCATCAAAAAGCGCCTTATCCAGAGGCATCTTGACCCAGAACCCCGCATTCCCCTTGGAAGGCTACTTAAAGAAATGGGTGCAACCTCAGTTATAGACGTTTCCGACGGCATTGCAACAGATATTGCCCACATTGCAAGAGGAAGCGGGGTGAAGGCGGTAATCGAAGAGAAAAGACTCCCCCTTTCCCGGGCGCTAAAAAGGGCTTGCAGGGAAACAGGTGTGTCCCCAACTGATTTGGCCATCTCTGGAGGCGAAGACTTTGAGCTAGTCTGGACCATTTCCCGTAAAAAGGCCCTTGAGGCTGAAAGAAGGCTATCAGCCATTCTTGGACACCCCCCTTTTCTTATTGGAAAGATAAAAAGGGGCAAAGGGGTATGGCTCAAGGGCGAAGGACGCCCCAGGGAAATCACCTTTAGGGGCTATGAACACTAAAAAGGGGCCTTTTCTTGAACAAAAACTCGATCTTTCCCCTGTGGGTTTTCTTATTGCACGGTTATATTTTGAAGAAACTGACCTTGTAAGAATCGAGCTCATTGAGAGCAAAGAGGGGGCCTATTCAACAAATGGTAAGCTAGCCTCTAAGGAGGCACTCCCTCTCACAGGGCTTCTTTCAGGCATGACCCTTGAGAAATTCCCCCTTGCCTATAAACTAAAGGGTACGCCCTTTCAAAGACATATATGGCGCACTACCCAGGAAATCCCACCAGGCACCACCTTGACCTATGGGGA